>CALAQQ010000075.1 GCA_937888485.1 uncultured Clostridia bacterium
ACAAAGAACAAAACGGCAAGTATATTATCAATATGACTCTTGACGTTAACCACCGCTTTATTGACGGATATTTTGTCGCTCAGTTTGTTCAGAAGCTTGAAGAGAAAATATCGGAGCTTGATTGAGTTTGATAAATCAGAATTTGCTGATGCGAAATCAATTTTTGCCGTAATATCATTTTTACTATCTTAACGAGGTGGGGATATATGCTTGTTCAAAAAATCATCAGTTTCTTTTTGGCTTTTACAACTTTTTTAGGTTATGTTTTTAACTTTCAAAAGCTTTTGTAGGAAACGGATTACGAAATTTCAACTCAAGAGGTTGTGCACGATATGGATAAATATGTAGGAATTCATTCGGAAATCAAGAATTGCGGCGGTGTGCCCACACTTTATATCAACGGCGAACCGCACGCTGCAGTTGCATATATGACTTATCTTGAAAAGTTCAATGAGTATGACGATTTTGCGGCTGCGGGCTATAAATTCTTTTCTGTGCCCGTTCTGTTTTCGGGCAGATGGATAAGCATTACATACGGACTGACGCCATTCAAAAAAGGTATTTTTGATGTAAAGGATGCTCCCGATTTTTCGCTGTTTGATGAGGCTGTCGAAAATATTCTTGAAGCCTGTCCCGATGCTTACATAATCCCGAGAGTCAATATCAGTTTGCCCGTCTGGTGGGAAGAAGAAAACCCCGATGAATTGAACATAAAAGACGGCATTCCTTGCAGAGAATCCTTCTATTCGCAGAAATGGCGTGACGATGCGTCGCAGTTTTTGCGTGAATTCACGCAGTATGCAAACTCCTGCAAATATGCCTCACATATTGTGGGTTATCAGATTGCAGGCGGACAAACGGAAGAATGGTTCCATTTTGATATGAACGGCGGTTACGGCGAATGCGCAAAAGAAAGCTTCAAAGCTTTTCTTGAAGAGTATTACCCCCAAGTTGAGTACAACGGTTTGCCCGATTTAACCTTGCTCGATAAAAAGACAAATTATTTCAACGACGAATATCTTTCACGTTATATAGAGTTTGCAAATTTCAAAATCGCTCAAGCCATAAGTCACTTTGCTCGGATTGTAAAAGAGGAAACGGGCAACAACGTTGTTGTTGGCACATTTTACGGTTATACTCTTGAAGTTACCGACTCTCTGCAAGGCAATCACGCACTCAATTATATATTGAAAGACAAAAATATTAACTTCATCTGTTCACCGAATTCATACATTGGCACTCGTTCTCCTGATATGGACTGGACTGAAATGTATCCTGCCGATTCTGTTCGTCTGCACGGAAAGATGTGCTTTCAGGAATGCGATATAAGAACCCATCTGACTGTTCCTCTTTCTCAGAAAGACCCGTCAACCGACCCCAACGGACTTCTTTCCGCTCCCGTTTGGCAGCCGAGAGAATCAAAGTTTCAGGCCATAAACGAAATTCGAAGATCGTTTGCACGCCAGCTTATAAAAGGCAATGCACTGTGGTGGTTTGATATGTGGGGCGGCTGGTATGCCGATGATGATATCATGAACGAAATGGCAACCTTCAAGAGTATCTATGAGCAAAGCTTAACCGATGCCAACAGAAGTTCGAAGGCGGAAGTTGCGGTATTCGTTGACGAAAGTGCCTATAAATATCTCACAAACTGTTCGTTGCGAAACGTTTTCCACACTCAGCGAGAACAGCTCGGTCTTATGGGCACGCCGTATGGTATTTATGATGTTTATGATTTCAAAGCGGTTTATCAAAATTACAAAGCAGTTATTTTATTATCAAGTGCAAAGACAACTTATATGGAAAACGCCCGTAATCTTTGCAAAATGAATGACGTTCCCTATATTATGACCTCGCCTCTTAAAGAGAAATTCACGGTAACCGAGCTGAGAGCTTTCTGCAAAGCAAACGGAGTTCATGTTTACTGCGAAACCGATGATATTATTTATGTTAATGAAAACTATATCTGCATTTATGCCGTAACAGACGGTGAAAAAACACTTAATATCGGCAAGGAAAGAAATATTAATGAGTTACTCGGCGGCACTTATCAAGGCACTGAAGACAGCTTTACGATTAAGATGCAAAAGGGAGAAACAAGGCTTTTCAGGCTTGACTGATGTATTAAGAGATTAGGGTAACGATTATAATCCGAACCTGCCCGAAAGCGAGTCTTTTCAGTGCTTTTCGGAGTTTCGGATTAGAAAGGCGTCAGCCTGTCGTCACCCTCAACCGCCAAAAATCATCTGAAAATCCTTCGTTTTCGGGTCGAAGATTTTTTGTCAAGAGAATTTTCAGATGGTTCAAGGCAAAAACGGAGCAAATCCTAGACGGATTTGCGAGTATTTTAACACAGAAACAGCGAAAATAATCCGACAAAAAACACGGTTCGGATTATACTCGTTACCCTAACGGAGAATTGTTATGACAATAAAGCTATTTATCCAAGCAATAATCAAGTTTTTATTCGGATTTGTTTTGATTGGGTTATTGATATTTCTGCCTGCGGGTACTTTATCATTCTTTAACGGATGGCTGTTTATGGGAATTTTATTTGTACCGATGTTTATAGCGGGGATTGTAATGATGTTCAAAAATCCTGACCTGTTAAAAAGCAGACTTGATGCAAAAGAAAAGCAACAGGAACAAAGCATTGTTATAAAATTGAGTGGGCTTATGTTCCTTGCAGGTTTCATCGTTGCAGGCTTGGATTTTCGTTATGGGTGGCTTACACTGCCGAAAGGCGTTGTAATCGGTGCTGCGATTGTTTTTCTTGCGGCGTACATCCTTTATGCCGAAGTGCTCAGAGAAAACACATATCTCAGCCGTACCATTGTAGTGCAGGAAAATCAAAAGGTTATTGATACGGGTTTATACGGTATCGTCAGACATCCCATGTACGGTGTAACGTTACTTTTGTTTTTATCAATGCCGCTTGTATTAGGGTCAATATATTCATTTTTAATTTTTCTTTCATATCCTTTTATTATTGCAAAAAGAATAAAAGGTGAAGAAGAATTCCTCGAAAAAGAACTTGACGGCTACCGTGAGTATAAGCAAAAAGTCAGATACCGATTGATTCCATTTATCTGGTAACGGTAAAACAAATACCAATTCAGTCCGATACCGAAAATATCAAAGGAGGAATCTTTATGAAACACTGCGGAACACAAAGACTGGAAACGGAAAGACTGATTCTGAGAA
>CALAQQ010000076.1 GCA_937888485.1 uncultured Clostridia bacterium
AACCTGTGACCCTCTGCTTGTAAGGCAGATGCTCTCCCAGCTGAGCTATGCTCCCACATCGGCGTCGCTTTGTTCAAGCGACATGACGTATAATACACTACTTTTTCGAAAATGTCAACCCTTTTTTCAAAAAAATTTTAAAAATTTTTAAAATTTTTTTGGTGCTGTATAAGAATTATTTTTTGACATTATCTCAATAGCAATTCAGCCCTGTTTATCCAGCCTAAATCCGTTGTATATCTTCATTTTCGCTTCGTTCTTGACAACAGATATTATTGGTAATATAATTATATATGTTATTGTTTACCATATCGGAGGTATTAAATATTATGAAAAAAGTTATTTCTTTATTACTGATTATGGTTTTATTTTTTAGCGGTTGCAAAAGCACAGAAAAAGTGACTATAGAAAACAATGATTGGAAATTTTCACGCATTGTTGAATCCAAAACCGATAAAGTTGTTTTCAGTTCCCAAAAAGACAGCTTCAAATATGACGGTGCAAAATCCATAGATATTTCTTGTTCAGCAGACAACGGTAAGATAATAATTAAAGATAACTCTTCCGGCAACGAATGGCATCTTGACTATACTGAAAACAAAAAAGCAAAAACAAATAACACTGACGGTTATATTTATGAAGTCACTTATTCAACCGAATCAGAAAACATTAAAGGTTATGCATCAACCGGAGCTGCAAACCTGAATGGCATTACCGCAAACGACTATCTTATAGTGACAATCAGCGGATATGATTTATACTTTGTAAATCTTGAAGAAACCAAATTAAATTAATCAAAAAGGGAATGCTTCTGTTTTGAAGCATTCCCTCATTTTTATATTTCTGCATTATGAAGCCAGATATATTTTTCATCTTCATTGCGGGTTGTCTGAAGCCAGGGGTCGCCGTCGAGATGTCTTATCATCCAGCAGGTATACATCTGGAAACCGGGTGCAACCGACTGGGGGTGAAGTGCACCGCCGGGAATTGCCGAAAAACTGTTGTCAACGCTCTTGAAAACTTCATCGCCGACAAAACTTGCACCGAAACCTTCGGGTCTGTCAAACTTGAAATAATAGCATTCAGGCTGAGGATGTCTGTGGGGAAGATATCCCGACCAGTTACCTTTATCGTTAAGCACTTCACCGAGAACCATGTTGGAATACGGTGCGATTTCCTTATCTATAATGGTATTTACACGGCGTTTTGCAACATTGCCGAATTTACCAACGCAGGAATATCCCCAGGGGGCATCTTCGGGTCTGTAAAGCTTCGCAGCGAAAGCACCGTCATTTTTTGTACACTGGACAAGAATTTCGGATTCTTCCTCTGCTTTGACGGTTATTTCACTTTCAGTGCACGAATGAAGAGCGAAAGGACCTTCGGTGAAAACACTTTCACGGCTGACGGTTTCCGAAATACCTTCGCACGAGAAAAGAATTTTTCCCGAAAGAAGAAGAACGGCAATTTCTTCACCTTTACGGCAGAAAGCTCTTGTTTCGCCCGATTTCATACGATAAACACGTACATCCATCATCATTTCACTGTAATCGTTATCATAAGTGCAGAGTATTTCTTCGCCGTTGATATCAAATTCGGGATAACCAAATAATTTACCCATATTAATCCCCTTTCTTATTCTGCCAATTTTCTGATTTCGGCTGATGTAAATCTGTATTTCTTTTCACAGAAATGGCAGTCAACCTCAGTAAACGGGTCCTTCTCTGCCATATCGATAAGATCTTCCCTTCCCATGGTAAGAAGAGCTTTTGTTACCCTTTCTCTCGAACAATTGCATCTGTATTCAGGCTTTGAAGTATCAAGAATTTCAAGATTGAAGGTTTTGAGAACACTTCTGCATATTTCTTCCGGAGTCATGCCGTCAGTCAGCATCTTTGTAACCGAAGGGATTCCTTTGATACATTCTTCAACCTGGTCAATTGTATCATCAAGCGCAGTCGGAAGAAGCTGAATAATAAATCCGCCTGCCGCCTGAATTGACAAATCGGGATTAACGAGAACTCCTAATGCACATACACTCGGAAGTTGTTCGCTTGTTGCAAAATAGCTTGTTATATCCTCGGCAATTTCTCCCGAAATAATGGGAATCTGACCGATGTAAGGCTCCTTCATACCGAGATCTTTCATAACTGTCAATGTGCCGTCGGTACCGACAGCGCCTGCAACGTCAAGCTTCCCTTTGCTGTTGAGAGGTATTTCAACAACGGGATTTGCAACATAGCCTCTTACGTTACCCTCACTGTCCGAAACAGCAATAAGAGAGCCGGCAGGACCGTTACCGTTAAGACGCAGAGTAACGCTGTTATCCTTACCCTTGAGAACCGCACCCATCATTGAGGCGGCGGTAAGAAGTCTGCCGAGAGCCGCAGAGGTTACGGCAGAGGTCATATGGATTTTTTCCATTTTGTTGATAATATCGGTGCTGTCCACCGCTATGACGGTCAGAGTGCCGTCATTTGAAATCATTCTTACAAGTTCACTCATAATATCACTTCTTCTTTGCTAAAAATACTGCCCTTTCGCTGTCGGGCTTAACATTTTCCGTTGTCATATCATCATAGATTCCGACAACCTCAAATCCTGCTTCTTCAAGCCACGCTTTTATATCGCCGAGCTCATAAGCCTTTTCGGTGAAACTTTCCGATGAACGGTAATATTCGCCGTCTTCTTCTTCAAAGAAATCAATAGAAATATCAACACTGTTGTCATCGGAATTATAGTTATTCTGCCATGCACAGAAAACACCTTCGGGTTCAAAAACAAATGCGTTGTCCGCAAGGATATTTTTATGCTTATGGATTGTATTTACATCAAAAGCAAATGCTCCGCCTTTGTTCATGAACAAAGAAACCTTTTTAAATGTTTCTTTTACATCATCGCTGTTATCAAGATGGTTGATTCCGTCAAGAACACAAACTGCGCAGTCAACGGTACCGTAAAGGTCAATTTCCTGCATATTCTGGTTGAGCAGAAGAATGCGTTTTCCGTATTCAAACATCTTTTGCTGAGCAATATTGAGCATTCCGATACTGCTGTCAACGCCGATAACATCAAAACCCTTATCCGCCATTTCAAACGACATACTTCCCGTTCCGCATCCGAGGTCAAGAAGTATACCTTCTTTTATTCCGCACATGGAAAGAAGCCTGCAAAAATAATCTGCACGCTTCTTATACTCAACATTATCGGTCAGCAAGTCATAATAACGTGAAAAATCATCATATGACATTACTTTTCCATCCTTTTAAATACAACTTCATATCCGTTGCAACCGTACTGGAGAGAACGGTTTACACGGCTGATTGTTGCGGTACTTGCACCCGTTTCCGAAACTATTTCATTATATACTTTTTTATCGCGAAGCATCTTTGCAACAACTATTCTCTGCGAAATCGACTTAATTTCGGTTACAGTGCAAAGGTCTTCGAAGAAATCGTAGCATTCCTCCATGGTTTCGAGATTGAGAATTGCCTCAAAAAGGAAATCTACGTTTGCATCCTTAAATTTTGCGCTCATACAGAACCGCCTTTCATTCACTTTTATACTTTAATATTTTAACACACGAAAATAAAAAAGTAAATACTATAAAGCAAAAATTTTATAAGAAATAAATATAATCATTATACTTTGAACAACCATAAACGGAAAAACTGTTATGAAAGATGTTTTTGTTATGACATCGGTTGCTTTTTTATCCGTTCTCGGAGCTTTCCAGATAACACATATAAATTCGGTGATGAGATAAGGAATTGTTCCGATTAAAATAATGTTGAAGGGTGTGCATAACTCGGGATAAAAACATCCGATAAAAACAACAGAACAAACGGCAGTCAGAATAACTCCTGCAAGAGGCTGAAGCTTAGATTCAGAGAAACGGTCAAAAATGCACTTGACCGAAAGAACGAAAACAAGCATGAAGACGGTTGAATATATCGCCGTAAACCTGGAACCAAGAAGTACAAAAATCATCGGAAGAATATTATAGAAAAGCCTTTCAATTATATCACATTTAAACGAATCAATTCCTTTGCCTTTTCTTTCGCATATCGTCGCATAAAGATTGACCGATACAATTCCGATTGCAAAAACAGCACACAAAACGGGCATGAATTTTTCAACCGAATCAGGAAGTGTTCTCATACCGTTCATAGCAATCATTTCGTTATATTTCTCAAGAAAATTGAATTTTATACAATAAGTCAGTGCAAGACCGAAACCACCGACTGCACCGAGGGTGAATTCCATGATTTTCCAGCCGTCAACAAGGTGTTTTTCACTGAGCTTTCCGAGGATATATTTCCCGTTTTTCATCGGAAACGCAGACAGTACATAAAATTTCATTGCAACAAGCCAGCCGAGTGCGCCGAAGAAAAATCCTCCTGTAATCATGGCAAGAGTAAAATCATCACCTTTTATAACCGCAAACGCAATCATGGCAATAAGCAGAGCAAGGTTGCTCCCCCACTCTTCCCGACGGGTAAGCGAATAGAATATTCTCGGATAAACTCCCTTTTCTTTATTATATGGTTGGTTGAAAATTCTGTATCCGATTTGCTGTATCACAGGAACAAGAAGCATGAATATCACTAAATGTGACGTTTTATAAACACTGTTACTCATCGAAGCAAGGGATATAGCAATAAAACCTCCGCAAATTGAAAACCACAGTGCACCTTTGAAAGCAAGACCGAAATATCCTTTTGCAGGGTTATGGTCGGGTCTGCCTCTGTGAAGCACCATACCGATTGTTTCGCCGTAGGGTTCGGTGCCTCCGAAAGTCATTCCCATAAGACCTGCAGCCGCAGGAATCCAGAAATTTTCTCTAATTGCACCGTCCGAAAACCACGCAAGAATCATTCCTATAAAAGCACCCGGTAACATTGCACCTTTTTCTCCGCCGATAACCGTACCTCTCATTCCCCATGCATAACTTGCGGCAAAAGTTGTGAAAAGTATGCATATAATCATATCGGAAACGTTCATTTCTATCTCCTTCCATATTTCGATATATCAAATAATAACATGATTTTCCGAAAAATCATACACTTTATTTACATATTTTTTAATTATCACTTGCAACATTGCGACGAAAAGTATATAATAGTGACAATATTTTATTGAAAGTACGGTTTTTTTATGATTGATTCAAGCATAAAAGCTTTGATTTCATATGCCGTTTCAAACGGTCTTATTGAAGAAAGCGACAGAGTTTACTGCACAAATGCAGTTATGTTTTTACTCGAAAAGGATGAGTACGATGATTCGTGCGGAGAAACATCGGGTGAAATAAACGTTATACTTGACAACATTTGCGATTATGCTGTTGAAAAAGGGATAATCGAAGACTCCATTGTTTACCGCGACCTTTTTGATACAGCAATCATGGGCACACTCACACCCAGACCTTCTCAGGTTATCGAAAAATTCGGTAACCTTTATTCGGAGTCACCCGAAAAAGCAACCGACTACTATTATAAACTCAGCGGTGATACAAATTATATCCGCAGAGACAGAATCGCAAAAATCCTTAAATGGCAACATGACGGTGATTACGGTACGATTGACATAACCGTCAATCTTTCCAAACCCGAAAAAGACCCGAAGGCTATTGCCGCCGAAAGAAACGCACCCCAGGCAGGCTATCCCAAGTGTCAGCTTTGCCGTGAATGCGAGGGCTATGCAGGCAGAGTGAATTTCCCTGCAAGACAGAATCACAGAATCATTCCGATTACCATTGATAATTCAGGCTGGTTCATGCAGTATTCTCCCTATGTGTATTATAATGAACATTGCATCGTTTTCAACGGAAAACATACTCCGATGAAAATAGATAAATCCGCATTTTCAAAACTTCTTGAATTTGTCGGACTGTTCCCCCATTATTTTGTCGGTTCAAATGCAGATTTGCCCATCGTCGGCGGTTCAATTCTCAGCCATGAACATTTCCAGGGCGGCAGATATGAGTTTGCCATGGAAAGAGCTCCGATTGAGAAATCGATTGAATTCAAAGGCTTTGAGGATGTTGAAGCAGGTATTGTAAAATGGCCGATGTCAACAATCCGTCTGCTTTCGGAGTCACCCGAAAGACTCGTTGAGCTTGCAGATAAAATCCTCACCGCATGGCGCGGATATACCGATGAAAGTGCATTCGTTTATGCATTCTCGGGAGAAACACCTCACAATACAATCACTCCCATTGCAAGACGCAGAGGCAATAAATATGAGCTTGACCTTGTTCTTCGCAACAACATAACAACCGATGAACATCCCATGGGTGTTTACCATCCTCATGCAGAGCTTCACCATATAAAGAAAGAAAACATCGGTCTTATTGAGGTTATGGGTCTTGCAGTTCTTCCTCCCAGACTTAAAGATGAGCTTGAAGCACTTGCCGATGCAATTATAAACGGCAAGGATTTGCGTGAAAATCCGCTAACTGCAAGTCATGCAGACTGGGCAGAAGAATTTGTTGTAAACTATCCTGAAATCAACGCCGAAAATGTTACCGATATCATTCACGCAGAGGTTGGAAATGTCTTTGCAACCGTTCTCGAACACGCAGGCGTTTTCAAGCGTGACGAAGAAGGCTTTGCGGCATTTATAAGATTCACAGAAGCCGTATAAAAAATTGGAATAAACACCGTAAGGTGTCAAATATGAAAGGAGTAAATCCCATGAAAAAAATTCTCGCACTTCTCCTCGCCGTTGCACTTCTTTTCAGCTTCGCAGCATGCGGCAAGGAAGAAACACCCGAAGAAACCACAACAACCACAGCAGCAGAAGAAGTAGTTGACACAACAGCAGCTATTGTCGAAGAAGAAACAACCGCAGCCGTTGAAGACACAACAGCAGCTATTGCCGAAGAAGAAACAACAGTTGCATCAGAAGAAACCACTGTTGCCGAAACAACCGTTGCTGAAGAAACAACAGCAGCGGCAGCTCCCGCAACAACAGATGAAATCATCACTTACTACAACAAGGCAATCAACGATGCATATGCAGCAAAGGTTGGCTTCAACAAAGAACGTTACACAGATAACGAAGAACTTAATGCAGGTTTCCTTCTTAAGACATTCGGTGACCTTATCTATTCATTCATGGGCATCGGTGCAGAAAACAAATACACAATGGATGTTACAAAGGGTCAGTGGGAAGAAGATGTTCCTCACCACTATCTCAGAAAGAGCACACTTTCCGCTGCTGATGTAACAAAAGCAACTTGCACAGAAAACAACGGCAAGTACACAATCAAAATCAACGTTAAACCCGGTAACAGCAAGGCTTCAAAGAGCGAAAAATACAACAACTCTCCCATTGACAAGTGCGGTATCTGCGTTGGTGATTTGGATAAGAGCTACTTTGACCACAAAACCGCTCCCGTTATCTATGCAGCAGTCGGCCAGGTTCTCAGCAGCGCAGTTATTGAAGAAAGCTACGACAACGCAACTATTGTTGCAGTTATCGATTCTGCAACAGGTCATCTTGTAAGTCTTACTGTTGAATTTGACATCAGTGTTATTATCGATGCAGCAGGCGGCGGTAACGCAACAGGCACAGCTCATGTTTTCTATAAGAACTTCAAGTATTAATAAGCACATAAAACCGCAGTCGGAGACAGGTTCTCCGGCTGCTTTTTCTTTTATGTTTTCAACAAATCAGTAACTTTTCTGTTGTGCAATTTATACATACATAATTATCATTAGAAAAATAAAGTTGTTGCAGTCTACGATTTTTTATTTTATTAATTTTTATAGCTGAAATTCGGGTTGACTTTGCAGACTCTTTTATATATAATATAAAGAACTTATAGTGTATAGGTATTTTTATCAGCAAAAAGCTGCATATTCCGTCAAGGAATGCTGTTCAAAAAGGAGAGATTACCATGAAAAAAATCACTATCACAGATGCAACACTCAGAGAGTGCGCACGCAAAGGCGATATCGCCCTGAGTTTCAAGGAAAAGCTTGAAATTGCGAAGCTGCTCGACAAACTCAACATTGACGTTATCGAAGCCGCTCCCATTACCGATGAAAAAATCGATACTCTTGTTTTGCGCACTATAAGTCCCCTCCTAAAGAACAGCATTCTATCCTGTCCCGTCGGCAGCACGGTTGAAGAAGCAGACAGAGCCATGAAATCAATTTCGGGTGCAAAAAAGCCCAGACTCGTTGTTTCACTTCCTGTGTCGGCAGTTCAGATGGAATATTTCCACCATAAAAAACCTGCTCAGATGCTTGAGCTTATCGGCTCGTTGACCGCACACTGCGCTTCAATCTGCGGCGATGTTGAATTTGCAGCCGTTGATGCCACAAGAGCTGAGAAGGAATATCTTTTCGAGGCAGTTAAAGCTGCAGTTGATAACGGTGCAACAACAGTTACACTCTGCGACACTGCAGGTGCACTTCTTCCCACCGAATTCGCAGCGCTTATCGAAGAACTTTGCAATGCCGTTCCCGCTGTTGAGAATATTGCTCTCGGTGTAGAATGCAGCGACGCTCTTGATATGGCAAACGCCTGCGTATTTGCTTGCATCGGCGCAGGAGCAACTCAGGTCAAGACCTGTGTAGGCAGCGAAACAATGGCAGACCTTGAAAAAGTCATGAAGGCTCTTCAGGTTAAAGGTCACACTCTCGACGTTGGTTACTCGGTCAATTCAATGGCTATCAACCACTCGGCAGGTCAGATTCTCCGCATGACCAGCGAAACTCATAAGAATCTTGCCGCTTCCGAAGGTATCGGAGAATACGGAAGCACCGTTCTTCTTGACGATACTGCTGATATTTCAAAAGTCAGCAACGCAATCGTTTCTCTCGGCTATGAGCTTTCGGAAGATGACACAGCCAAGGTTTTTGAAGCTTTCAGGAACGTTTCCGTCAAAAAGCAGGTCGGCGCAAAAGAGCTCGATGCGATTATCGCAAACGTTGCTCATCAGGTCCCCCCCACCTACAGACTCCAGAGCTATGTCATCAACGCAGGAAATGTTATTTCCTCAACGGCAAACATCATCCTTGAAAAGGGAAACAGAACTCTCAAAGCGGTGTGCATGGGCGACGGTCCTATTGATGCCGCATTCCATACAATTGAGCAGATTATAGGTCACCACTATGAACTTGACGATTTCCAGATTCAGTCGGTTACCGAAGGCCGTGAGGCTATGGGTGAAGCTCTCGTGAAGCTCCGTTCAAACGGTAAGCTTTATTCTGGCAAAGGCGTTTCAACGGATATCATCGGTGCAAGCATCGTTGCCTATATCAACGCTCTCAATAAAATTGTCTACGAGGAGAAAGCTATATGAAACTGTCATTTTCCACCAACGGATGGCAGGAGCTTTCATGGTCTGAATTTGTAAGCACTGCCAACGAGCTCGGCTTTTCGGGCATCGAAATACACAACATAACAGACGACAGGTTCACCGGCAACGATGCACCTTTCAATAAACAAAATTCATCCGCAACCGTTCATAAGCTTCGCGAAAATTCACTTACGGTTTCCTGCCTTGACACTTTCTGCAACATTGCAGACGCAAATACAGCGGAAGAAGGCTATGAAGAAATCGCAACTGCAATTGAAATTGCTGCAAGAATCAGATGTCCTTACGTCAGAATTCATGCTTATGCAACCGGTGAAGAAAAAGCAATCGAAGATTCAACCGTTATTTCACTTATCGGAAGAGTAATCGAAAAAGCAGAGCAGGATAATGTTGCTCTTCTTGTTGAAACAGTCGGTATCTATGCCGATACATCAAGACTTCGCGACCTTCTCAATGTTTTTGCATGCGACCATCTTGCCGCACTCTGGGATATCAACCATCCTTACAGAGATTTCGGTGAAGAACCTGATACAACGATAACAAATCTCGGTGCATATATAAAACACGTTCACATCAAGGATTCGGTTATCGAAAACGGAGAAGTGAAATACCGTCTTATCGGCGAAGGTTCGCTTCCGATTCAGACGATGCTCAATGCACTTGAATCCGTTAACTACGACGGTTTCCTTTCATATGAGTGTCAGCCCGAAACCATGGAAGACTTCGGCATTGCGGATATTGTTTTCCCCCACTTTGTCAACTCAATCACAAACTACGATAAAAAGAAAAAGAGTGAAGAACTTCTTTATACCAACAGAAGCGGTACGGGTAAATTTGTCTGGGAAAAGTACAAGCTCATAAACAAGACCTTCTCCGAAGTGCTTGACACAATGGTTGAAAAATTCCCCGACCAGATTGCTTATAAGTACACAACTCTTGACTATACAAGAACTTATTCACAGTTCCGTGACGACGTTGACAACTGCGCAAGAGCACTCATTGCTCTCGGCGTCAAACCGGGTGACAAGGTTGCCGTTTGGCTCACAAATCTCCCCCAGTGGTTCATCACCTTCTGGGCAACAACCAAAATCGGCGCAGTTCTTGTTACCGTTAACACAGCTTATAAAATCCATGAGATTGAGTATCTTCTCAGACAGTCTGATACTCATACTCTCATCACCATAGAATCATGTCTTGATTCAAATTATGCCCAATCCATTGCAGAGCTTTGCCCCGAGCTTGAGGTTGCGGTGCCGGGTAAACCCCTCCACTGCAGAAAGCTTCCCTTCCTTCGCAACATTATCACGGTAGGCTACCGTCAGAAAGGTTGTCTCACATGGGAAGAAGCAATGGATATGGCGGTCAGAGTTCCCGTTGAGGAAGTTTACCGCAGAGCAGCCGCAGTTGACTGCCACGACGTTGCAAATATGCAGTATACTTCGGGTACAACAGGCTTCCCCAAGGGCGTTATGCTCACTCACTACAATATCGTTAACAACGGCAAGACTATCGGCGACAGGATGGATATGTCCACAGCCGACAGAATGATGATTCAGGTTCCGATGTTCCATTGCTTCGGCATGGTGCTCTCCATGACATCGATGATGACTCACGGCGGAACACTTTGCCCTCTCCCCTATTTCTCGGCAAAATCATCACTTGCCTGCGTTCATCAGGAACATATCACCTGCTTCAACGGCGTTCCCACCATGTTCATCGCAATGTTCCAGCATGAGGACTTCGCAAAGACTGATTTCTCTTATATGAGAACAGGAATCATGGCAGGCGCAAACTGTCCCCCCGAACTCATGAAGCGTGCGGCAGCTGAAATGAACATGACGGAAATTCTTTCCGTTTACGGTGAGACTGAAGCTTCTCCCGGCTGCACAATGGGCGAAGTCAACGAATCGCTTGAAGACAGAACAGAAACCGTCGGAAGCGCATTCCCGAACGTTGAATGCAAAATTATTGATCCCGAAACAGGCGAAGACCTGCCCGACGGTGAAAACGGCGAATTTGTTGCAAGAGGCTATAACATTATGAAAGGTTATTATAAAATGCCCAAAGCAACGGAAGCCGCAATCGATAAAGACGGCTGGCTTCACAGCGGCGATATTGCCTGCAGAAGACCTGACGGATATTATCTTATCACAGGCAGACTCAAGGATATGATTATCCGCGGCGGTGAAAACATCTATCCCCGTGAAATCGAAGAATTCATATTCACACACGAATATGTTCAGGACGTTCAGGTTATCGGTGTTCCCGATAAACGCTACGGCGAAGAAATCATGGCATGCGTAATCCTCAAAGAAGGTTGCAGCATGACAGAAGAAGAAATGAAAGACTATATCAAATCCCATATGGCAAGACATAAAGTTCCGCGCTATATTGAATTTGTTGAAGATTTCCCGAAAAATGCGGCAGGTAAAATTCTCAAATATAAGATGAGAGAAGAATTTGCCGCAAAACTCGGACTTTCCAGAAATTAAATTACCGAAAGGGTGTCAAATAATGTTGAATATCAAAATTGAGAAAACAACCGCTCCCAAACAGAAGCCCGATGAAAGCAATCTCGGCTTCGGAAAAATTTTCACCGACCACATGTTTATCATGAATTATACCGAAGGTCAGGGCTGGCACGATCCCCGTATAGTTCCTTACGGAAATCTCACCCTTTCCCCCGCTTGCATGGTTTTCCACTATGGCCAGGAAATGTTTGAAGGTCTTAAGGCTTATAAGGGCGCTGACGGTGAAGTACGTCTTTTCAGACCCGAAATGAATGCAAAAAGAACAAATGACACAAACAAGCGTCTTTGCATCCCCGAACTTCCCGTTGAAGATTTCGTTCAGGCTGTAAGCGCAGTTGTTGACGTTGACCGCGACTGGATCCCCTCCGCTCCCGGCACATCGCTCTACATCCGTCCCTTCATCATTGCAACAGACGATTTCCTCGGCGTTGCTCCCTCAAAAACCTATCTCTTCATCGTTATCCTCTCCCCCTCAGGCGCTTACTATTCAAGCGGACTTGCACCCGTAGGCATCTGGATTGAAGACGACTACGTAAGAGCAGTTAAGGGCGGCATGGGCTTTGCTAAGACAGGCGGTAACTATGCAGCCAGCCTTGCAGCTCAGGTTAAGGCACACGACGACGGTTATTCACAGGTTCTCTGGCTTGATGGTGTTGAAAGAAAATATATCGAAGAAGTAGGAGCAATGAACATCTTCTTCAAGATTAACGGCACAATCGTTACTCCCATGCTCAACGGCAGTATTCTTCCCGGTATCACAAGAAACTCAGTTATCGAGCTTTGCAAGAGCTGGGGTCTTCCCGTTGAAGAAAGAAAGATTTCCGTTGACGAACTTATCGAAGCACAGAAGAGCGGTGCTCTTGAAGAATGCTTCGGCACAGGTACGGCAGCTGTTATTTCACCCGTTGGTAAGCTCCGCTATAAGGATGACGTTATGACAATCAACGGCGGCGAAATCGGTGAAATCAGCCAGAAGCTCTATGACACCGTAACAGGTATTCAGGGCGGCACTGTTGAAGATAAGTTCGGTTGGGTTAAAGTTCTTTAAGAGTGACGGGAACAATCCGAACTATGCCTGAAAGCGGGTCTTTTCAACGCATTTCGGCATTTCGTGATTGAAAGGCGTCAGCCTTCCTGCTCACTCAATCGCCAAAAATCATTTTAAAATCTCTCGCTTTCAGGTCGAAGATTTTTTATCGTGAGGATTTTTGGCTTATCAAGGCACAAAACGCAGCAAATCCTTGATGGATTTGCGAGTATTTTAACGAAGGGAAGGCGGAAATCATCCGATAAAAAACACAGTTAGGATTATTCCCGCCACTCTAAATATGAAAAGCAAAAGAATTACAATCTTTGCAGGTCACTACGGCAGCGGTAAAACAAACATCGCAGTCAACTATGCGCTCCGTCTTCGTGAAGAATATGATAAGGTAAGCATTGCCGACCTCGACATTGTAAACCCCTATTTCAGAACAAAGGACAGCGAAAAAATTCTCGCAGAAAAAGGAATCCGTCTTATTTCTTCGGAATATGCAAACTCAAATGTTGATGTTCCCGCTTTGCCCGCAGAAGCTTATTCGATACTCGATGATTTATCGGTAAGAGCTGTTATCGATGTCGGCGGTGATGACAGAGGTGCGCTTGCCCTCGGAAGATATACACCGTCAATAATCGAGCAGGATGATTATGAACATCTGCTTGTAATCAACAAATACAGACCTCTTACCCCGAACTGCGCTTCAACAATCGGCGTTATGAGAGAAATCGAGATTGCCTGCGGAATGAAATTCACCGGAATAGTAAACAATTCCAATCTCGGCGATGAAACAACCGCAGAGGATGTTATTTCCTCAATCGGTTATGCCGAAGAAATTTCAAAAGCAAGCTCGCTTCCGATAAGAATGACCACTGTAAAAGAAGACTTATATGATACACTTAAAGAAAAAGTTGTTAACTGCACACCAATAAAGCTTTATGTCAGGCAATCGTGGAGCAGGACAACGGATTAAGGAGAAAAATATGGCAAAAGTAACCTTTAAAACAGACCTTTGCAAAGGCTGCGGTCTCTGCGTAGGTGCATGCCCCAAAAAGATTGTGGCATTGCTTAAAGACGAAATCAACGCCAAGGGTTATCATCCCGCAGGCATTACAGACCAGTCCGCTTGCATCGGTTGCGCTTTCTGTGCAACAATGTGCCCCGACTGCGTAATTACCGTTGAAAAGTAAGGAGAAAGAATAATGGCTGAAAAAGTATTAATGAAAGGTAACGAAGCTCTTGCGGAAGCTGCTATCATGGCAGGCTGCCGTCATTACTTCGGTTATCCCATAACTCCGCAGACAGAAGTTGCCGCATATATGGCAAAGAGAATGCCCCTCATCGGCGGCACATTCCTTCAGGCGGAAAGCGAAATCGCTGCAATCAACATGGTTTACGGCGCAGCAGCAGCAGGCAAAAGAACAATGACCTCAAGCTCAAGCCCCGGAATCGCACTCAAGAGCGAAGGCATTTCATATCTTGCAGGTTCAGATCTTCCCGCTCTAATCATTAACGTTCAGAGAGGCGGCCCCGGTCTCGGCGGTATCCAGCCTTCACAGTCCGACTATTTCCAGGCAACAAAGAGCGCAGGCCACGGCGACTTCCATCTCGTTGTTCTTGCTCCCGCATCCGTTCAGGAAATGGTTAACCTTACTTTCAAGGGATTTGACCTTGCTGATAAATACAGAATGCCCGTTATGCTTCTTTCAGACGGCACAATGGGTCAGATGATGGAACCCGTTTCACTTGATATGGGCGAAATCAAGGAATACGACAAGTCAGGCTGGGCAGCTTGCGGTACAAACTGCGAAAGAGAACATAATGTTGTTAACTCACTCTTCATTCAGCCCGATGAACTCGAAAGATATAACTTTGAGCGTTACGAGAGATACGCAAAGATTGAGGCGGAAGAAGTTATGTATGACGAATACATGATGGATGACGCTGAAATCTGCATTGTTGCTTACGGTGTTGCCGCAAGAGTTTCACAGAATGCCATTGATAAGGCACGCGCTCAGGGTATCAAGGTCGGTATGATAAGACCCATCACACTCTGGCCCTTCCCCAAGGCTGTTCTCAATGCCGCTGCTGATAAAGTAAAGGCATTCATCAGCGTTGAACTTTCAATGGGTCAGATGATTGAGGATATCGAACTTGCAACCCGTTGCAAGAAGCCTGTTCTTCTCTGCAACCGTGTCGGCGGTATGATTCCCACAACAGAGGATGTTCTTAATTCTATCAACGAAGCAAATTCCGTCGGAGGTGACAAATAATGATAGTTTTTGAAAAACCCAAGGCACTTGCCGATGTACCTCTTCATTATTGCCCCGGCTGCACACACGGTATTATCCACCGTCTTGTTGCTGAGGTTATCGACGAGCTTGGAATCGAGGGCAAAACAGTTGGCGTTGCTCCCGTAGGCTGCTCGGTATTTGCATATAATTATTTCAACTGCGATATGATTGAAGCTGCTCACGGCAGAGCTCCCGCAGTTGCAACAGGTGTTAAGCGTTCACTCCCCGAAAACATTGTTTTCACTTATCAGGGTGACGGCGACCTTGCCGCTATCGGTACTGCAGAAACAGTTCATGCAGCTGCAAGAGGTGAAAACATCACAATCATCTTTGTTAACAACGCAATCTACGGCATGACAGGCGGTCAGATGGCTCCCACCACTCTCCCCGGTCAGGTTACACAGACTTCACCTTACGGCAGAAATCCCGAACAGGTAGGTCTTCCCGTTAAGGTTTGCGAGCTTCTTTCAAACGTTGACGGCGCAACATATCTTGAAAGAGTTGCAGTTAACAACGTTAAGAATGTTAAGAACGCAAAGAAAGCTATCAAGAAGGCTTTCCAGAATCAGCTTGAAGGCAAAGGCTTCTCACTTGTTGAAGTTCTTTCCACCTGCCCCACCAACTGGGGTCTCAAGCCCGACAAGGCTCTTGAATGGCTTGAAGAAAATATGATTCCCTATTATCCCCTCGGTGTTTATAAAGATAAAACCGCAGAAAAGGAGGCAGAATAATTATGACACATGAAATTCTTCTTGCCGGTTTCGGCGGTCAGGGTATCCTTTTCTCAGGAAAATTCCTTGCATATGACGGTCTTCTTGAAGACAGAGAAGTAAGCTGGCTCCCCTCCTACGGTCCCGAAATGAGAGGCGGCACATGCAACTGCTCCGTTATTCTCAGCGATACAAAAATCGGTTCTCCCATCGTTTCAGACCCCAACGTTCTTGTTGCCATGAACCTCCCCTCACTTGACAAATTCGAAAGTGCAGCAGTTCCCGGTGCAAAGATTTTTGTTGACAGTTCACTCATTGACCGCAAGGTTGAGAGAGACGACGTTGAAGTTTTCTATATTCCCGCAACAAAGCTTGCTTCGGATGAAAATCTTCCCGGTCTTGCAAACATGATTATGATCGGTCATATGATCAAGCATGCAGGCGTTATGCCCTATGAAAACGTTGAAAAGACCATGGCAAAGCTTGTTCCCGCAAAGAAGCAGAACCTTATCGAGCTTAACATCAAGGCTGTTGAGCTTGGCTACAACTATTAATTAAAATCAAGGAGGAACCCCCATGCTTGAATTAAAAGAAATAGGCCTGCGAGTTGCTTCTCTTCGCGAAACCTGCGGTCTTACCGCAACCGATATGGCTGAAAAGCTTGATATTTCCGAAGATAATTACATTGCTTTCGAGCATGGCGAATATGACTTCGCCATCAGTACCCTTAACAATATCGCTCTTATTCTCGGCGTTGATATTCTTGATATCATCAGCGGTGAATCTCCCCGTCTTTCAACCTGCACGGTTGTTAAGAAGAACAAGGGTTTTATTGTTAACCGTAACCCGGGCTATGAATTCCAACATCTTGCATACACCTTTAAATCTAAAAAAGCAGAGCCGTTCCTTGTTAAAATTGACCCTTCGGGCAATCCTCCCGTTATGGATGAACACGAGGGTCAGGAATTTGATTATGTTATTTCAGGCAGTCTCCTGCTCTATATCGGTGATATCTGCTATGAGCTGAACGAAGGCGACAGCGCATATTTCGATTCCAGCATTCCCCACGCACACAAAAACGTAGGCGATACTCAGGCGGAGTTTATTGCGCTCGTACTCAAATAATAATTCAGGAGACACATAATGCCAATTTATGAAAAATTTATCGGCAGATCAAGAGATTCATTCATTTCTCTCAAAGACTGCCAGGAAAACTTTAAAATATCATACGAGAACGATTTCAACTACGCTTATGATGTTATTGATGTTCTCGGCACAGAAAAACCCGATAAACTTGCTCTTCTTTATGTTTCAAACATCGGAGAAGAAAAAAGATTCACTTTCGGCGATATGAAGCGTCTTTCAGATAAAGCAGCTAACTATCTTGCTTCCGAAGGCGTAAAGAAGGGCGACCCCGTTCTTCTCATCCTCAAAAGAAGCTATCTTTTCTGGGTTATCACGCTTGCACTCAATAAAATCGGTGCAATAATGGTGCCTGCATCAAATATGCTCAAGGGCAAGGATTACGTTTACCGTTGCAATAAGGCAAAGATAAAATATGCCATTATTACAGGTGACGACAACTGCACAGAGTATTTTGACGACAGAAAAGATGAATACGAAACAATCGAAAAGAAGTTTGTTACAAAGCATAAGGCTGTTGAAGGCTGGATTGACTTTGAAAACGGTTTTGACAATGCAAGCGAATGTTGGACAAGACCCACAGGCGCCGATGCAACAACCGTTGACGACACAATGATTATCAACTTCTCATCGGGCACAACGGGTTATCCCAAAATCATCGCTCACGACTTCAAGTATCCCCTCGGTCATATTATGACAGGCGTTTTCTGGCACAGAGTTGTTGACGGCGGAATGCATTTCACCGTTTCAGACTCCGGCTGGGCGAAATCCCTCTGGGGCAAATACTACGGTCAGTGGATGGGCGAAAGTGCAAACCTTGTTTATGATTTCGATAAATTCGACGGCGCAGATATTCTTTCAAAGCTTGAAAAATATAAGGTTACAACCTTCTGTGTTCCCCCCACGATGTACAGACTCATGCTTCAGAATGACGTAAGCAAATACGACCTTTCATCAATCACGCATTGCTGTACCGCAGGAGAAGCACTTAACGCAGATATTTTCAACAAATGGAAAGAAGCCACGGGTCTTGAAATTCATGAAGGCTTCGGCATGAGTGAAACACCGGTCAGCATCTGCACACTCTACCCCTGGACTAAACCCGTACCCGGCGCAATCGGTTTCCCCGCTCCCGGTCTCAAGGTACATATCCTTGATGAGGACGGCAATCATTGTCAGCGCGGTACAATCGGCGAAATCTGCATAAAGGCGCCCTCACCCGAAGAACATCCCTGCGGAGTTGTTGCAAGCTATAATTTCAGCGAAGAAGATACCGCAGATGCATACAGAAACGGATTTTTCCATACGGGCGACCTTGCATACAGAGATGAACAGGGTAGATTCGTTTATTTCGGAAGAAACGATGATGTTATCAAGTCATCGGGCTACCGAATCGGACCTTTTGAGATTGAAAGCGTTATGCTTGAACATCCTTCGGTTCTTGAAGTTGCAGTTACAGGCGTACCCGACGCTGTAAGAGGCTTTATTGTTAAAGCAACGGTTGTTCTCCGTCCCGGATTTGAAGGCTCTGACGAGCTTGTAAAAGAGCTTCAGGCATATGTTAAAACAAACACAGCGCCTTACAAATACCCCAGAATCATTGAATTCGTCGATGAACTTCCCAAGACATTCAGCGGTAAGGTAAGAAGAGTAGAAATCCGTCAGAATGACTCGGCTAAATAAAAAAGTTACACCGCCAAAGTTTTAAAACCTTGGCGGTGATTTTTTTATATATTTTCAGTTAAAAGTGAAACAAGCAAAACCAAAGCTCCCAAACCGATACGGTAATATCCGAACACCTTGAAGTCATGCTTCTTGACATAATCCATAAGAAATTTTATTGCAAAAAGCGATACCGCAAAGGCAACGACCATACCGATTAAAAGAACTGTTATTTCCGCACCGCTGAAATCAAAGCCGAATTTCAGTATTTTCAATGCACTTGCGCCAAGCATTGTCGGTACGGCAAGGAAAAATGTGAATTCTGCGGCGGCGGTTCTTGAAACACCGATAAGAAGCGCACCGATTATCGTTGCACCCGAACGTGATGTTCCGGGAATCATTGAAAGTGCCTGGAAAAGTCCGATTATTATTGCTGTTTTATAATCAATTTTTGCAATTGAATTGATTTTCGGTCTGCTGTTTTTATTTCTGTTTTCAATAAGGATAAAGGCTATACCGTAAAGAATAAGCATAAGCGAAATTGTTATCGCATTCCCGAAATGAGCCTCAAGAAAATCATCAAAAAGAAGTCCGAGAATTGCGGCGGGAAGACATCCGACAACAACCTTAACCCACATCATAATGATGCTCTTTTTAACCTGTAATTTCTTGTCTGCATAACCAAACGGAAACATCTTTTTCCAAAACATAACTACAACAGCCATTATTGCACCGAGCTGAATAACAACAAAGAACATTTCTTTGAATTCTTCGCTCATTTTTAGCGGTACAAAAGCATCAAAAAGAAGCATGTGCCCCGTACTGCTTATGGGAAGCCATTCGGTTATACCCTCGATTATACCGATAAGTATAACTTTTATTATTTCAACAAAACCAAGCTCCATAAGTACACATCCTTTCAGTTTTATTATATTTATACATTTAATAAGATATACCAAACGGGGGCAACGAACATTGCCCCCGTAAATTATTATTTAACTCCGAAAAGAAGATCGCCGTATGAAGGATAGGGCCAATATTCAGCAGAGGTAACTGTTTCCGCTTCATCAACGGCAGCTCTGATTTCGTTCATAAGAGGAATAACAACATCTCTGAATGTGTTGGCTTCCTCAACAGCATTCTTTGCCGATTTTATGTTTGCAATAATCTTTTCAAGCTCTCCTGTTTTAGCAAAAACAACGGAAGTGAGTTTGGAAAGCTTCGAAATGATTTCATCCTCATAAGATGTGTCAACATTAAAGCTCTTTTTACGGCTTGCAGTTTCGCAAAGCTTTCCCGTATAGTTGCTGATAGCGGGAAGAATATCTTTGTTGACCATTTCGATTGCGGTAAGCGCTTCAATATTGACAGTTTTGCAATAGCCTTCGAAATAAATCTCGTGTCTTGCTTCAAGTTCCGCTCTTGTGAAAACCTTGTGTTCTTCAAAGAGCTTTACGTTCTTTTCTGAAACAAGCGAAGGAATTGCATCAGGAGTTGTTCTGAGATTGAAAAGACCTCTCTTTTCAGCTTCTTTTATCCATTCGTCATCATAACCGTTTCCGTTGAAAATGATGCGCTTATGGTCTTTGATAGTCTTTTTGATAAGAGCGTGGAGAGCATCTTCAAAATTATCAACGCTTTCGAGTCTGTCAGCATAGGATTTAAGTGACTCAGCAACAGCGGTATTGAGAACAATATTTGCGCTTGCGATTGAACGAGCCGAGCCGAGCATTCTGAACTCGAATTTATTACCCGTGAATGCAAAGGGAGATGTTCTGTTTCTGTCCGTTGTATCCTTGGGGAATCTCGGAAGAACGTGAACACCGACCTTCATCTGCACCTTTTCCTTGGCGTCATAAGCTGTATCGTTCTCGATGGACTCAAGAATTTCGTTGAGTTCATCGCCGAGAAACATTGAAATAACTGCGGGAGGCGCTTCGCCTGCACCGAGACGGTGATCGTTTCCCGCGCTTGCAACTGAAGCACGGAGCAAATCCTGATAGTTATCAACAGCCTTGATAACTGCGCAAAGGAAAAGAAGAAACTGTGCATTGTCGTAAGGTGTTTCACCGGGGTCGAGAAGATTTTTACCGTCACCCGTACAGAGTGACCAGTTATTGTGTTTACCGCTTCCGTTAACCCCTTCAAAGGGCTTTTCGTGAAGAAGGCAAATCATATTATGTCTTTTGGCAACCTTCTGCATAATCTCCATTGTAAGCTGATTATGGTCGGTTGCAATATTTGTTGTTGTGAAAATCGGAGCAAGTTCATGCTGTGCCGGTGCAGCTTCATTATGCTCTGTTTTCGCAAGAATACCGAGCTTCCAGAGTTCTTCATCGAGGTCTTTCATATACGCCGCAACACGGGTTTTAATTGAACCGAAATAATGGTCATCAAGCTCCTGACTCTTGGGAGGCTTTGAACCGAAAAGAGTTCTGCCTGTGAAAACAAGGTCTTTTCTCTTATCATACAAATCGGTATCGATAAGGAAATATTCCTGCTCTGCGCCGACGGTTGTTTTTACGGTTGTTACATCATTCTGTCCGAAAAGGCGAAGAATTCTGACAGCCTGCTTGCTGATAACCTCCATGGAGCGAAGAAGCGGAGTTTTCATATCCAGTGCTTCGCCTCCGTAGGAACAGAAAACCGTGGGAATACAAAGAACGCCCTCTTTTATGAACGCATAGGAAGTGGGGTCCCATGCGGTATAGCCTCTCGCTTCAAAGGTTGCACGGAGTCCGCCCGAAGGAAAGCTCGAAGCATCGGATTCACCCTTGACAAGCTCCTTGCCCGAAAATTCCATGATGACACTTCCGTCTCCGCTGGGCGAAATAAAGCTGTCATGCTTTTCGGCAGTAATTCCTGTCATAGGCTGGAACCAATGGGTATAGTGGGTTGCACCGTTTTCAACAGCCCAATCCTTCATCGCATTCGCAACAACATTTGCAATCGCTATATCAAGGCGTTTTCCGTCCTTGATTGTTTTTTTCATAGCTTTATAGGTATCTTTGGGCAACCTGGCTTTCATCGCTTTATCGTCGAAAACCATGCGTCCAAAGCTTTCGGGAACGCTTTTCATTTTAATTCTCCTGTTCTTTATGGACTGCCTTATTCTTTTTGATTATGATGCGGTTTTATTTTTTGAAGAAAAGATTCTGCAATCGATAAAACCGGTCAGTTTGTCAAAAAGTCCGGCAATAATCATTGTAACCAATACAGTTATAACAAAACTGATATGGGGTTGATTCTGAAGAAATCCTGTTTTATATAAAATTATCATGGGAATCCTCTGAAGCATATAAATGCTGAAAGCATGATTTCCGAGCCAGTCAAGAATCTTATTCCCAAACTTTATTTTCATGGTAATCAATATTATGGAAAGTGCAAATAATACGCATGAAAAAAGATATGTTGTAAGATTGGCAAAACCGCCCCAGTAACATCTGACACCGACAAAAAGTGCTATACTCAAAGCCAGAGAAAAACAATATGTAAGATTATTTTTCATAACCGCTTTCTCCATTCCGTCTTTAAAGAAGGAATACCACATTCCGATAGGGAAACATATTGCGGAATTATACCAATATGTTGGTTTGAAATCTTTGATAACGATTATATAAACCACTGTCAGCGCAGAAACCGCAATCAACGGCAGAACTCTGTTTTTTCTGAAAACCATAAATGAAACAAAAGTTATGATATAAAAAACGAGAGTTGCAAAAACAAACCAGTTGTTGTTGCCTATATATTCCCATCCGATAAGCGAAAGAAAGAATTTAAGTGGCGAAACCTCATAGCCGAGAATCAAAAAAAGGAGCAGAAACACAACCACCGCAACATCAAGATGCAGAAGAAGCTTCGGTATCCTGTTCTTGGGAAATCCCGCGATATACTTCGGACCTTTCTTTTTAACGCTTTCATATATTCCGTAACCCGAATACACAAAAAAAGTGGAAACAACCATCTGCCCCAGAAAACTTCTCACATCAATATAAGGCAAATCGCAGGCACTGTATTGGGTATAGTATGTGACAAAATGTCCCATAACAATAAGAAATGCAAAAATCCCGTTTACGGCATTGGTGCTTTCTTTTGAAATATAATCTGCATGAAAACTTTTCAGTCCGGCAAACCGGCTTTTATAAAAGCACAGCACAATAAAACATAAGAAAAAAATAATCATATTTTCTCCGTTTACTGTTTTTCAGTCAGATAATTATAAAGCTGTTCACAATGATTTTTCTTTGAGATAAAGAAATTATCTATTCTCTTACGATATTTTTCATCTGTTTCAAAATTGCACTCGATTCTCTTAATTGTAAGCGCTGCGGCATCCTCGGGATTAAACGCATAATCACCAAAGCCTTCTTCAAACGGGATATCAATATCTCTGTAGAAAGTTACCGCACCGCATCTGAATTCGTCATAATCGGGAACAAAATACAACAACTGTCGGTTCTGATAAAGAAAATCAAAGTTGAAACTTGAAAAATCGGTTATAAACAAACTGTAATCTTCAAGCTGAACATTTCTTTCAGCAAGAACAATTCTTTCATTGAGGAACGGCTCAAAAAGATGTGAGTACGCAGTAAAATTGGGATGCGGCTTGAATTCTATTGTCACATCATGTTTTTCCAGAGCTTTCAAAAGCTCCGGATTGGTAAGAAATGCCACTATTCCCTTATAGTAATTTGACTTAACCAGAACAGAATCATTGAAGACTCTTTTTCTGTTGACATACTTTCCGACAAGCTTATCTCTCCAGCTTGGAGCATAAAGAATTTTTTTCTGCGGTTTTTTGTCGGTATCGGTATGGTCATATCTTGCCATTCCCGTAGGAATAAGGTCATTCAGCGAATAACCGTATTTTTCCGTAAAATTCTTAAGCTCAAAATGAGAAGAAACAACAACCTTATCAACCATAACCCTGTCTCTTGAATATTTTGTCGGGGTTGTGGCATGAAGTATGCCGTGCTGAAGATAAATAACCTCCGAATCAATCAAATCAAAAAACATTCGCTTATGCTTCGGAATCAAAGGACAGAAAGAAGAATACTCACAAAAAGAAGTAATTATTTTACTGCAGGCAAGATAAAGCAATTTGTGCTTTGCAGATGCAAAAGTAACTACATTTTTCTTTTCTTCTTCTGTAAACAGACCTTCCATTCGTGAAGGATCGCCGTCAAGAATGAAATAACGTTTGACTCCGTCTTTTTTTGCAAAGTCATGCTTGAACTGATAATATGCATTATCCTTGACCGTGAACAGGTTGTCGTTATAAAGCCAGATTTCATCCTTCTTCATAATACTTGCCGTCACAAACGAAACACCAAGCTTCGGGGATAAAAGGAAAAGATGGATAATACGCTTGAGATTTCTGAGGTAATATTCAATCTTCGAAATCTTCTTGACGTGAAAAACATTATCTTTAAGCTGTATTCTTGTTGACTTTTTAAGGAAAATAAAGCCCGATTTATTTGGCTTCGATACTGTCAGGGTATTAAATTCATATGTGCACGGATAAACAGTGTCCTCAATCTGCGAAGTAAAATAAAAATCAAATGTTTTATTGCAATCAATCGTAAAATCAAAAAACCAGTTTTTCGCGCATTCATGTTCGCAGTAGTAATAATTGAACGAAGACACCTTGAGTTCAATTTCTTCAGGTTTTCTGCCGTCTGAATAGTTTATAAACAATTTCGGCTTATCAATAAAGTAGAAAAACGGAGTTCTGATATATCCTATAAACCTCACTTTGTTTCCGTCAAAATAAAAACGTCTTGCTACAAAAGTAACACTTTCTCTTGACATAAGAACAGTTTCTTCATCAAGCATGAGTCTTTGTTGCTCGGGAGAAAACTCGAAATATGCTTTTTTGTTCTTCTTAAGCGAATAAAAATATGTTTTATAGAAATCGTCCATAGGGAACAGCTTATAAAGAGTTATTTCATCAACTCTTGAAAGCAGGTCCGAAATTCTGTCCATAGCCGCAGAAAAATCTTCCTTGCTGTAATGATAAGGGAAAAGTATGTTGTCCTTCATTCTGTAAGAAAGATTATGAAGGAGGGAACACTGAAAATACACAGGAACTTTTTCATATCCGGCAAAAAGATTTTCGAAATAAGAAACAAAAAACTCAAAACACTTTATGGGGCTTGAAGAAAGAGCAACCGCACTGTCTCCGTGGCGATTATAAATATATTCGGCTTCTTTACAAAAACCTATTTTCAATTTTTCCGATAAAACACTGTTGTTATAAGCCTGGTCTTCCATGTAATGCAGGCTTTCATCGAAAAGAATATTCTCTTCAAATCGGTTTTTTACACAAACATTAATGGTTGTCTGAACAGCCGCAGGAACTTCCTCCAGGTCATAAACACCTGTTTCGGTTAAATGCTTATATCTGAAGTGCGTGCTTTTTCTCACAACATTATCCCTGAGAACAGCCATTCCGTATGTGACAAGATCAACTTCATCATAACAAGTATCAAAAAAATCACACAGGTTCTGTATTGTTTCGGGAGAAATCATATCATCGTCATCAAGATAAATGATATATTTTCCTTCGGCATTCTTAAGACCGAAATTTCTTGCAGAACTTACTCCTCCGTTGGGCTTGTCAAGAACCTTGACGTTATTATAAGGTTCAGCCAACTTACGGCAAACGGAAAGAGAATCGTCCGTTGAACCGTCATTTACGATAAGCACCTGAACCTGTTCAAAAGGAATCGTCTGTGCAAGGAGAGATTCAAATGCAATGTGAACCATATCTCCTCTGTTGAATATCGGAATAATTACTGTGGCACGATAGTTGAATTTTGTTTTCATAATAACAACAAACCCCTTAAGGTAAATTATTAATCAGTGTATAGGACAATACCGGTGTTATTTTCGTCTTATCAGCGATAACAATCGAGTCGGTAATGACATAAGGAAAGAAAGTGCGCTGTTAAAAAAGCCCAAAGAGAAAAACAAGGTTACCGCAATTGATACCGGAATAACAGTCCATTGGGCAAACTGTCCGAAGAACTTTTCAAAAAGACCGATGCAATCATATTTTTCATACATAAAAAAGAAAACAATGTAATGAAGTCCGTATACCGCAAGTGTTCTCTGACCAAGCTTTTCAAACAGACCTGAGTGCGTTTTTGAGGGAATAACAACAATCAGACTAAGACCGATAACAGATACAACAAGATAATAAATCAGTCTTATAACAAAACCAAGCTGTTCGTATTCTTTGAGCATCGAAAAAGGATTCCTGCCCGTAAGCAAAGGACGAAGCCAATATATATCATCGCCCGCCCAAAAGACAAAAACAGCAAACAAAATCAAAACAGCGCAAGAAATACATTTCAAAACTTTTTTGCTGCAAAAACTTTCGATTTTCTGTTGACTGATGCTGTAACCGAGAAAAAAGAACGGAAAATAAACAACAGTTCGTGAAAGCACAAGAAAATCTCCGATTTCATCACTGTATCCCGCCAGACAAGCCAATAAAACACTTACAGGCAATACAATTTTCATCGGTATTTTTCTGATGATAATCGTAATCAGATTAAACCAGAACAGTGCCAACATAAACCACGGTACACCGTTTTCAATAAAAAGATTAAAACCGGCGCTCTTTCCTGCCAGATTTCTGTAAATAAACGGATAGAGCTTCAGCACCGCATATATTATCAGATAACCCAGCATTTTATCTACGCGTTTTTCGTTAACCGTTCTTTTTGCAAACAAACCGGAAACAAAAATAAATACCGGCATATGAAAAGTGTAAATAAAAATAAATAAGCTTTTCATTGTTTCCGAACCTGCAATGTAATATTCCGCAGCATGTCCGAGAACAACCAGAAAAACCAGAAAGAATTTCAATATGTCCCATTTTCCGCTTCTGATGGATTTTGCAGATATGCATTCAGCCATATAAAGTCCTCCGTGAAGACATATAATAAATACATTTCATTTTACACTATATATATAAAAAAATCAACAGTTAAATATAGTTGACATTCAAATTATGATATTATATAATTTAATGGAATATGAAATCATCTCTGAACGGAGGTTTAATATGAACAGATACGAAAGCGCCAAAAAGCTTTATGCGAATTTCGGAATCGACACCGATGCCGCTATCGAAAAACTTTCCGACATAACAGTTTCCGTACATTGCTGGCAAGGTGATGACGTCGGTGGTTTTGACAGCGACGATGCTCTTTCTGGCGGTATCCAGACAACCGGTAACTACCCCGGAAAAGCAAGAAATCCCGAAGAGCTTATGGCGGATATAGACAAGGCATTCAGCCTTATCCCCGGCAAAAAGAAGCTTAATCTTCATGCAAGCTATGCAATTTTTGACGGCAACAGAGCAGACAGAGACGCTCTTAAACCCGAGCATTTCACAAAGTGGGTTGAATTTGCAAAAGCCAGAAATATCGGCATCGATTTCAATCCCACATTCTTCTCGCATCCCATGGTAAAAGACGGTCTCACACTTTCTTCCCCCGATGAAGAAGTACGCAGATTCTGGGTTGAACACGGTAAGAGATGCGTTGAGCTTTCCGATTATTTTGCAAAAGAAACAGGCTACCCCTGTGTTATGAACATCTGGATTCCCGACGGATACAAAGATATCCCCGCAGACAGACTTTCTCCCCGTCTTCGTTTCAAGAAATCACTCGATGAAATCCTCGAAACTCCTTATGACAAGAAAAATGTTTACATAACTCTTGAATCTAAGGTTTTCGGTATCGGTCTTGAAAGCTACACCGTCGGCTCTGCAGAATTCTGCCTGAGCTATTCCATTCAGAAGGGTATCACTCCCCTCATGGATAACGGTCACTATCATCCTACCGAGCTTGTTTCCGATAAGATTCCCTCTATGCTTGCATTCAGCGAAAAAATCGCTCTGCACATAACAAGAGGTGTGCGTTGGGACAGCGACCACGTTGTTCTTCTTGACGACGAAACCAAGGAGATTGCAAAAGAAATCGTAAGAAACGATGCACTTGACAGAGTATTCATTGCAACCGACTATTTCGATGCTTCCATCAACCGCATCAGTGCTTGGGTAACAGGTGTCAGAAACGTGCAGAAGGCTCTTCTTTTTGCTCTCCTTCAGCCCTCAAAAAAGATGCAGGAATTGCAAGATGAAGCAAACTTCACAGAGCTTATGATTCTCAGCGAAGAAATGAAAACAATGCCCATGGGCGATGTATGGGCAGAATTCCTCGAAAGACAAGGCATTAAAGGCTGTTACATAAACAGCATTAAAGAATATGAAGAAAAGGTATTGGTGAACAGAAAATGAAAAACATCTTTGAAGCACCCTTTGTAGTGGGTATGTGTAAAGCAACAGCAAATATGTACCGTATGGGATGGGATGAAAGAAACGGCGGCAACATCAGCGTCATGCTCGAAAATGACGAAGTTGCAGAATATCTTGATATCGACTCCCCCATCAGAAGCTTTGACATGGGATTTGATGCAAAAGTTCTTGCAGGCAAAATCTTTATCGTTACAGGCACAGGCAAATATTTCAAGAACGTTGAAGATGACCCCGAAACAAACCTCGGCATCATCAGAATTGCCGAAGACGGCACAACAGCTCAAGTTCTCTGGGGTTATAAAGACGGCGGCAGACCCACATCCGAGCTTCCCGCACATCTTATGAGCCATATTTCAAGACTTTCAAAGAATCCCGAAAACAGAGTTATCATGCACAGCCATCCCACTAACACTCTTGCAATGACATACGTTCATGAGCTTTCCGAAAAGAAATTCACACATTCTCTCTGGGAAATGTGCACCGAATGCATGGTTGTTTTCCCCGACGGCATCGGCGTTCTCCCCTGGATGGTATGCGGCACTAATGAAATCGGTATCGCAACCGCAGAAAAGATGAAAGAATTCCGTCTTGTTATCTGGGGTCAGCACGGTATCTACGGCTGCGGTAAAGACCTTGACGAAGCTTTCGGTCTTATCGAAACAGTTGAGAAAGCAGCACAGCTTTACATGATGACTGCTCACCTTCCCAGAGTCAACACAATCACAGATCCCGACCTCGTTGAAATCGTTAAAGCATTCAAGCTTGAAGACGTTTACAGAAGAGATTTTCTCAATCTTTAATATTGGAGGATAACTATCATGGCAAACAGATTTGTACTTAACGAAACATCATACCACGGCAAGGGCGCAATCGCTGCTATCGCTGATGAATTCAAAGCAAGAAGCTTCACAAAGGCTCTTGTTTGCTGCGATCCCGACCTCATTAAGTTCGGCGTTGCAGATAAGGTTTTCAATGTTCTCAAGGGCGCTGACATTGCTTACGATGTGTTCAGCACCATTCAGGCTAACCCCACAATCGAAAATGTTCAGGCAGGCGTTGAAGCTTTCAAAACAAGCGGCGCAGACTGCATCATCGCTGTCGGCGGCGGTTCTTCAATGGACACCGCAAAGGCAGTAGGCATCATCATTGCAAACCCCGAATTTGCTGACGTACGTTCACTTGAAGGCGTTGCTCCCACAAAGAACAAGTGCGTTCCCATCATCGCTGTTCCCACAACAGCAGGTACCGCAGCTGAAGTTACAATCAACTACGTTATCACAGACGCTCAGAACAACAGAAAGATGGTTTGCGTTGACGTTCACGATATCCCCGTTGTTGCAGTTGTTGACCCCGACATGATGTCAACAATGCCCGCAGGTCTTACCGCCGCAACAGGTATGGACGCTCTTACCCACGCTATTGAAGGCTACATCACCAAGGGTGCATGGGAGCTCAGCGACATGTTCCATATCAAGGCTATCGAAATCATCGCAAAGAGCCTCAGAGGCGCTGTTGCAAACACAGACGAAGGCAGAGAAGGAATGGCTCTCGGTCAGTATGTTGCAGGTATGGGTTTCTCAAACGTAGGTCTCGGCATCGTTCACTCAATGGCTCATCCTCTTGGCGCTCTTTATGATACACCTCACGGCGTTGCAAACGCTATCATCCTTCCCACAGTTATGGAATACAATGCACCCGCAACAGGCGATAAGTACAGAGACATCGCAAAGGCTATGGGCGTTGAAGGCACAGATGCTATGAGCATTGAAGAAGCAAGAAAAGCAGCTATCGAAGCTGTTAAGCAGCTTTCAATCGACGTAGGCATCCCTGCAGACCTTAAGGAAATCGTTAAGGCTGAAGATATCCCCTTCCTTGCACAGTCAGCATTCGACGATGCTTGCCGTCCCGGCAACCCCAGAGACACAAGCGTTGAGGAAATCACAGCTCTTTACAATTCACTCATCTAAAAATTTAACGGGTACGGTATGTTCCGTACCCGTTTTTCAGAGGTAAACTTATGAAATTCGGTATTTACTATGCTTATTGGGAGCATGAATGGGGCGGAGATTTTCTCCCCTACATCGAAAAATGCAAAAGGCTTGGCTTTGATGTTTTAG
>CALAQQ010000077.1 GCA_937888485.1 uncultured Clostridia bacterium
ACACCAACTGCCGCAAAGATACCGATAACCATTGCAAGTGTCAGCAAAACAGCTACCGATTTTTTGAAAAATTTCATAGAATTTTTCTCCTTTCTTGTAATTCATAATGGGTATACTTTCGTCAGTATACATTCTTACATCGTAATTCTATCACCTTTTTTCGGTTTGCACATTGTACTTTAGTGCAAAAACGGAAATTTATTTAAAAAATTTTCAAAAAAAGACGGCAGATTACTCTGCCGCCAAATTGATACGATGATTTATTCTGTTTTATGGTCATTGATGACAAGACCGCTTTCACGCACTCTTACCGCAAGTTCGGTGCGGTTACGGAAACCTGTTTTGTCACGCATATTCTGAATGTGAGCCTTGACGGTACGCACGGACATACCGAGCTTTTCGGCTATATCCGCATCGGCTTCGCCGTCAACAACCTCACGCAAAACAAGAAGCTCTTTTTCCGTGAAATCAACGTTGAGTGCTTCTCCGAGTCTGAGTGAAGGAGTTGTGTCGGGATAAACGGAATCACCCGCCATTGTTCTGTTCATAACCTCAATGATTTCCTCTGCCGATGCACTTTTGTACCAGAAGCTTTCAACTCCCGCTTTTCTTGCTCTTTCGATAAAACTGAATTCGGGCTGACTTGTAACAATGATTATTTTGATATGAGGACAGCTCTTTTTGATTTTTGCCGCCGCATCAAGTCCGTTTGCATCCATTGCCGTGCATACATCCATAAGAATAAGGTCAATGGGGTTTCTGCGGCAGTAAAGCTCTGCCATTGCCGCACTTTCGATAGATTGCGAAAGCTTATATTCTTCGCTGTCGTTTATGTATATTTCAAGCAGCTTGCGAGCCATAGGGTCATCTTCAACAATAAGAACATTAATCAAAATAATTTCACCTCTTTCGGCATCTGAACAGTCATTACAAACTGCGGTACAGACTGAATTTCCATATTTCCGCCCAGACGTTCAATTTTACTGCGGAGCGAACCGAGACCGCCGCCCTCGTGTATTTCTTTTGTCGGTTGATTTCCGTCGTTGGTATAATGTGCACAGTAACCGTCATCTGTTTCGTAAAACTCAACAAACAGAGTTTTGGCATCCGCGTGGATAACGGCGTTTGTCAGTGCTTCCGTTGCGGCGGAAGTCAGTATACTGCCGATTGCATCGTTCATCGGGAATTCACCGCTGATTTCAACGGTAACACCTGCGGATTCTGCAATATCAATGAGTGTGTTAAGCAGACCGCTGTTCTGTGCAGGTTCAGCTTCTGTGCGGAGAACGGCAATGTTTCTGTTCCACGTGCTGATAATCGGCTGAAAATCGGCTTCGGGCAAACTCAACGTATGACGGGTTGCGAGAAGTGCCTGACCGAGTTCGCTGTGAATACGGATTTTTGTTTCGAGGCGTTCTCTTGACCTTGTTGTTTCATCAACGGTTTCACCGTAGTGCCTGAGTCTTGCATTCATTTCTTCAAGCTCTTCGTTGTTCATACGAAGTCTGTTTGTAAGCTTATGAAGGCTTGTTGTGTCGGTTGCGGTAATCTGAAAAACATTTTCAACCTTTTCACGTCTGAAAGTATAAACCGTTCCGTCAGACAGACGGTATTCGGGTTGCTTGCTGTCGTAAACACGGTGAACGTCGGGAAGAACATCACCGTTTACAAGCGCCTTCCAGAATCTGTTGGCATTCTGAATTTCTTCCCCCGTCAGAATATATCCGAGTTCGTTCATTTTGTGGTTTACAAGCTGAACGGTACCGTTTGCTTTTGAAAAGCAAAGTCCCGTCGGAAGATGGTCGAAGCTTTCTTTTATGGAAAGCGACGAAACGCTGTTTTTGCGGTAACGGATTTCTCCGGTACCAAGGAAAACAAGAAAAGCAAGATTTGCCAGAATATACATCAGAGAGTATTCCGCATTTTCAAGAAGCAATATGCTCGGATAAGGAATATCACGGTTAAAAATAAATGCGTTGAGTCCTGTTGTAAGAATAACAAGCAGAGCAAAGCCTGCAAGATTGAAAAGAGCGGTAAACACCTTTGTCAAAGGCTTGAAATCACGGAGAAAAAGATTCGGAACACAGCAAATATTTATTACTGCCTCAAGGAACAAAACCGACATAAATAACGCCTGAATATAGGTTCCCGTTTCAAGAAGGTTAATCATCCGATGCACCTCCTTCGGAAAGGAGAATATAAACCGCAACATCGTTTTCATCAACGTCACAGGTAACACTTCCGTCGGCTAAAGAAAGTGTGTTCAGTGCAGAAGTATTGGCACCGTCATTCAGACCTATCTGAAGATTAAGTTTAATAACGGAGTTTTCGCATTTAAGCGATACCATAAGTGCATTGATATCATCAACAAATGCTTCAACCGTTTTTTCAAACAAGTCATAAACAGCAACCGCATTTTCAACATACAGACTACCCGAGCACTTGCTTTTTAATGATGAATGAACACCGAGCAAGCGGATATTGTCAAGCGATTCACGAAGACAGAATTCAAGTTCTGATGATGAAATAATCTTGTTTTCTTCGCCGAGCAAAAGCAGATTGCTTCTTCGTTTTATGTAAGCACTTATAACACAGATTTTCGCCAGCGCATTGTGAGCCTCTTCGGGATTTTGTTTTGCCTGAACGAGCAATTCTTCCGCTTTTATAAGCTGTGATGAAACATCACGGGCGATGCGGTCATAGAGTCTGTTCTTTTCTTCGAAACGGGCTTTCTGCTCATTCATATCAATTTCTGCTTTCAGCAGAAAGTTGTTTTCGCTGAGCCTTTCACGGGTCTCTTCAAGGTTTTTCATCAGCTTTTTGATTTCTTTTATATCGTTCTGCCAGAATACATATCCGCCGGAAACGGGCTTGCCGTGAAGCATTGTTTTGCCGAGCTCAACGGGTCTGTCCAAAGCGTTTTGCATCACGTCTTCGGGCAAATCGTCGGCATAGGAAGATATATACATAGTATGATAATTCTTATCAACCACCTGCGCCGCAACCGTTGAAATTTCAAAGAATTCTGTGTAACCCGAATTTGAACGGATAAGACCGCTCTGAATTGCACTTTCAAGGAGAAGAGTAATCATAAGGCAGTCAACAGCAGTAAGGTCGGCATTGATAAAACCAAGAGCATAAAGCACCCAGAAAATAACCGAGCAAGCCATGATGATAAGAGGCAATTTCTGAAATGTTTTACTGCCGGGCACACGGCTTTTGATAACAAGAGAAATAACAAAATAAAAGCCGAGAATAATGAACCATGCGGCAACTATATAAAAACCGAAACCGTATTCGTATTGCTCATTGAAATAGTAAATTCCGTTCGGAAATTCAAACACGAGATTATGAAAATCGTTTGTGAAAACAAAAAGAATGAGTGCGAATGCGGGGATATAAAGAAGATTGAGCCACCACGGCATTTTGTATGTTTCGGGTTTTCCGATATAGGTTGTGATAAATACGCCGAGAAGCGGAATGAGAATCATCGGAATGTAAAAAGCGTACCACAGGTATCGGCACAAATCAGAAAATTCAGAAATAAAAAACCATTTCGTCGTTCTCTCTGCAAGCCAGAATGACATAAGCATACCGACAGAAATCAGATAGCTTCGGATTCTTTTATCAAGAATTCTGCGTCGCACGGAAATAACCCAGCCGAATGATAATGCAACAAAAATCATATGGGGAAGAATCGTGAATGCATTTCCCGAAAATGAGTTGGTAAGCGGAAAGTTGATTCCGTTATAGAGTATGCCTGCCATTGCAAGAACCAATGCACAGACAAGATAAATCAGAGTCTTTTTCTGGGTCTTGATCATATTCCGCCTCCTCTCATAACCGGATATTTTCAATATAACATAAAAACAAAGAAAAATCTATAATTTTTTGAGTAGATTATCTTCAGAGGTTTGTAGGTAATACAAAAATTATTTTTTCTTTAAAAAGGGACTGCTTTATCAATCTGAAAAGTTCGTAAGAAACCCAAAACCAACTATTTACCAAACTAAAACGATTCATAAAAAGTAAAGTTTGGTATCAGTTTGGTAAAAAAACGACATTCAAACAAAGCTGAAATCTCTGAAACCGTTGATAAATAAGGCTTTTTCTGTTTATGAAAAGGATGACACCAAGGTCCTCTAAACCTCTTCCTCATTGTGATAGAACAAAAAATGAAAGCAAAATTAGTTTCCGATAAAATCAATAGGAATAAAGCAATAAAAAAGGACTGCCTGAGCAGTCCGAAAAGTCCGTAAAAGTCCGTACAAAGTCCGTATAAATGCCGTAAAAACTCAAAAAAAGGGCAAAATTAGCCAAAGTCCGTCACGACTTTTTTGTTTTAGAATTATTTTACAAGCTGTTTTAGACAAATAAAAACCCCGAAACCGTTGATATACAAGGGTTTCAGGGCTTCTTTACTGGAAGTACCACCCAAAAGTGAACCACCCTTATTGTAACATCAACCGCCGAGAATAACAACTAATTTATTTGCAGATCAATCCGCATATAAAAAATCCTGTGCTTCAAACAAATCTGTAAAAGTGTTGATATTGAATTCTTTTTCTGCAATATGCAACACCATACCCTTTTTGTTACAAGCAGTCAGATAATTAATGTAATCACAAAGATCATACAAATTTTCATTATCTGAGCTATTTTCTAAAGATGACAAAGCTTCACAGTTAAAAATACAAAAGCCCGACCCTTTAATATTATTATTAACTTCTGTAGGCTTTTCAATACACTTTCTTATAATATAATTTTCGTCTGTTTCAACGGAATAATTGCCTTTGATTTTTTCGATATCATCTTCAAATGTTATACCGCAATAAAAATCATTTGCTTCAAATTTCATACAGTTTTTGATTTTTTCAATCTTTAAGTCTACAAAAATCTCATCAGATAATTGCAGAATCACAGACTCCTTACAGCCTGTAGCTTTAACAGCCTGCACAAATGCATCAATGAGCCCCTTCTGCTCAGACTGTACGACATAAAACAGCTTCAGACATCCGTATTCATCACCGATTACCTTTTTAATCAGGTCACCCTCTTTGCCAACAACAATATATACTTTTGTAATCCCTAACCCGACAAGATTATCCAAAGAATACTCAATAAGTCTTTTTTCTTTTATTTTTATCAATGGCTTACAGCAATCTTCTTTGACACTGTCTTTCAAGCGCTTACCGTCTCCTGCAGCCAGTATTACACCAACCATTTTATTCCACGTCTCTCTATATATATTTATCAACTATACGCTGTGCCTCGTAATACACACGTTCTGAGTCAATAGTTATTAAAGCTCTGTTTTTCATAACAAATTTTCCGTTTATCATTACAGAACTTATCTCGCTTCCGTTTGCAGAATAGCAAAGAGAGGAAATAATATTATTGTTTGGAAAAATTGACGGAGCCTCCAAATCAATAAAAACCAAATCTGCAAATGCATCTTCTAAAATTACTCCTGCTTTGTTTTCCATACCCAAAGCTTTCGCGGGATTTAACGTTGCACATTTTAAAACTTCAGAAGCAGAAAATTCTGTTGCAGTTTTGTTCGTTGCTTTGTGAAGCAGAGAAAAAAGGCTCATTTCCCTGAACATATTAAGAGTGTTATTACTTGCTGCACTGTCTGTTCCGAGACAAATATTTATACTTTTATCCAACATTTCTGATATGGATGCTATACCGTTTCCTAATTTAGCGTTGCTTGAAGGGTTCGTTGCCATATGAACACCTTTTTTGCTTAAAATCTCAATGTCTTTTTCATTGGTTTTAACGCAATGTGCAGCAATTGTCTTATTATCAAGAAACCCTATATCGGCTAATAATTCAACAGGAGTTTTTCCTAAGTCAGACAAACAATCCGCCACCTCTCTGCTGCTCTCAGAAAGATGAATATGCTTTAACATATTTCTCTTTTCAGCTTCCTCCGAAATCTGCCTGAGAAGATTTGGTGAGCAGGTATACACAGAGTGCGGTGATAAAACAAATTTTAATAAACTGCTTTCATAGCTTTGCTTTTCTTCAAGAGCTTTCTTGATTGAAAGACTTGCCTTTCCCCTTTCATCAAGAGAAAGCACTTTTACCTTAACCTCCTGATTTAAAGAGAGATGTTCGTTAATATCTTTAACGTAGTTATGAGCCACTTCAGAAATATGTACAAGACCTGTTTTTCCCTCTCCTAAGGAAACAAAAGCGCCAAAAGGCGAAATCCCCGT
>CALAQQ010000078.1 GCA_937888485.1 uncultured Clostridia bacterium
TTCTTATCATTTTATCATCGAATTTACGGTTGAATTTTGAGCCGATGATACCTCCGAGAATTGCAGCAGGGTGGAGATTTGCGCTTCACTCAGATCAGGAACAAGGACCGTCACCTCATCCATGCCTGCCCGAAGGGCTTCGGCAATGACCGCCGCCGACTTGGCAAGCGCCACCGAGAGCGCGGTTTTTCCGCTTGCCGTAGAGCCAACGACGGCAAGAATTTTGAGTTGCTTGGACGACACCGCCGTCACCTCCTTGTTACAAGTTTCCAAAATATTGGGGAATTTCTTCCGTAGGGGCGTTCTGCAAACGCCTACTTTCAAATAAGCTTGCAATCCTCCACGTCTACATTCACGCAATCGGTTATACGAATGCCGTTTGGAGACGGCTGAGGATGCGTTGGGAAAGCTGGATTTTTCTTGAAAGCGTTGTTCTTAAAAATCAAGTTCTCCACAAGAGAAGCATTTAGAAAGCGTTCACCGCTCATTTCAAATTCATTCTCGATAATGGTAATGTTTTCTCTGTTTTCTGCGGTTTCAAGAAGATGAGAGGTGATTTCTTTTCCTGTTTCATCCTTGTGAAACAGAATGCCGCAGAGGCCTCATCGATGAACCGATTTCCATTCAGATGCTGAAGAGATTCGTGGCAGATAATGACCTGATGGATGATGAAACTAAGGAATACTTTATAGAAAGATGTATTGAAATTGCAGGAGACGGTCTTGAGTGTAAATGGCCGTTTGTAGGAAATGGTGTAGCGGGACATGTTGCAGAAGCACAGGTGCAAAGAGACCTTTTAGCCTTTGCAGTTGCAGTTGCTGACGAAAGACCTGACGTTTTTAACAGATATGTGGTTCGACAAGGAGAATGGGAAATATCTGAGTGATCCTACAAAAACTCAAACAGAATCCCACAACAGAGCTTTAATTTCATCAAAACTTTCGTTTTCTGAAAACGTCCATTCAATTTGAAATACAGTGCCCATACTGACTCTGGCAGCGCGTCTGTAAAGAGGGTCTGAACATCCTGGCGTGAGAATAACAGCATCCATTCCAAGCGCTGCGGCCGAGCGTATAATTGCTCCTACGTTGGTCGGATTCATAACTTTGTCCAGAATAACGATTCGGCTTTTGTTTTTGCAGATTTCGCTTACACTTTGCAGTGGCTTTCGCTTCATAGCACACAGCATACCCCTCGTGAGCTTGAAGCCCGTAAGCTGTGTCAGTATATTAAATTCCGCACAAAAAACCGGTACGTCTTTTATTCTTGCAAGAATCTGCCTGCCTTCACCGTCAATATGCCTTTTCTCCATAAGGCACGATACGGGCTCGTATCCTGCATCAAGAGCCCGTTCAATAACCTTCGGACTTTCTGCTATAAACAAGCCTCTTTCAGGGAACTCTCTGTTTAGCAGCTGAACTTCGCTTAACCGTGCATATATATCCAGCTCCGGTGCAAGAAAATCTGTTATTTCAATAATTTTGTTCATGTTATTCTCCAATATATTGATATACATATAAAACAGCAAACCACTTCATCAGTGCACAAGCATCAATGAAATGGTTTTGATTATTTATACACGGAAATCAGTTTTTCATATTCATCATCGGTTATATGCAGTATTGAGCCATGACGGGGATTAAGATGATTGAGAGAAAAATTGTTCTCATCAACTTTTTTGAAGTGAATCATATCCGTCGTTTCCTGCATGAAATATCCGCCGTTTTTGAATTGGTCTGCTATCATAACGTATTTATCAGTACCGTAAATTTTGTAAATACAGTTTCCTTCCAGAGCAACGGTTGCAACGGAAACTTTGTTATCATCGGGTTCATGATACGGACCGTCGGCATTATCAGATACTGCATAGCAAATTGCTTCTTTTTCTCCGTCTGCCTGGTAGAGATAGTACGTGCCGTCTTTTTCGATAATATCAGCATCGATTCCGCACATCCCGCTTTTGGGTCTGAACAAAATTTTCGGTTCTGTGGTGAGATTTATGAAATCCTTTGTGTAGGCGCACCAGGTTATTGTGTCCAGGTCATCGTCGGCGTTATTATGGGTCCAATAAACCATATATTCGCCTTTTTTCTTATCAAAAATCACTTCGGGAGCCCACACTCTGTCAGCATTTTCAGTGTTTTTATATTTTGAAAAATCAATTATTCTTTCATTTTTCCAATTTATAAGATCTTCGCTGTCCCAGATAACCATCGAGTTATTGCTGTTCCAGCCGTCGGCACTGCGCATATCCGTAGCGATGATATGAAAAGCACCTTTCTCGTCACGGAATATAAAAGGGTCACGGCAGCATTTTTTGCCGAGCTTTTGTTTAATGACAGGCTCATTTTTATTGAGTGCTTCGAAATTGTAGCCGTCAGATGATACGGCAAAATGCACCGTTTCTTCTTCCGGCATATTCCCTACAAAATAACAAAACAGATATTTCATATCAGCCCTCTTTTCTTACAGTCTTTTATTATGTTTTTTCATATTAATTAAGGTGTTGCAAAAATAAAAACTGAGAATCGGATGTGAAGGAACGAACGATGCAAATTGAGAAATTTTATTTGGTACGGACATCTTATATATTGTCTATATCGACCAGAAGCTATCAGTGAAACGGGTTGCACGGTGAGGGAATGCTCTGAAGAAATCATCGGTATTGCGTTTGAGTTCAACACCGTTCAGATAAACAGATGTCTGTGCCGTATGACCTTCACCTGCAAGAAGCAGTCTTGCCGCTGCGGGAGGTGTGAGTGAGATGTCGGCATCACCGTCAGTTCTTTGTGTAACGACTGCTTTGCCGTTCTGATATTCAACATCAAATATGCCTTTGTTCTGTTCAAAATTATCAAGGCTCAGTATGCTGAATTTACCGTATTCAGATGGATACGAATTGTTTTCAAGAAGTTTTTTGAGGTTATAGATTCTTGCCGCATAGCCATGGTCGAGTTCATATGTGACATCATTGATTCTGTCGGTAAGGCAAGCAAAAGGTGAACCCTGATATTGTTTTTTTACAATCAGATTTTTAATAATTCCGTCGTAGTTTCGTAAAAAACCGACTATTCCTTTAAGGGCATCGGGTGTCAGTACAAACAGCTCGTCTGCAACAAGCTTGTCGGGACGGTTTACTTTGAAACGCACATAACCGTCGGCATTTCCGGCAGAATCCCGATGAATGTAAGTGTAATCCGCATCTTCGTAAGGCTTGTCACAAAAATGCTTTTTATCTTCTCTGATTGTCATAAGGTTTTCAGTGAAAACGCATTTGTTATGCAGTTCACACAGTTCTTCAAACTGTTCGCCGGTATAGAGTTCTACATCGTTATTGTGCGGGATGTGTCCGAGATTATGAAAAGGGACTTTGATTGCAAAAGTACGGTTGAGATTTGCATAGCCGAATTTTTCATAATAGGCGATTGAGAACGGAGCGAGAAAACCTGCCGTAATGTCGTTTTTTATGGCGGTTCTGCCCACTTCGTCAAAAATTGCCCTTACAGCACCCATTCCGCGATATTCGGGTTGGCTGCATACTCCGCTGAGGACAAGTGTATTTATTAAATTTCCGCAGTAGTTGCATTTGAAATCAAACAACTCAACACCTGCAATAAGCTTGCCTTTGTGAAAAGCACCCAAAACAGGTATTTCAACATCTGTATCTTCGTCTTTGTTGAATTTCCAGATAAATGATGCGGCCGATATTTTAAGATAATCTACAGCTTCTTCAGGCTTTATCAATCTTATTTCCATATCTGTTCTCCTGAATATTTGATGTTGGTTTTATTATAGCATTCATTAGAAAATTTTCAATATAACTGAGTAAATATACGGGTCAGTATTAGTTAATCATGGTTATTTTTTGGTTGTCATTTTCTTGAAAACAAAGCTCATTAAAACAGAAAACACTGCTATAGGCACAAGATATAAAAGATTATTGGGATTTGAAAGGTCCCCCTTGTTGGCGAGAACTGTAAAAAATATGTTGAAAGGAAGCATAGCGAGGTTTGATGCGAAAAAAAATTCCAAAAATCAACGTTCATTGCTCCAAAAATAATGCTGAGCAAATCAGACGGACCAACACCGGATGCCTTGATAACATACACAACCATAAATTCGTTTTTACCCGCAAAATCATCAATCTTTTTAATCTTGGGAAAACGTTTTTTCAGCGTATCGATAAGATCCTTGCCGGCAAATTTTCCGAAATAATACTGAAGAATAAAACTAAATGCTATGGCGATAAAATTAACAGCGATTGCAAAATAAACATTTTCAAAAAGAAGACCCGAAACTGCAAATATAACAGCTAAAGGGAAAACAAGAGTAAAGGATTTGATTGCGGTGAATACAACAATGATAAGCGCAACCGTAAGAGTACCGCCTTTGATATAAGAAGAAAGTTCATAGGCGTTTTCAATGCTGATATTGAATTTTTTTATAAGTATAAGCATTGCAACGAGCATCACCGCTATAAATACAATTGAAACTGCTTGCAAAGCTTTCATGATTTTATCAAAATTTTTTCCGTCTGTCGCCTTCATAATCTTCACCGTTAAAATAATAAGAGTATTTTTGTTGCGTTTTTAAAGTTTATCACTAAAACTGTAAAAATTCAATCGCTATTTTTAAAAACATCTTGATTTTTTAAGAAAGCGGATGTATAATACAACCGAAATAAATACAGGGGAGCTTGTGTTTGCAGGCTGAGAGGAAGTAATCAAACTTCGACCCTATAACCTGATGCGGATAATGCCGCCGTAGGAAGTCATACACAAGGATTTTTTACAGGAGGCATCCGAAAGGTTGTCTCCTGATTTTTATTTCAGACTTTAACTTCCGGGGAGCCGTTATGAACGGCTGAGAGGCAGGTAAACCTGCGACCCGTAAACCTGATCCGGATAATGCCGGCGTAGGAAGCATAGTAGAAAGTATATTGTTATTTACAATAATCAAAACTGTACTTCAAGAAGCCTTCGCCTTATTATCCGGCGGAGGCATTTTATATTTTGGAGGTAAAATTATGAAAGCAAGTATCGCAATCCAGGTTCTTCCCGCAGCAAAGGACACAGATGACCTTATCCGTATTGTTGATGAAGTTATCGCATTTATCAAAAGCAGCGGTTTGAACTGCCACGTAGGTCCGTTTGAAACAACAATCGAGGGTGATGACTATGACCAACTGATGGATATCGTCAAAGAATGTCAGCACATTGCAATAAGAGCAGGTGCAGAAAAAGTTTCGGCCTATGTAAAGGTGGTTTACAGACCCGAAGGCGAAATTCTTACCATTGACAAAAAGATTAAAAAGCATGCTGAAGCGTAATGTTCCGTCTGTCACCGCCGTTGCCGTATTGTTGATTATATGGCAGTTACTTTGCACAACCGGACTTATACCGTCTTACATGCTGCCCTCACCCATAGAGGTAACAAAAGCTTTTATAAGTGAATTTCCTTTGCTTATCGAGAATTCAGTTATAACTCTGCAAGAGGCTTTTATCGGCTTGTTTCTCGGAGTAAGCGTAGGATTTTGTGCGGCAGTGCTGATGGATACATTTGATATTATCTACAAAGCGTTTTATCCGTTGCTTATTATCACGCAAACAATTCCTTCAGTTGCCATTGCACCGCTTCTTGTGCTTTGGTTCGGTTATGAAATGACACCGAAGATTGTTCTGATAGTCATATCAACGTTCTTTCCCGTAACCGTCGGATTGCTTGACGGATTCAGAAGTTCTGATAAGGATGCAACAGGATTACTGCGTTCCATGGGTGCAAACCGTTTGCAGATTTTTCGTTATATCAAGTTTCCGTCAGCATTACCCCAACTGTTTTCGGGTCTGAGGATAGCTGCGGCATACAGCGTTGTCGGTGCAGTCATAAGCGAATGGCTCGGAGGTTTCGGCGGTCTTGGAGTTTATATGACACGGGTAAAAAAAGCCTTTGCTTTTGATAAGATGTTTGCCGTTATTTTTCTGATATCGGCAATTTCTCTGGCGCTTATGGCGTTGGTCGGATTTGCAGAGAAAAAATGTATGCCTTACCGTAACACAAATAAAAAAGGAGAAAAAATATGAAAAAATTAATATCATTATTTCTTTCGATTTTAATCGTTTTCTGCTTGTCGTCTTGCGGAAAAACTGAAAATGAAAAAATAACCATTGTTCTTGACTGGACACCGAACACCAATCACACGGGAATATTTGTCGCCCAGACCAACGGTTATTTTGAAGAGGCAGGTCTGAATGTTGAAATCGTTCAGCCGCCCGAAGACGGTGCCGTAGCGTTGGTGGCATCGGGTAAAGCTCAGTTCGGTGTTTCGTTCCAGGATACTATCGCCCCTGCTTTTGTTGGAGATAATGCTATACCCGTTACAGCCGTTGCTGCTGTTATTCAGCATAACACATCGGGAATTATTTCACGAAAAGGTGAGGGGATGCATACGCCCAAGGGTCTTGAAGGCAAGAAATATGCGACCTGGGATCTGAGCGTCGAAAAAGAAACAATCCGTGATGTAATGAAGGCAGACGGCGGAAATTTTGACCTCGTTGAATTGATTCCGTCAACCGTTACCGATGAAGTGTCAGCTTTGAAAAGCCGTTCTGTTGATGCTATATGGATTTTCTATGCTTGGGCAGGTATAGCTTGTCAGACAGCGGGTCTTGAAACAGACTACTTTGAATTTGCGGATATAAATCCCGTGTTTGATTATTACACTCCCATTATTATCGGTAATAATACATGGCTTGAAGAAAACCCCGAAACAGCCAAAGCGTTCATTGAAGCTCTTTCAAAAGGATATACATATGCTGTTGAGAATCCCAAAGCCGCTGCCGATATTCTTATGGATGCCGCACCTGAACTCAAATCAAACAGCGAGCTTGTCTATGCAAGCCAGGAGTATCTCTCATCCGAATACATTGCCGATGCTTCAAAATGGGGCGAATTTGACCCCGAACGCTGGGCAGCTTTCTATAATTGGCTTAACGAAAAAAATCTTCTTGAAGATAAAATTGACCCGAGTTTCGGCTTCACGAATGACTATCTCCCCGAGTGATATGAATAAGTTAGAAGTAATAAATATCAGCAAAAGTTTTGACGGTAATTCTGTTCTCAAAGATATTTCCATTGAGCTTAATAAAGGTGAATTAGTGTGTCTGCTCGGTGTCAGCGGCGGCGGTAAAACAACTCTTTTCAATATTATTTCGGGACTTCTGACCCCCGATAAGGGTCAGGTTCTGCTTGACGGAAAAGACATTACAAATCAGCCGGGACACATCAGTTATATGTTGCAGAAAGATTTGCTTTTGCCATACAGAACAATCGAAGATAACACTGCACTGCCTCTTTTATTGAAAGGTATGAAGAAAAAAGAAGCACGAATACAGGTATCACCGCTGTTTTCTCAATTCGGACTTGAGGGAACACAAAAGAAATATCCTTCTCAGCTTTCGGGCGGTATGCGACAACGTGCGGCACTTCTGCGAACATATATGTTTTCAAAGGATGTCGCTCTGTTGGACGAACCTTTTTCAGCACTCGATACCATTACAAAAAGTTCAATGCATAAGTGGTATCTGAACGTTATGGAACAAATACAGATGTCAACACTTTTTATTACCCACGATATCGATGAAGCCATTCTTATTTCTGACAGAATATATCTTTTATCAGGTTCACCCGGAGAAATCGAAGGTGAAATTATAATCAAAGAACCCAAACCTCGTCGAGATGATTTTAATTTGACGGAAGAGTTTCTGGAATATAAGCGAAAAATTCTTTCTCTGCTTTGAATGTTTTGTTTATAGCTATCAATATTCAAAATATATGTCAGATGCTGTGTTGGTTGCGGAGACAGAACTTGACTTGCGCACTTCCGGGTTATGAGTTGCATAGCCAGCTTTATACCGCTAAAATCGTATATTTTCATGCAAAAACCACCTGATAAACCGCATTTCAGGCGGAAATATCAGGTGGTTCGTTCTGTTTCGTATGTACCGTAAAAAACAACCGTTGACAAGAAGTTGACGTCGGTTTTCAGGTAATCCTTAAACCGCATCTGATTTCAACAACATTCTGCTTGATTTGTGAACGGGTTTCCTTTTTCCGTACAGCTACTGTTACGGTCTGTAATGGAGGTAAATAACTCTGCCGATATCGTCGATTCTCCAGACATAAGCGATTGCTTTTCTGTAGATATAGTTAAGCTTTGATTTCAGAGTTTTAAGCCTGAAGCTGAATTCTCTCGGCTCAACCGTATCGTAAAGCGATGTAACGCATTTGCATTCGCAATCGGTTTTGATTTCTGTTGCGGCAAGAATAAACAGGTTCTTATCACAGGGCAGTCTGATTGATTTTGCACCGTTGGTTTCTATCTCATATTTGAAGAAGAAAAGCTGATGTGCATAATCATCGCCCTTTACGGAATGGGTATGGGTGCATTCCCATCCCAGAACATCGGTCTTGATTTTTGCAGTACGTTTCATACCGTATAAATCCCAGGCAAAGGGTCTTTCTTCAATGTCGCTGACCTTGATTTTAACGGGTTTGCCGTCAACGTCGAATGTGTATTCTCTGTCACCGTCAAGGCTTGCACAAAGAATAACAAGCTTGTTGCATCCGCTTTCAAGAGCGACTGTCTGTCCGTCGGCAAGCAGAGAATCATATTTGCCTTTGTTTATCGCAAAATCAACCCCGCCGCTTGTGATAACATCGGGAACAAGTTCTTCGGGAATCGTGTAATTCTTATTGTAAATACCGTTGCCCGAACGTGACTGATTTGAAGAAAAAGCTTTGGCGTTAAGCGGTAGCTCAACAAACGAACAGGAAACAGTGTTTCCTTTATTCTCCAAAGGTGCGAGTGTTAAAGCATAACTCTTGACTTCATAGGGATTCATATCAAAAACAAGCGAGCCGTCTTTTACCGTTGCATCACCGACATGCTCCTCAGAAGCATAAATTTCACGGGCAGAAACAATTCCGTTGCCGAGTTTTAACCTTACATTCTTATGAGATTTATTACAGCCTTCATTTACCCTTATAACAATTTCATCTGTGTTTTCGGCTTTCTTGATTGCGCGGACGATAACTTCGTTGTCGGAAATATCTGCAAAGCTGTAACAAGCACCGAGTGAGCCCGTATGTTTATCGGCAACAAAAGCTGCCATTGGTGAGCTGAATTCACGGGCAGCGGTCTGCACTCTTGTAACATCAGCACCCTTGTGGGCGCAGATTGCATAACCGTAACGGTTAAGACCAAGGTCCATCATGCTCTGAACAGAAGCGGGTCTGGAATTGTTAAGTGGTGTAAGAATAACTGTCATTCTGAGAGTGTTGTCTGCAAATTTATCCCAGCCGTATTTGCAGTTACTTAAAACAGAAACACCGAATTCTTCGTTTTTATCGGTTAAGTCAACCCATTTCTGTGCAGGAACTTCGTAGATTTCGAGCTTTGCATTGCCTCGTTTTATCGCTCCGAGACCGAGATCAAAGGTTGCTTCGTCATTTGAACAGGTAAAACTGAATACGTTTTTGCAGAGAGTTCTCTGATTATTCCAATCAAATTCACACTGCACTTCAACCATATCAGAGCCTGCGGAAAGTGAAATGTTGTTTGTGAAAATCGAATCGTCGCATTGCTGAACAACCTGAATTGTGCATTTTGCAGGTCCTTCTTCAATTATTCTTGATTTAATAAACTTTGCAATTCTGTTATGATTTCTTATTGATTGTTTATATCTGATTTCCCAAGCGGGATAAAACCAGCCGCCTGCGTAGTTATCAAAAATACCGAGAACGATAGGTTCTTTGAGCAGTTCTTTGCCGATTTCTTTATCATATATCGAGCCGATATCACCGTTACCGTTAAGAGTTACAGTATAACGCTCGTTTTCGAGAGAATTTTCGGAAACATTAAGTTCAGTTTTAACAGAGGATGGAGTTTCTGTCACGGTAACATCAAAAACGCAATATGAGTGCGGTGGCATATCGGCAATAAATGAAATTGTTGTTTTGCCATTGTTGATTGACGAAATTTGTGACGGAACTTCATTTCCGTCATAATCGCAAACGGAAATATACTTAAATTCGCCGTCAAGCGTTGCGGTAACACAGCTCTTTCTTTTGAATTCCATAGGATTGTTGACAACCACGGGAATTCCTTTGCAGAAAGAGGTATCAAGCATTGAAGCAACAGCCGAAACGCTCTTTTCGTATTCGTGAGCGAGCTGATTGAGCGAAAGACCGTAGTCATTCCAAGAGCGGAGATAAGCTCTCTGAACGGACGTGCCGGGCAAATCATCGTGGAACTGATGATTTATTATTCTTTTCCACGATGTGTTCAGTTCTTTTTGAGGGTATTTTGCTGTACCGAGCCAATTGGCGGTTACTGCGGCCCTTTCTGCCATATCGGCAAGCTCTTCACCGCGTTTGTTCCAGCGTTTACTGATTGCCCTTGCCGTATAGCCTGCCGTACCGTGGTCGGTCAGGAGAAATTCATTGTTCCACGAAGGCAATTTATCGCGGTCGGATTCGGTCATTTCCGTCATAATCTGCTTAAAAACCTTATCCGACGGCGAGGAATGAACAATGATATCCGACTTGCTGTTCTTTTTCATGTTTTTACGCAGGTTTCTGATAGAAATGGGCAGAGGTCCGCCGCCTCTGTCACCTATGCCGTGGAAGATTTCGGTAAAGTTCATACCGTGTGCTTCATTTTCTGCAAGTTTTTCTTTGATTGCCTTGCTTTTTCTGAGATTATCAAGAACGGCAACATAGTTGTGCATTTTAATGCTTGCAATAATATATTTACCGTCAGGTCCGTACCATTTGCCGATGTCAAAAGGCTGACCGTAGGTACTTCCCCAACTGAGCTTCTGGGTTGTGAATCCGTAAAGATTCGAGTGCCTTGCGATTGAAGGCAGGGCGTAGCCGAAACCAAAACAGTCGGGCAAGAATACGTCGCGGCTTCTTACTCCGAAATTTTCATTGAAATATTCATTGCCAAGAAGAAAGTTCCTGAAAAGAGCTTCGGGCGAAGGAACATTCACGTCGCCGTTTTCCCAACCTGCACCGCAGGGATACCAACTACCTTTTGCAACATATTCTTTGAGTTTTTCAAATTGTTCGGGATAGTATTCTTCCATGAGCTCATATCTGTATGCGCCTTCAAAATTAAACACATATTCAGGGAGCTTTTTAAAAAGATGAAAATTCCAGTTGAGAGTCTGGGGAATATAGTTTTTAACCGTTCTTTCAAAGTCCCAGTTCCATATGGTGTCAAGGTGTGCTGTTGCTATGGTATGGACATGTTTTTTCTTTCCCATAATCATTTGCGACACATAAGTGCCTTTCCTTTCCCAATATATTTTTATTTTATCATATAATAATTCTGATTGCAAATAATAATCTTGAATATTGCTGTTATGTATGATATTATCAAATTAACAAAAATGTTTGGGGTGTGCAGAATGAAAAACAAAATGAAAGAGCTGTTTTGTTGGTCTTTCCCGAATGCAACTAAAGACATCGGTGATTATTCCAACAAAGAACGCAATGTTTACCTTGCAGGTATGTTTGGTCAGAACGTTATTTATGCCATCATCGGCTCCGTGCTTCAGGTATTTTATACCGATATTCTTATTATTCCCACAATAGCGGTAAGTGCGATTATGGGGATTTCGAGAGTATGGGACGGCATCAACGATATCATCATGGGCACCGTTGTTGACAAAACCCATACCCGTTGGGGCAAATGCAGACCTTATCTGAAATTTGTGCCCATTCCCATAACAATCACAACAATTCTGATGTTTCTGCCCATCAACAGTCTTCCCATGGGCGTTAAAATTGCCTATGTTGTAATCAGCTTCCTGCTTTGGGAAACTCTTTATACTCTCGGTGATATTCCTCTCTGGGGTGTTACGTCTCTTATGACACCCGATGAGGAAAAACGTGCAAAGCTTATTTCTGCCGCAAGAACAATTTCAAGCGTCGGCAGCATTGTAATCGTCGGTTTCTATCCGATTAAAGATGCTCTCGGTGCAATTGACCTTGGTTTATTTGCAAATACAGGCAAAGCAAACTCTGATCTTGCATATTTTTCAGAGCCTCAGGGCTATCTGCTTGCAGTAATCGCCATTGCAATGTTTGGCGGCATTCTGTTCCGTCTTCCCTTTGCATTTATTCGAGAAAGAATCACTCAGGCTCCCAAAGAAAAAGACACAGGACTTAAAGAAAACCTTAAGCTTATGTGGCAAAACAAGCTTTTCATCCGTGCCCTGGCATCAAACATCCTCGGTTGCACAAAAACAATCCTTATGACTGCGGGCATATATTTCTGCAAATGGGTGCTTGGTAACGGTGGCGACGAAACACTCTGGCTCATAAAAATGGGCGGTGCTTTCCTTATCGGTATGATAATTGCCATGAATATCAGCACGTCGGTTGCAAAAAAATTCGGCAAGAAAAGAGTTTATCTTGTAACCTCATACCTTAACACAGTGCCTTACATACTCATTTTCTTTGTAGGCTATCAGCATATTCTGTTCCTTATGGTTATGCTCTTTATTGCAGGTTTCCTCACAGGCTTCTCAACTGTTTATAACACAACAATGATTGCAGACAGCGTTGATTATATGGAGCATAAAACGGGCAAGAGAAACGACGGCGTTTTCTTCTCTGGTCTTAATTTCACTTCGAAGCTTACAGCGGCAATTACCGCAATCGTAACCAACCTTATTTTCTCGACGGTTAATTACACAGAAACAATCAACACTCTTACCGAGAATATCGCAAACGCTTCCGCACAGGGTCTTGATTATACGCTCGATTTTGCGTCGGCATATCCCGAAATCACTTCGGCAATGCTTGTTCTTATCACATTTGTTCCCGCTGTCGGCTGCATTCTTCAGGCACTGCCCATTCACGGCTATTCGCTTGACGAAAAACAGCATGCAAAAATCCTTGAAGAGCTTGAAGAAATAAGAGCAAACAACGCTAAATAAAATTACATTATCGGAGACAGTTTTATGAAATATCGTGAAGATAAATACGGCAACAAACTTTCTGTTTTAGGCTTTGGCTGTATGCGTTTCAAAAAGAAAATGGGCAGAATTAATATGGAAGATGCGGAGCGTCAGATAATGTCTGCTTTTAATAAGGGCGTGAATTATTTTGACACAGCGTTTATTTATCCCGGAAGCGAGTCGGCAATCGGAGAAATATTTGAGAAAAATAATATCCGCGATCAAGTCTATATTGCAACAAAACTTCCGCCACAGCTTATGCGCAGCACAGATATCCTTGACAAACTTTTTAATGAACAGCTAAAAAGACTTCGTACCGACCACATTGATTTTTATCTTATGCATATGATGGCTGATATTAAAGTCTGGGAACGTCTGAAAAGCATAGGGATAGAAAAGTGGATAGAAGAGAAAAAAGCAAGCGGTGCAATCCGTCAGATTGGATTTTCATATCACGGCAATTCGGATATGTTCTGCAAAATCATCGATGCTTATGACTGGGATATGTGCCTTATTCAGTATAACTATATGGATGAACACACCCAGGCAGGGCGCAAAGGTCTGAACCACGCAAATGAAAAGGGGATTCCTGTTATGATAATGGAGCCTCTTCGCGGCGGCAGACTTGTTAACAATCTTCCATCGGAGGCAAATCGGATTTTTGACGGTCATGCTGTTAAACACACTCCTGCGCAGTGGGCGTTTCGCTGGCTGTGGAATCAGCCCGAGGTTACGGTTGTGCTTTCAGGTATGAATTCCGATGAAATGGTAGAAGATAATATCAGAACCGCATCAGATACGGAAATCGGCGAGCTGACCGCAGGCGATGAAGAAATGCTTAAGCGTGTTGTCAGAGCCATAAACGCAAAAATGAAAGTTCCGTGCACAGGTTGCGGATACTGCATGCCTTGCCCTCAGAATGTTAATATCAGCGGAACTTTTTCTGCATATAACAGGTGTTTTTCCGACAGTAGGTTTAAAGGTTTTAAGGAGTATGTCAAAAATACAACTTCACATCAATATGCACCTGCATCAAAATGCGTCGGATGCGGAAAATGTGAAAAACATTGTCCGCAGAGCATTGAAATAAGAAAGCGTCTGAAAGAAGCCGAAACCGAGCTTGAAACCGGTGCCTATAAAACCATCAGCAAAACATTATCAGTGTTTAAGAAAAAGAAATAGCATTATCTTAGAGATATGGTTGAAGAGTCAGCTTTTATACCGCAAAAACCACCTGATAAACCGCATTTTCAGCGGAAATATCAGGTGGTTCATTCGTTTTTGTGTATACCGTTAAAATAATATGTTGACAAAAAGTTGACACCGATAGTTGTTTTGATCAGTATTAATTAATTTGAATATTTGTGTGTTATTTATCAGTGTTTATAAATTTCTCTGTCCAAGGATTTGTTTGCGTAATGAAGCTCGATAAACAAATCGTTGAATTGTAAACAATGAATTGATTATTGAATTATCCGTTGAGTGCCGCTATAATGAAATTGAAAACAAAACAACGGAGGGATGCACCATGAACATAAAAATAGGCAATATAATCCGTGAACTCAGACGCAGAGATTCAAGAAAGCAGGAAGATTTGGCAAATACACTCGGCGTTACCTGTCAGGCGGTTTCACGCTGGGAGGCAAACAAAGGGTATCCCGATATCGAGATGATACCTGCGATTGCAAACTTCTTTAATGTTTCCATCGATGAGCTTTTCGGTTATGACGGAGACCGTGAAAGTAAAATCGCTGAAATTCTTGAAAAATCGCAAAGAGCAATAAATTCAAATGAAGACCTGACGGAATGTGTTGAAATGCTCCGTGAAGCAGTTGAGGAATTTCCGACGGAATACCGACTTTTGATTAATCTCGGATTCGCACTTCATACTCACGGCTGGAAGATGCACGGTCTGAAGGGTAGGACAAGCGAAAACTCCGATTACGGTTCGATTGACACTGAGTATGCTTCCCGTAATTATTTCTGGCAGGAGGCAATGACTGTTTTTGAAAAACTGCTAAAACTGAAAGACGCTTTTCCTGAAAAAGATGCCGTGATACTCATTATGGTTGCGGATTATTCGAAAATGGGTCAGTTTGATAAGGCAAAGGCTCTTGCCGAAAAGCAGAACTCGGTTTTTGTCAGCCGTGAATGCCTCATGCCCCATGCTACGGTAGACGAAGAACGTGACCGTTATCTCGGAGAAGCGATAATTTCCGTTATGAATGAGCTGAATAATCTTATCCAAACAGCGGTTACAACAAAAAAGCCTCTTGTTAAAGAGGGCATAAGCGTTCAGAAAATGATTGCGCTTGCTGAGTTTTATGAAAAACTGTTTGATGACGGCAGGCTGGGAATCGCTCATACAAATGTGCGCGACCTTTATGTTTGCAGTGCGATTTTTGAAGCAAGATGCGGCGATATTGAAAAGGGTATGAAATATTTCGATAAAGGCTTTGACCATCATCAGACATATAAAGTAATTCGTCAGCTTGATGAATACAGCTATTCTTCACCGCTGTTTTCAAAGGTTGTTTCTCGCGGAGGATTTCCCAAAATATCGGAAGACGGTCTTAAAGATTTACTTTCCGCTTCCGCACCCGAAAACCTCCGTAATGAAATATTGAAAAACGAAAAATATTCAGAATGTTTTGAATATATAACAAAACAGGAGGGCTAAATATGAAATATTCAAAGAATGCAACATACGATTATGAAACCAACGATATCAGTGTAGAAAACGGTTATATCCAATGGTATGATAAAGGTACCACCGGAAAGAAGCTTCGCCTTGCAGGCACATATTCTCAGGCTTTTATGGTTGCCGTATTGGTCGGCGTTTCAAGAGCTTTTACCGAAGAAATCAGAGCTTTCGGTATTCTCCAAACAATCTTACTTCTTATCTTAACCGGAATTATTATTATGTTTGCAGTTGCACCGCTGCGTGAAATTCTTCATCTGATTCCCGTTTCAAAGGGCAGACTTGACAGAAACTGTATTATGTCTTTCAGAAATCATTTTTCGGTTTATAACGGTAGCGTTAACCGTTCACAAATACTCGTAAGTCTTGCACTTCCTCTGATTGTTTTTATTCCTGTCTTCGGTTTGCTTTCTTTTCTTACAAGTGGAGTTGTCAGACTTTGTGCGTTATTCTTGCTTATTGATTCTTGTTTTATGTGCTATTCAGATATTTATATGTTCTTTTTCTGCATCAAGAATATCGGTAAAAACGATAATGTTTTTGGTGAATACAAGAAAGCAAAAAAATAATTCAAAAAAATTCCAACCTTTTTTCAGAATATGTCACTATATTATCAAAAGGACACAAAAACTTTACAATAATGTCAATTTGGAATATAATTGAATTATATGGTTTC
>CALAQQ010000079.1 GCA_937888485.1 uncultured Clostridia bacterium
CGGTTATATCGTATCCGTCTTCTCTGGGAACACCGTTCACTCTTCCTCCAAGACCGTCGGTAACAAAGCGAAGCTGTCTGTCATTCATATCAACACAACGCTTCCAAGTAATCCTTCTGGGGTCAATATTAAGTGCATTTCCCTGATAAATATGATTATCAAGCATTGCAGCAAGAAGATTGTTTGCTGCACCGATAGCATGAAAGTCACCTGTAAAATGAAGGTTAATATCTTCCATGGGAACAACCTGTGCATAACCACCGCCTGCAGCACCGCCTTTTACGCCAAAAACCGGTCCGAGTGAAGGTTCACGAAGTGCTACCATTACATTTTTACCAATTCGCTTAAGGCCATCTGCAAGACCGATTGTTGTTGTTGTTTTACCTTCGCCTGCAGGGGTCGGAGTTATAGCTGTTACAAGAACGAGCTTACCGTCTTTTTTATTGCTTTCATTTAAAAGTGAAAGGTCAACTTTGGCTTTGTAATTTCCGTACTGCTCAAGATATTTACGTTCAATACCTGCAGTATCGGCAATTTCTGTTATCGGTTTCATTTTAACGGACTGAGCAATTTCAATATCTGTCATCATAATTAAAACATCCTTTCAATTTAAAATAAGGCAGTCTTACCCGCTAAAGATAAGACTGCCCAGACGGTCGGCATAAATTAAGATTTTTTGCTCCACTGCAGTTTAGTCTGCAAAAATCCGTCAGTCACAAAAAATCTTCAACTTTGTTTTGAGTTTAACACAATCCAAAATCAATGTCAAGTATAAAGAATATAAACAAATCATAAGAAAAATTTTCAAGAAAATCTTATAAATTTTATATTTTTTTCTGTTGTTTTAATTAATATTATATGTTATAATATAAAAAGCATATAAAAAACGGAGGTTTTGTTAATGAAATATGATGTTGCCGTTGTAGGTGCAGGTGTTATCGGTTCACTTATCGCAAGGGAACTCAGCCGTTACAACTTAAAAATTGCTTTGATTGAAAAATGCAACGACATGGCAATGGGTACCTCAAAAGCTAACAGCGCAATTGTACACGCAGGATTTGATGCAAAACCGGGTTCCCTCAAAGCAAAGCTTAATGTTGAAGGTACGGCTTTGATGCCCGAACTTTGTAAGAAGCTTTCTGTTCCTTTCAATCCCATAGGCTCTCTTGTTGTAGCTTTTTCAGATGACGAAGTTGAAACTCTAAATGAGCTTCTTGAAAGAGGAAAAACAAACGGTGTTCCCGGTCTTGAAATTTTTAATACTCAGAAACTCCGTGAAATTGAACCGAACATCAGCAGTGAAGCAATAGCTGCACTTTGGGCTCCTACTGCAGGTATAGTTTGTCCGTATGAACTTACAATTGCCGCTGTAGAAAACGCTGTTGTCAACGGAACTGATTTCATCAGAAATTTTGAAGTTAAATCAATCAAACTTTTAAACAATTCATTTATTATCTCTGACGGTAAAAACGAAATAAATACTGATTTTATAATTAATGCTGCCGGAGTTTATTGTGATGAAATTGCATCACTCATCGGCGATAATTCCATACACACAAAACCCAGAAAAGGCGAATATATGCTTTGCGACAAATCTGTCGGAAAACTTGCAAATCACACCATTTTCCAGTGTCCATCAAAAATGGGTAAAGGTATCCTTGTTACACCTACGGTTGACGGAAATCTTCTTCTCGGACCGAGTGCACTGGATATTGAAGATAAAAATGATGTCGCCACAACAGCAAATACTCTTTCGAATGTTCTTGAAATTGCTAAAAAATCTGTCCCCTCTCTTACTTCCCGCGAAGTCATTACTTCATTTGCAGGATTAAGAGCTCATTGCGACAGGAACGATTTTATAATTGAACCAAGCGAGAAGAATGAACATTTCATAAATGTTGCGGGTATCGAATCCCCCGGTCTTTCATCTGCACCTGCAATTGCTATGTATGTTAAAGATATTATTCTCAATAAAATTGACACAACAGAAAAGGATACTTTCATTGAAGAAAGAGAAGATCCTGTTCGTTTCAGACATATGTCCAATGAAGATAAAAAGGTCCTCATCGAAAAGAATCCCGCTTACGGCAGAATCATATGCAGATGTGAAACAATAACAGAAGGCGAAATTCTCGATGCAATTCATGCACCGGCAGGCGCAAGAGATGTTGACGGTGTAAAACGCCGAACAAGAGCCGGTATGGGAAGATGTCAGGGCGGATTTTGCGGTTCAAAAGTTGTTGAACTTCTTGCAAGAGAACTTGGCGTTGAAATCAATGAAATTACCAAATGCGGCGGAAATTCAAAGATTCTTTATGACAGAACAAAGTGAGGCGGGTAAATATGCTTAATTATGATATAGTAGTTATCGGAGGCGGCCCCGCAGGTATGGCTGCAGCTTTAAAAGCAAAAGAATGCGGTGTTGACAGCATCCTTATTCTCGAAAGAGCAGAAACACTTGGCGGAATTCTTGAACAATGTATTCACACAGGATTCGGTCTTCATTATTTTGGTGAGGAGCTTTCGGGTCCCGAATATGCTGACAGATTTATTTCTCTTGTCAAAGAAAAAGAAATTGAATACAAAACCGATACAATGGCACTCGAAATAACTGATAATAATATTGTTTATGCAGTTAATAAAAAAGACGGTCTTCTTGAAATACAGGCTAAAGCGGTCATTCTTGCAATGGGTTGCCGTGAAAGACCGAGAGGTGCTCTTAACATAGCCGGTACTCGAGCATCTGGCGTTATGAGTGCAGGTACTGCACAGAAATATGTCAATATCGATGGTTATATGCCCGGCAAAAAGGTTGTTATCCTCGGTTCCGGTGATATCGGTCTTATCATGGCAAGAAGAATGACTCTTGAAGGTGCGGAGGTTAAGTGCGTTTGTGAACTCATGCCATACTCAAGCGGACTTACAAGAAATATCGTTCAATGTCTTGATGACTTTAATATCCCCCTTTATCTCAGTTGCACAGTTGTTGATATTCACGGTAACGGAAGAATTACCGGAGTAACAATCGCTGATGTTGATGAAAATCGCAGACCCATCAAAGAAACCGAACGATTTATAGAATGTGACACACTCCTTCTTTCAGTTGGTCTTATTCCCGAAAATGAACTCACAAGAGCAGTAGGTATTGAGCTTGATCCTATAACCAACGGTGCTGTTGTTGACGAATACAGAGAAACTTCTCACAAGGGCGTTTTTGCTTGCGGAAATGTTCTCCATGTTCATGACCTTGTTGACTATGTTACACTTGAAAGTCAGACTGCCGGCGAAGGTGCAGCCAAATATGTTCTCGGACAATCCGCTGAGGCTGAATATATTGAAACAAAAGGAATCGGAGCAGTACGATATATTGTTCCTCAGAAGATTAATATAAAAAACGACGGCGATATAAAATTATATTTCCGAGTAGGACAGGTTTATAAAAATGCCAGAATCGTTGTAAAATATAACGGAGAAGATATTATCTCACGCAAAAGACCCAGACTCGCCCCGGGTGAAATGGAAGATGTTCTTCTTAAGAATGAAATGCTTAAGAAGTTTTCTGAAGGCGGCAAGATTGAGATTTCGGTGGAGGTGTGATTTATGCAGAAAAATATCATTTGCGTCGCTTGTCCTATGGGATGTCCCGTTACAGTTGAAATGTCCGATAACGGTGAAATTATTTCCGTAACAGGTAACACATGTAAACGCGGCGATACTTATGCCAGAACTGAATGCACAAACCCCGTTAGAAGTCTTGCAACAACAGTTAAGGTTAACGGCGGAATATATAATGTTGTTCCCTGCAAATCAGCAGGCTCACTTCCCAAAGATAAGATTATGGAATGCATGAAAATAATAAACGGTACATTGGTTGACGCACCTGTCAGTCTCGGTGATATTCTTGTTAAGAATATTCTTGATACCGGTGTGAATATTGTTGCGACAAACCATTGTCCTGAAAAATAAAAGGAGAAACCGATGAAAAAATTATTAACAACACTTTTAATATTTTCATTGGTGTTATCGGCAAATGTTTTTGCATTTGCCGATTTTAATGCACCAAAACTGACAAGAGAAGAATGGAATATGCTTTATGATTCACAATATCCTTATAATAATCTTCCGATGCTTTGTGTCGGTGCCGATGAAACAGAAGTCAGTCTTTGCTGGCATTCAGATAAAATAAACGCAAATCCTGCTGTAAGACTTTCTGAAAATTCTGATATGTCCGATTTCAAAGAAATCAAAGGTAAAACAACCGATGCCGAAAAAGATACTCAAGTTGTTTGCAGGGTCTCAATCAAGGCTTTAAAAGAATATACTACTTATTATTATCAGTGGTTTACCGGTACTGAGTGGAGTAAAATCTGCAAATACGAAACTAAATCGTTTAAAAATCACAAAGCACTTGTAGTCGGTGATATTCAGATTGCAGAAGATACAAGAACTGATTCAGATACGCAGACTGACATCGGTTTCAATTGGAACAATGTTCTTGCGGAAGCACTTGCCCAGAATCCCGATATAAGCTATCTTGTTTCACCCGGTGACAATACTTCAACAGGTCAGACTGATTCAGAATGGCAGACACTTCTCATGCCTGAAGCGGTAAGAAGTCTCCCCATGGCACTTGCTATCGGCAACCACGACAAAAAAGGTATGACGTATAATTACTATACCAATATGCCTAACGAATACTACGGAAAACATTTCAGAGGTCTTGACAGAGATTTCTGGTTCCGATACGGAGATGTCCTTTACCTTTTTTATAATTCTACATCAGGAAACGCTCCGGACCATATGGCAATGACAAAAGAAGCTGTATCGCTCAACAAAGATGCAATGTGGAGAATCGGTGTTGTACATCACGGTATCTACGGTGCAGGCGATTCAATCGGTGATACGGAAACAGAACTTCTTCTTTCAACAATATTCACTCCGATTTTTGAATCTTACGATTTGGATTTTGTTATAACCGGTCATACACATTCTCAGGGTCGCTCACACTTTATGGAACTTGGAAAAATAGTTCAGAAGGCAGAAAGCGGAAATACATATACAGATCCTGAAGGAATAGTTTATCTCAACTCAAATTCAGTATGCGAAAAACCTATATTTGATTTTGATGCCGAACATCTAGCATACAGCTTCCTTAAAAATGATGTCACGACATATACTACACTTGAATTTGAAGGTAATAAAATGATTGTAGAAACAAGACGCGGTGACAACAGCGAACTTCTTGACAGCATCACAATCGAAAGAACTACATCGGAACGTAAAGACAATGAATTCGGCAACATCATTCACAGACTTCTTTATAAAGTTGTAGAATTTGTAGGTTTAATCTATGTTAAAATTGATTATTTGATTAAGTCTTTCGGTTAATAATTTCCCGCCTTCGTTCTGAGGGCGGATTTTTTTGAAAAAATTTGAAAATATACTTTAAAATGTAATAAATTTATGTTATATTATATAAGATAACGATATAATTTGTGATTATGCACTAAATCCATTCAAATCTATCATGCATATATATACCGTTTAACATTGACTGAACTTAAATTTAGGTGTATAATTATTCAAATCAAATGTATAATTTGTATTTTTATTGCTTGGAGGAATATATGAAGCATTTACTTAAGCTTATGGATATGAGTCCTGAAGAGATTAATGAAATTCTCAATCTCGCCGATCAGCTCAAATATGAAAAAAGAAATGGAATCGAACACCACCATCTCAAAGGTAAGACTCTTGGCATGATTTTTACAAAATCATCAACAAGAACAAGAGTTTCATTTGAAGTCGGAATGTATGATCTTGGCGGTACAGCTCTTTTCCTTAGTGCCAATGACATTCAGCTTGGCAGAGGTGAACCCGTTGAAGATACAGCAAGAGTTCTTTCCGGATATCTTGACGGAATAATGATAAGAACATATAAACAGAGCGATGTTGAAACTCTTGCAGATTACGGTTCAATCCCCATCATAAACGGTCTCACAGACTATTGCCATCCGTGTCAGGTACTTGCAGACCTTATGACTATTCGTGAATTCAAAGGTTCGATAAAAGGTCATAAACTTTGCTATATCGGTGACGGCAATAACATGGCAAATTCTCTTATTGTCGGCGGTATTAAAATGGGTATGTCCGTCAGCATCGGATGTCCTGACAGCCATCAGCCCGATTCCGAAATCATGGAGTGGGCTTCAAAGAACGGTGATTTCACCTGCACCTCCGATATTTATGAAGCCGCAAAAGATGCCGATGTTCTTTATACTGATGTATGGGCTTCCATGGGACAGGAAAGTGAAGCGGAAAGAAGAAAGAAAATATTTGCAGGTTATCAGATAAATGACGGCATTATGGCTGTTGCAAAACCCGACGCAATGGTTCTTCATTGTCTCCCCGCGCACAGAGAAGAAGAAATCACCGCAAAGGTTTTTGAAGAACATGCAAAAGAAATTTTTGAAGAAGCAGAAAACAGACTTCATGCTCAGAAAGCTGTTCTCGTAAAACTTCTTAAAGACTAATTGATTTCCAATAAGGGGGTTATTATATGCCAATCAATAAAGATATAAAAAAGGTAATGGTTATCGGCTCTGGTCCCATTGTTATCGGACAAGCTGCTGAATTTGACTACGCAGGAACTCAAGCATGCCGTGTTCTTAAAGATAAAGGACTTGACGTTGTTCTTGTAAACTCAAACCCTGCAACCATTATGACTGATAAGGCTCTTGCTGATGAAATATATCTCGAGCCTCTCACAGCCGACACAGTTAAAAGAATAATCGAAAAAGAAAAACCCGACAGCCTTCTTGCCGGTCTCGGCGGACAGACAGGTCTTACAATTGCCATGCAGTTGAGTAAAGACGGTTATCTTGAAAGCCAGGGTGTAAAACTTCTCGGTACAAACGCTGAAGCAATTAATAAAGCTGAAGACAGAAAGATGTTCCGTGATACCATGGAATCAATCAATCAGCCTGTTATTCCTTCAGAAATTGCAAATGATGTTGAAACAGCCCTTGCAATTGCAGAAAAGATAGGTTATCCCATCATTATACGTCCTGCATTCACTCTTGGCGGCGGTGGCGGTGGTGTTGCAAACAATCCCGAAGAACTCGCTGTCATTGCAAAAACAGGACTTGACCTCTCCCCCATCACTCAGGTTCTTGTTGAAAAATATATCTTCGGCTGGAAAGAAATCGAATTTGAAACAATGCGTGATAGTGCCGGCAACTGCATTGCAGTTTGCAGCATGGAAAACTTTGACCCTGTAGGTATTCACACAGGTGACAGTATCGTTGCTGCTCCCGCACTTTCACTCACTGATGAAGAATACGAAATGCTCCGCAAAGCATCTCTCGATATAGTTGATGCACTCGGTATCATCGGCGGATGTAACTGTCAGTTTGCACTTGATCCCAACAGCATGGATTATGCTGTTATCGAAGTTAACCCCAGAGTATCACGTTCATCTGCTCTTGCCAGCAAGGCAACAGGTTATCCCATTGCAAAGGTTACTGCAATGCTTGCTCTTGGTATGACTCTTGATGAAATCAGAAACGAAGAAACAGGACTTGACTGTGCAGCATTCGAACCGGATGTAAAATACATAGTTGTTAAGCTTCCAAAATGGCCTTTCGATAAATTTGTAAATGCAAGCCGTATGCTTGGTACACAGATGAAGGCTACGGGTGAAGTTATGTCAATCGGATCTACATTTGAAATGGCAATAATGAAGGCTGTCAGAGGCGCTGAAATCTCTCTTGACACTCTTAATGCTACTCCCAAAACAAATGCTCCTCTTGTTGACAGACTTAAGAATACCGATGATATGCGACTCTTCTCTGTTTTCGAAGCAATCAAGAGCGGTATGTCAATAGAAGAAATTCATGAAATTACAAAGATTACGGAATGGTTCCTTCTTAAACTTAAAAATCTTGCTGATTTTGAAAAATCAATAGAAAACGGTAACATTGACGAAGAAAAATATAATCAGGGTAAGCTTTACGGTTATACTGATGCAGCTCTTAAGAGACTTTCCGGTGTTTCTGAACTTCCCGGACATAAAGATGCTGTTTACAAGATTGTTGACACATGCTCATCCAATTTCCCCGTTGCAGCTCCTTATTTCTATTCAACATATGACCGTGAATGTGAAGCACGTCCCTTCCTTGAAAAGAGCGAAAAAGAAAGAATTATCGTTCTCGGTTCCGGTCCCATCAGAATCGGTCAGGGTATTGAATTTGACTATTCATCAGTTCATTGCGTATGGACTCTCAAAGAACTCGGTTATGAAGTTGCAATAATCAACAATAACCCCGAAACCGTTTCAACCGACTATGATACAGCTGACAGACTCTATTTTGAGCCTCTTACACCCGAAGATGTTATGAACATCATCAAGGTTGAAAAACCCATCGGTGTTGTTGTAGCGTTCGGCGGTCAGACAGCTATTAAACTTACAAAGTTCCTTGATGAAAACGGCATAACAATTCTCGGCACATCTGCTGACGGAATTGATACCGCAGAAGACAGAGAACGTTTTGATGCACTTCTTGAGAAATTTGCTATCCGCAGACCCAAGGGTATGGGTGTTATGACAAAACAGGAAGCTCTCAACGCTGCAAATACTCTCGGTTATCCCGTTCTTCTTCGTCCTTCATATGTTATCGGCGGTCAGAATATGACTATCGCTCATGAGGATGCAGACGTTGAACGTTACATGGATATTATTCTTTCCGGTGAAATCGAAAATCCTGTTCTTGTTGATAAATACATGATGGGTACAGAACTTGAGGTTGACGTAATTTCCGACGGTAAGGATGTTCTTATCCCCGGTATCATGGAACACGTTGAAAGAGCAGGCGTTCACAGCGGCGACTCAATTGCCGTTTATCCGCCCTATAATCTCAACGATAAAATGAGAAAGAATATCATTGAATGTTCTGAAAAACTTGCTCTTTCACTCGGAACAAAGGGTCTTGTTAACATTCAGTACCTTATTTATCACAACAAGCTTTATGTTATCGAAGTTAACCCCAGAGCATCCAGAACAATCCCCTATATCAGCAAAGTAACAGGCGTTCCCATGGTTGATATAGCATCAAAGGTAATGGTTGGTCAGTCACTCAAAGACCTCGGCTACGGTACAGGACTTTATAAGACTCCCCCCTACTTCACAGTTAAAGTTCCTGTTTTCTCATTTGAAAAGCTCTCCGACGTTAACTCAATCCTCGGACCTGAAATGAAATCAACGGGTGAAGTTCTCGGCGTCGGTAAAACAATGGCTGAAGCTCTTTTCAAAGGTCTCACTGCTGCAGGCTTCCATATTCAGCTTCCCACAGCTGAAAAAGGCATCGGCATTCTTCTCAGCGTTGATAAGCACGACGTTCTTGATGCTGTTTCGCTTGCAAAGAAGCTTGATGACCTTAAGATTAAAATTTATGCCACTAAGGATACAGCTAATGCTATTTCTCAGCTTGGTATAGATGTTGAATATGTAAGAGGCATGAACGAAGGAAACGACATCTTTAAGCTTCTTGAAAGCGGAAAAGTTAACTATGTTGTATACACAGGTGCACTTCAGGATTCAACAATGGGCGATTATATTGCTCTTCAGAGACGTGCTATTCAGCTTTCAATCACATGCATAACATCACTTGATACTGCAAACGCACTTGCTGATATTATTGCAAGCCGTTTCAATCAGGAAAACACAGAACTTGTCGATATCAATAATATGCGCTCCGAAAGACGCACCCTTAATTTTGCAAAGATGGACGCATCAGGCAACGATCATGTTATAATCGAAAACTTTGATAATTCAATTACGTGTCCCGAAAGCCTTTGCGTAAGCATTTGTGACAGACATCACGGTGTTGGCTGTGACGGTGTTGTTCTCATAGAAAAATCAGATGTTGCTCAAGTTAAGATGAGAGTATTTAATCTTGACGGCAGTGAAGGCAGACAGGGCGGTAACGCAATCCGTTCAGTTGCTAAATATGTTTATGACAAAGGTTATGTTAACTCCGATACCGATACTGTATCAATTGAAACTGCAAGCGGTGTCAGAACCGTTGAACTTTACGTTATGAACGGTAAAGTAAGTTCCGTTTGTGCAAATATGGGTAAAGCAGATCTTGAAAATGCAGTTACAGGTTCAAAGGGTCAGAACAAATTTGTTAACTGCCCCGTAGAAATCAAGGGTGAAACTCACAATATCACATGCGTTTCAATGGGTAACCCCCACTGCGTGGTATTTGTTCCGAGGGTTGATACAATCGATATTGAAAAGGTTGGTCCCGCATTCGAAAAGGCAGATATCTTTGCTCACAGAGTAAATACAGAGTTTGTAAGAGTTGTTAACGAAACGACTCTTAAGATGAGAGTCTGGGAACGCGGTAACGGCGAAACTCTCGCTTGCGGAACAGGTGCTTGTGCTGCGGCTGTTGCAGCAGTTTCTGGTCGTGGACAGCCGATGGTCGTTAAGAACTCCGATGGAGAAAGTACGACGCCATCTGTCGTGTATTTCCCAGCCAATGGCATCCCTATCGTCGGTTCGGAAGCAAAAGAGTACCAGGCCGTAGGTGAGAATGAAGTGGCATCATTCTTCAAACGAGACATGGGTGCCTCTGGCTTCTATCAGACATTTCACGGTCGAAAGTACTCTCCAACGGAATTGTCGTCACTCGTCCTAAAGAAGCTCAAGGCAGATGCTGAGGCGGAACTTGGTCAGCGCATTGAGGCCGCCGTGATTACTGTTCCAGCGTATTTCAATAACGGTCAACGCAACGCTACAATTGAGGCCGCGCGTCTGGCCGGATTGAGAGTGTTGCGAATAATTAACGAACCCACCGCAGCCGCCATCGCCTGCGGTATGGGTCGACAGGGACAGGATGAGCGCTATCTGGTGGTCGATCTGGGCG
>CALAQQ010000080.1 GCA_937888485.1 uncultured Clostridia bacterium
CGCTGATTATCCGTGCTTGAAAGCACCATCACAAGCGGTCTTTTTTCAAGGCGCATATTATCAATTTCTTTGAGCACTCCGAGTGCATCCATTCTTGGCATAAATCCGTCAATCAGAAGCACATCTGGTCTTTCACCCGAAATGAGTCTGTCAACTATCTGCATACCGTCTTTTATAACGGTCGAAACCTCAAAACCGTTTGAGCGAAGAATTCCCGCAAGCTCATGTGTTGTTTCACTGCCGTCCTCTGTTATCATTGCTTTCAACATTTTTCTCATTGTTATACCTCCGTGTGATTTAGTACATCGGAATATTACCATATTTTGTCAAAATTGTCAATAATTACCAATTATTATTTTCCGAAACATTTCGCATTATCCGACAAACCTCTGCTAAATATAAATGTATATATCAAATTTTCAGAAAAAACATGTTTTTCTGAAAAAGTTTTACGGGCATAATATCCTCTGTTTAAATCCGAAATGTCAGCGCAAATTATTAGAGCCTTGCAAAAACGCAAGGCAAATCGGACACGGAGGTGAATGATGAAGCGTTTTTTTAAAGCTCTGAGCGTTGTTTTTCTTGTGCTTTGCATATCGGTGTTTTCTCTTGTTGCTTACGGAAGCGAAAATCTTCCCGATGAAATCAGCATAATGGAGACCGAAACTCCGTATTTCGGGAGTGTTTTTTCGGCAGAGAGCGATTATGCTGTTGCGGCAGGAACGGAATCTTTCAGGGAATATAAGTCGCATATAACGGCGCTGAAGGTTATTCCCGTAAAAGAAATAAAAATCAATGTGACCAAACGCAGATATGTTGGTCTTGGCGGCGATGTTTTCGGAATTAAGCTTTATACAAAAGGTATCATTGTAGTGAGCATAGATTCCGTAACAACTTCGTCGGGTTCAAAAGACCCTGCAGTCAGTGCAGGTCTTAAATGCGGAGATATAATAACCCATATCAACGGTGAAGCGGTTGCAAGCTCAAAACAGCTCACCGAATCCGTTGAGCAGTCGCAGGGTCAAACCCTGAAATTGAATATCGACCGAAACGGTGAAAAGCTTGAGCTGACACTCAGACCTGAGATGTCCGTAAACGGCGGATATAAAGCGGGAATATGGGTCAGAGACAGCTCGGCAGGTATAGGTACAGTCACTTTTTACGATGATGAAACAGGAAGATTTGCAGGTCTCGGACACGGAGTGTGTGATGTTGATACGGGCAGGATAATGCCTCTCAACAACGGAGAAGCGGTCAGGGCAAGAGTCAACGGCTTCTACAAGAGCAGCGCAGGCAACCCCGGCGAGCTTTGCGGAGTTTTTTCGGATATCGCCTTAGGCAGCCTTCGTGTTAA
>CALAQQ010000081.1 GCA_937888485.1 uncultured Clostridia bacterium
CCCGATAAGACGGTGCTCGAATTCGGAAAAGGCATAACCGCAGTTGTCGGTCCCAACGGCTCGGGAAAGAGTAACATCTCCGATGCCGTACGCTGGGTACTCGGTGAGCAGTCAACCAAAACTCTCCGAGGCGCAAAGATGGAGGACGTCATCTTCGGCGGTACAAGCCAGAGAAAGGCTCTCGGTTATGCCGAGGTAACTCTGCGCCTTGATAATTCGGACAGAAGCCTCAACAATTACGATAAAAATGATGTTGCCGTAACACGACGTTACTATCGCTCGGGTGAAAGTGAATATAAAATCAACGGCGAAGTCTGCCGTCTGCGTGATATCCATGAGCTTTTCATGGATACGGGTCTGGGCAGAGACGGTTATTCCATGGTCGGTCAGGGAAGAATTGCCGACCTCGTTTCCGCACGTTCAACTCAGCGCCGTGATATGCTCGAAGAAGCTTCGGGTATTTCCGCATTCCGTTACAGACGTGCAGATGCAAACCGCCGTCTTGACCAGGCGGAAGAAAATCTCGTAAGACTCCGTGACATTCTCGCAGAACTTGAATCGAGAATCGGACCGCTCAAAACACAGAGCGAAAAAGCGTTGAAATTCCTTGCTCTTGCCGATGAAAAGAAAACTCTCGAAATCGGCTTGTGGCTTCATACGATAGAAAAATCCAAAAACGGTCTGCGCGAGCAGGAGCATAAGCTCTCGCTTGCTTCATCGCAGTATGAACAGACTGAAAACGAGCTCGTTGAGCTTATCGAACAGATTGAGCAGGCAATCAAAGAGGGTCAGGACTTAACTCTCGAAATCGAACGCCTCAGACAGAGCATTGCCGACGGCGAAGAGGAAGCGGCCGTTATCGGCGGTGAAATTGCCGTTAAGAAAAACACCATCGAGCATAATAATCAGACCATCGAGCGTATTATGGGAGATATGGGTGACAGCGAAAGCTCCAAGGCTGAAATCGATGCGCAGATTGAGCAGGCAAAAACAGATATTGCCGAAAAAGAAAAGGCTGTTGAAGGCAAGAAAAACGAGCTTGCCGAAGAAATCGGAAGACTCAATAATCTTCTCGGTCAGAACAGCGAAAACAGCGAAAAAGTACGTGAAATCAGCGAAAAAATAACCGCAGGTGCACTGAAACTTGCAGACTTGAGGGTTGAAAAATCAACAGCTCAGTCAACACGCAGAGAGCTTGCGGCAAGAATAGACAATATCAATGAGGTTATCGAAACAAGAGGCGGGGTTATAACCAACCTCGAAAACGAAAAAGCCGCCGCACAGAAAGAGCTTGACCGTCTCAATGCCGAAGCCGCCGAGCATGAAAATGCCCTTGACGGCTACAAAATGATTATCGGCACAAGAGCGGATAAGGTTGAGCGTTACCGCAAGGAGCTTGACGAAATAACCCTTGATATCTATCAGAAAAACGCAAGAATCAAGATGCTTGACGACCTTGAAAAGAACCTTGACGGTTATGCAGGAAGCGTTCAGAAGGTCATAAAAGAAGCAAAAAGAGGCGCCATCAAGGGTATCCACGGCACTCTTTCACAGCTTATCTCCGCACCCTCGGAATATGCCGTTGCGATTGAAACGGCTCTCGGTGCGGCAATTCAGAACATAGTTACCGATAACGAAAACACCGCTAAAAGAGCGATTAATTTCCTCAAGGATAACAGAGCGGGACGTGCAACATTCCTTCCTCTGACATCCGTTCAGTCAAGACCGTTCACCGAAAAGGGTCTTGAAAAATGCGAAGGCTTCGTTGATATGGCGGACAAGCTTCTCGAATTCGACCCCAAATATTCGGGAATCATCGGCTCGCTCCTTGCAAGAACAGCGGTTGTTGACAACATCGACAACGGTATCGAAATGGCGAAGAAATATTCCTACCGCTTCAAGATTGTCACACTTGACGGTCAGGTGCTCAACGCAGGCGGTTCGATGACGGGCGGTTCAAGAGGTTCGGGCGCAGGTTTCCTGAGCAGAACAACCGAAATCGAAAGCCTTAAGGAAAAGGTTGCTGAGCTTGAAAAGAAGCTTGACGAAAAACAGGCATCATTCAAGACTGTTTCCGAAGAGCTTGCTCTTGTTCAGGCAGAACTCGATGCAAGCGAAGCCGAGCTTATCAAAACTCAGGAAGACATCATCAGAGCCGAAAGCGCTCTCAATCTCATAAAAGACAGATATTCAGCCGCAAAGGGTCATATTGACGAGCTTGAAGCCGAAAAGGTGAGAGCGGCGGCAAGAATTGAGGAATCCGAGAAATCCGAAAGCAAGGCGGATTCCGAAATCGAAACCGTTACCGCAGAAACCGATAAGCTCAATGCAGAGCTTTCAAAACTCAATGAACAGAGAGAATCACTCGATAAGCTCCGCGAAGAATCGGCGGAAATCCAGAACTCTCTTAACCTTGAAATCGTTGCTCTTTCAAAGGACATCGAAGCGGATAACGAAATCATCGCAGGCTGTCTTGAACGCAAGCAGGCATTTGAAATGCGTGCAGGAAAGCTCGGTGAAGAAATTGATGCAATAAAGAAAGAAAACGAAGAAACAGAAAAGCTTATTGCGGAGCTCGAAGAAAAAATTGCGGCGTCAAAGGAAAATTCCGTCAAGACCCGCGAAAAAATCGAACAGCTTATCGAAAAACGTACTCAGGGCGAAGCAAAAAGCACCGAACTCCGTTCAAAAGAACGTGAAAAAACGGGCGAGAGAGAAAAGCTTACCGCAGAGCTTGCAAGACTTGAGGAACGCCGTGATTCAATGCAGAGAGAGCTTGAAACGGCACAGAATAAGCTCTATGACGAATATCAGCTCACTCTCCGTGAGGCAACCGAAATGGATATCGTGCTTGAGGATATCCCCAAGGCACAACGCACTCTCCAGGAAATCAAGAACAAAATCCGTGCACTCGGCAGCGTAAACGTCGGTGCGGTTGAGGAATACAAAGAGGTTTCCGAAAGATACGAATATATGAGTGTCCAGATCGGCGACATCGAAAAATCCAAGGAAGAGCTGACAAAGCTCATCGAAGAACTGACGGGCAAAATGGCTGAACGCTTCAGAGAGCAGTTCAGACGAATCAACAACAATTTCACCGAAACATTCAAGGATTTGTTCGACGGCGGACGTGCCGAGCTTGTTCTCGACGACCCGCAGGATGTTCTTGAATGCAACATCAACATCAGGGTACAGCCTCCCGGAAAGAACGTTCAGAACATCGACCTTCTTTCGGGCGGTGAAAAGGGACTTGCAGCAATTGCGCTTCTTTTCGCAATTCTCAAGGTTACACCCGCACCCTTCTGCATCTTCGACGAGGTTGAAGCGGCGCTTGACGATATCAATGTTTCCCGCTATGCACAGTATGTAAGAGGCATGACTGACCGCACACAGTTCATTCTCATCACCCACAGACGAGGCACAATGGACGAAGCGGATATGCTCTACGGCGTAACAATGCAGGAAAAAGGCGTTTCAAAGCTCCTTGAACTCAAAACCGCAGAAATGGCGAAGAAGCTCGGACTTGAATGATTATAAGTGAATAGTTAACAGTGAATAGTGAATAGTTAAGGGTCGCTTCGCTCCGAATATAATTGGGTGTGGGCAACGCCCACCCTTAACTTTTCATTTTTC
>CALAQQ010000082.1 GCA_937888485.1 uncultured Clostridia bacterium
TATCTCCCAAAGAAGTTGAAGACTGCATTCAGCGTCTTGCACAGATGGCAAGAGCTGCCGGTATTCACCTTGTTATTGCAACACAGAGACCTTCCGTTGATGTTATTACAGGTATTATCAAAGCAAATATTCCAAGCAGAATTGCGCTTTCTGTTTCGTCGCAGGTTGACTCAAGAACAATTCTTGATGCTGTCGGTGCGGAAAAGCTTCTCGGCAACGGTGATATGCTTTTCAGTCCTGTAGGTTCGTCAAAGCCGACCCGTGTTCAGGGTTGCTTTATTTCCGATGCTGAAGTTGAAAATGTTGTAAATCATATCAAATCACAGCTTCAGACAACATATAACGAAGAGACAATGCATGAAATTGAAGCGAAGGCGGCAGCGTCAGAAAATGCCAAGAAGAAGGGATATGAAGAAACCGATGAGGATGATTTTGACCCTATGCTTAATGACGCAATTGAGGTTGTTCTCAATGCAGGCGGCGCTTCGACAACAATGCTTCAGAAAAAACTTAAACTCGGATATGCAAGAGCGTCAAGAGTTATGGATCAGCTCGAGGAAAAGGGCATAGTAGGACCTTCGGAAGGTGCAAAACCCAGAGCAGTTCTTATTACAAAACAACAATGGTATGAAATGCAGGCTCTTGCTGACGGTGCGGGTGTTGCACCGAATATTGACGATGTTTTTGCAGACGATGATGATTATGCAGGTTCGGAGGATGACTTTGAATAATTTAAACGGATTTTTACCCGTTACAAAAGAAGAAATGACCGTAAGAGGATGGGGACAGGCTGACTTTGTTTATGTCAGCGGTGATGCGTATGTTGACCATCCTGCTTTCGGTGCGGCTATCATAACAAGAATACTTGAAAATGCAGGCTTCAAAGTTGCTTTTCTTGCACAACCCGATTGGAGAAGTAATGAGGATTTTATGCGTTTTGGTAAACCGCGTCTTGGTTTTCTTGTCAGCAGCGGAAATATTGATTCAATGGTTGCTCACTATACTGCGGCAAAGAAAAAACGCAGTTCAGATTACTACAGTCCCGGTGGAAAATTCGGCTTAAGACCCGACAGAGCAGTTATTGTTTATTGCAATAAAATAAGAGAAATTTACGGTGATGTTCCGATTATTATCGGCGGTCTTGAAGCATCGCTTCGACGCTTTGCGCATTATGACTATTGGGATGATAAAATTCGCCGTTCAATTCTTTTTGATTCTCAGGCCGATCTACTTTCTTTCGGCATGGGAGAACGTTCCATGCTTGAAATTGCGCAGAGGCTCGATTCGGGTGAAAATATTTCAGATATTCGTGATATCAGAGGAACTTGTTACAGCGTTGACGTTCGTGAAACTCCTTATTACGGAACTGAATGTCCCTCATTTGATAATGTCTACAATTCTAAAAAGGAATATGCTGTTTCTTGCAGAATTCAGCAGGATGAGCAGGACTTTTTCAGAGGTAAAGCAATAAAACAGCGTCACGGAAGCAGGATGCTTGTTCAGAATCAGCCTGCAATTCCTTTGTCACAGGATGAGCTTGATAAAGTCTATGCTTTACCGTATATGAGAACTTATCATCCGATGTATGAAGCTATGGGCGGAGTTCCCGGAATTGAAGAAGTCCGTTTTTCGATAGCACATAACCGCGGATGCTTCGGTGCGTGTAATTTCTGTTCGCTTGCATTTCATCAGGGAAGATATATTACAACACGAAGCAGGCAATCAATCGTTAATGAAGCTAAAATATTAACCGAATTGCCCGATTTTAAAGGATATATCCATGATATCGGCGGACCAACCGCAAATTTCCGTCAGCCTTCATGCGAAGGACAGGAGAAGAGGGGACTTTGCAAAGGCAAAAAATGTCTTGTTCCCACTATTTGTCCCAATCTTAAATCAAATCATTCGGAATATCTGGGTATTCTTCGTGAGGTTCGTTCTCTTCCAAAAGTAAAAAAGGTATTTATCCGTTCGGGAATCAGATATGATTATATGCTTGCAGATAAGGATGATACTTTCTTCAGAGAGCTTGTTGCCCATCACGTCAGCGGCCAGCTTAAAGTTGCACCCGAGCATTGTTCTGCTGCTGTTCTTGATAAAATGGGTAAACCTCATATTGAAGCATATCTTGAATTTTCAAAGAAATATTTTAAATATTCAAAAAGCGAAGGTAAAGAACAGTATTTAGTTCCGTATCTTATGTCTTCACACCCCGGAAGCACTTTAAAGGAAGCTGTTGAGCTTGCGCTTTTTCTTAAAAAAATCGGTATAAGACCGGAGCAGGTTCAGGATTTTTATCCTACACCGGGCACGGTTTCAACCTGTATGTTCTATACTGGTATTGACCCATATACGATGAAAGAAGTTTATGTTGCAAAAGACCCTCATGAAAAAGCCATGCAGAGAGCTCTTCTGCAATATTTCAACCCTAAAAACAAAGGTCTTGTTATTGAAGCGTTAAGAAAAGCAGGCAGACACGATCTTATAGGTTACGGTGATAAATGTCTGGTGACGCCGAATAAGACTGTTAACAACCAGAGCAGAGAGAGGTAAGAATGAATGGTTCAAACGCAAAAAATAAAAAGCTGATTTATATGCTTATCGTTCTTGTGATTGCGGTCATCACCTCCGTCGGTTCTTCACTGGGGTGGTGGGGAGAGTTTTCCGAAGACCCCGGAAATACACTCGGCAATTTTACTCAGTCAAACCATCGGAACGATAAAAACAATGATTTTTCGGTTCATTTTATTGATGTCGGTCAGGGCGACTGCACTCTTGTCTTGAGTAATAATATGGCTATGCTTATTGATGCAGGTGAAAACGGTCATGAAACCGATGTTATCAATTATCTGCGTTCAATGAAGATTGATAAGCTGGATTACATAATTGCGACACATCAGCATTCAGATCATATCGGCGGTATTCCCGAAGTTCTTGAAGAGTTTGATGCAGATAATATTATTATGCCAAGACTCACAAAAGAACAGACACCGACCAACAGTACATATAAATCATTTTTGACTGCATTGCAGAATTCTGACGCAAGGATTATTTCGGCAAAACCGGGTTTGAAATATCAGCTTGGAGATGCTGAATTTGAAATCCTCGGACCTGTAACCGATGACTGCGAGGATATCAACAGTATGTCTGCGGTTACAAAGATTACATACGGCAATAACTCTTTTCTCGTAACGGGTGATGCCGAAAAAGATGAAGAACTTGAAATTGTTGAAAACGGTGCTGACCTGGACTGCGATGTTTTAAGAGTCGGTCATCACGGTTCGTCAACCTCGTCAAGCAGAGAATTTCTTGAGGCGATAACTCCGGAAATCTGTGTAATATCATGCGGTGCAAATAATGACTACGGTCACCCTCATGATAAAGCACTCAAAAGAATCAGTTATCAGACGGATGAGGTTTTCAGAACCGACATTTGCGGAAGCATCGTTATGACAAGCGACGGCGAAAACATCGTAATTTCATATGAAAACGAATAAATGAGGGATTCTTATGAGAAGACTTCCGAGTGAACCTGTTTCCGAAGTTTATAAACGAAAGCAGTATCAGATACAAAAAACTTTTCAGAACAGAATGATTGCGGTGATTGTTACTTCGTATTTATGTCTTTTGTTTTTATTGCTTATCTTTTTCTTCAACGGAACTTTATGGGAGAACTTCAAATACAGAACAAACGGTATCAACTGTGAATTTCAATGTCTCGATTTTGATTATGGAAACGCAATCTTGTTTGAGAGCAGCGGAGAAAATTTTTTAATCGATTCGGGAAATGGAAATCACGGTGAAGAATTGCTCGGGTTTTTAACATCAGAAGAAATTGATTCGATTAATTATCTTTTTATTTCTGAACTCAGTGAGGAATATCTTCAGAGTCTTGATATGATAATCAATTCTGTAACGGTTGATAAAATTGTTCTGCCGTCAACAGATGATGAACAGCTGCAAAAAATATTTGATGATTATATCGCTTCAACACCTGTTATTTCTCAGACAGCTATTGAAGGAATGAGCTTCAGAATCGGAAAAAGCACTGTTGATGTTACAGATGTTTCTTCCTTATCAATCAAGCTGTCTTTTGGTAAGAATAAATTCCTGATATTAAATTCTGAATATGTGCCTGAAGACAAAATTACTGATTTTGATGCGATAATAAGAAATCTCGAATCCTTTATTGAAATAGAAGATATTTCGTCAGAAAAGATTTACAGAACCTATTTGAACGGTGATATTCTTATCAAGAGCAATGAAGTTGATTTGAAAATTAAGTGCGAAAAACAATGAGGTGTTATTATGTTTTACAGCATAGACAGAATAGTTGAAGAAGTAGCCGTTTGTATCGGCGATAACGAAGAATATCTTCTTCTGTCTGTTGATAATATCATCGGCAGTTACAGAGTGGGAAGCATCATCAGAGAGGATGAAAACGGGTATTACATTTCTGTTCCTGAAGAGGAAGAAAAACGCAGAAATGAGAATTTTAACCTTGCAGAAAGTCTCTTTGATGAATAAACCGTAAATTAATATTAAAAAAGCGACAGATTATTCATTTTTCTCTTGAATAATCTGTTCTTTTAATATATAATAACAAATATATGTTCAATATGGAGGAATATGGCTTGTCCGATATTTCAAATAAAAATTCAGTTTCCGTTCCTGCGGAAGAACTTGCAAAACAACGTGAATATTCCGCTCTTGTACGTGAGATAATTGTGCAGAGATACTCCGATGCTCCCAAGGCATTTGTTCATACTTACGGCTGTCAGGGAAATGTTTCCGACGGTGAAAGACTTGAAGGTATGCTTGAGGAAATGGGGTATGTTCTGACTGACGACCTTGAAGGTGCCGATTTGGTTTTGTATAATACCTGCGCAATCCGTGAACATGCTGAAGACAGAGTTTTCGGAAATGTCGGTGCGTTAAAGCCTTCAAAAAATGCGAACCGTGATATGAAGATCATTCTTTGCGGATGCATGATGCAACAGGAATGGGTTGTTGAAAAGATAAAAAAGAGTTATCCGTTTGTTGATATTGTTTTTGGAATTCATGTTATGCACAGACTTCCCGAATTTCTTTATCTTAATCTTTCAAGAGGAAAGAAAATCCGTGAATTTCCTGATCATGACGGTGTTATTGTTGAAGAACTTCCCGTTCACCGAGACAGTGAATTCAAAGCGTGGATTCCGATAATGTACGGTTGCAATAATTTCTGCAGTTATTGTATTGTTCCTTATGTCAGAGGCAGAGAGAGAAGCCGTGATCCCGAAGCTATTTTTGAAGAAGCCAAACAGCTTATTTCACAAGGCTATAAAGAAATAACTCTTCTCGGACAGAATGTTAATTCATACGGTAAATATCCCGATTACGGATGCAACTTTTCTGAACTTCTTCGCAGACTCAACGATGTTGAGGGAGATTTTATAATCAGATTTATGACTTCACATCCAAAAGACTGCACTCATGAATTGCTCGATACAATGGCATCATGCAAAAAGGTTGCAAGACATCTTCATTTGCCGTTCCAGAGCGGTAACAACAGAGTTCTTTCTGAAATGAACAGAAGATACACAAGAGAAAGATATCTTGAATTACTTCGTTATGCATATTCCGTTATGCCCGATTTATCTGTAACAAGCGATGTTATAGTCGGTTTTCCCGGGGAAACTTATGAAGAGTTTCTCGATACCGTATCTTTGGTTGAAGAAGCGAAGTTCACATCCATGTATACTTTCATTTTCTCGTCAAGAAACGGAACAAAAGCCGCTTCAATGCCTGACCCTGTTTCAAGGGAAGAAAAAGGAAAGTGGTTCAGAGAGCTTCTTGATGCTCAGGAAAATATTGCTGCCGTCAGAACAGCTTCCATGGTCGGTAAAACCTACAGGGTTCTTTGTGAAAGTATCAGCAAGGGCGGTCTTATCGAAGGCAGAACGGGCGGCAACATTATTATAGAGTTTCCCGCCGACGAATCGGTTATCGGTTCTTTCCGTGATGTTAAAGTCACTGAATCTCTCACCTGGATTTTAAAAGGCGAGCTTCAATAAGTTAATACGTACGTTTATCGTATTATATAAATTTTATTTCAGACAGGAGAAACAAAAATGGACGTAATTGCAAAAGCAAGAGAGCTTGGCG
>CALAQQ010000083.1 GCA_937888485.1 uncultured Clostridia bacterium
TATTCATAGCTCCAGCATTCTTCGTCGCTTCTCCATGCATCGGGACCGTGCCATGAATGATTTGTATCTGTAAGGTGAACTGCACCGAATCCGTTAAAGCGATGACCGAAAAGTGTAATGTCAACCTTGTGGTTTCCTGCTCCGAGACCGTTGATTTCGAGGTGATAGGGCGGGTATACAATCTTGCCTTTTGTTTCGCCGTCAACTGCCACGGAAATGAGCGCGCCTCTGTATCTTGTTGCTTCAACAGCGATTGCATCGCCTTCTGCTTCAAGATGATATGTTATATTTCCGCCGTAGAAGGGAAGACCCTGATTAATTATTGAACCGAATCCGAGCTTTTCGGGAAGTGCGGTTATAACCTTATTCCAACCCGTGACTCTTACACCGAAATCGCCGAGAAGATAGCACCATTCCGTGTTTGTACGCTTGCCGATAGGAAGAGTAATTTCAAGAATGTTTTCGCCCTTCTTAATATCGGTGAGGGGAACGGTTTTTATATCTTTATCAACATACCAGCCTGTAATGTTATTTTTAATTTCTATGCCGTTGAAAACGATTTTAGCTTTTTCGGCATCCTCAAGTGCAAGTTCTGCACCCGAATAATCGATTTCACTTGCAATGTTGAATCTTAAGGTTACATAGTGTTCGATTGTTTCGGGATCGAGTACCCAGGGCTGTGCAACGTGACCGCCTCTTCTAACAAAGCCGAGTGCTTTTCTGCATACGTTATCAAGACGGAGAATTTCTTCTTCGGGCATGAATTCGCTGCCGTCGAGAGAGAATTCCGCAATGTCAAGAAGATATACGTTTCTTTCGGAAAGGGTGTAGTCAACGAGTGCAGGCATAGCTTTTGCTTCAAGCAAATCAACATTGCCGGGGTCTGCGCCGATAAGATCGGACTTGCCTTCGTCAAGCTTGAGAAGAAGGCTGTCATAATTATAAAGAACCTTTGAAACAACAGTGCAACCGTTTACATACTGGCAGGGAATCTTACGGATATCTCCGCTGATAGTATCATAGACATAAGGTGTATATTCGCCTTTGATACTGATACGGAGATTATTGTCGCTTACAACATCCTTGTTATAAGGTTCACAGCATCTGCTGATGAAAAGCCAACGGCTGTTGCCGTCTTTGCGAAGCTGATAAATAAATCCGTCGGAAAGTCTGCCGTTTGCTTCGCGAATTGTGATTGTTCTGCTGTTGTCAAGAGCACTGAGGATTTTTTCTTTGTCGAATGAAATAACGGTTGATTTTTCGTAAAGAGTCTTGCCTCTTTCGCTGATAATACCGTCTTCATAAACGGGAGCGTTGCCTGCAAAAATGAGTTTACCGCCTGCTTCACGGAATTTTTCAAGACGTTCAAGAGTTGTTGAACGGAGAGTTTCACAATCGGGAACGATGATTGCATCGTATTCCATTTCACCGACCTTAAGAGGTGCGGATGCATTTTCACAGAGCATCGGGAAAAGTGATTCACTGATGTAGTTGAAATCTATGCTGCCCTTGAGAAGCCAGTCGGCAAGGTTTCTGAATTTGTCATCCATGTTTTCACGGGCAAGAGCTGTTTTATCGTTGGGACCCCAATGAAGCCAATAGCTCTCAACAGGATGGATAACGCCGACTTTAACAACCGGTTTGCCTCTTGTCATAGCAGTGTTTACTCTTGCGAAATGGTCTTCAAGATATGAGAATTCTTCCCACCAGGGTGACTGATAATGGATTGAAGCGGGGTAGTCTCTCTT
>CALAQQ010000084.1 GCA_937888485.1 uncultured Clostridia bacterium
AAGGCTTTCTCGTGACGATGAAAACGAAGATGTGTCGGGCAGCATCAAAAATCAAGAGTTAATATGTAAAGGGTGGTTTTTGCCATCAAATACATATATGACTGCGGCTCATTTGTGGTGAATAGAAAAGCAGTTATAGGAAAGGAGAAGCAAATCCGCATAACTGCTTATATATCAACATAAAAAGGAGCTGATACTTATGAAATCACATTTTGAAGAAATGGGCGGAACATACCGCCGAGTCGGAGATTATTATATCCCCAACCTTGTGTTACCAAAATCAACAAACTATCCAATCGGCAAATACGGGCGTATTCGTCAAACATTTTTGAAAAATCACCATAACATTATCTATACAAAATTGGTGATGAACGGCAAACTGAATGAACACCTTGCTGAAACAGACAAATGCTGTAACGAAAGAATGGAGCTTCTTTGTAATGCAATGGCTGAAAAAGAAGGTGTTACGGAAGAATTAAAAGCATCCGACCAAATGGAATGGGTTTGCCGTATGAACAACATACATAACCGAGCAGAAGAAATTGTCTTAAACGAAATAGTATATACTTTATAATCTGTCAACACCGTGCTTTTGGAAAGTGCGGTGTTTTTGATATAACGAGTGTAGCCCTATCAACACGATAGGGCTACAACACTGTTTTCAAACCGATAACTTGTAACGCCGCCAACGGTGGGCGGACAATATTTATCGAGCCGTTCATTTGCAGGTCGCTAACGGTGAGCGAACAATATTTACATTTGTAGAATATTAGGTTTGTAGAAATACAGAATGAAGAATTTACTAAAAAAGACTGAATTGTTATCTTGCATCACGGTTGTGAGGTTTTTTAGCTTTGGGTGCAGAGTTAAAAGCTGCAGCCTCTTGTTTTGCTCTGTCTAGTTTTTCAAGAACACTAGGTCTTTTTTCGCATACATCACTTGTTTGTTTAGGCGAAACAAACTTTTCTGTTATATAATTACCGCAAACTTCTTCCAAAAGTTTAAAATCGCAACTGTTTGCTACCAATCCGGGATTCTTACCTAGAAGAACTCGTTTGTATGTACGTTCGGCGAGATGTAAAATATCTTCTTGATTTTTTCTGCAATACTGCAATTCCTGTGCCAATAGTGAACGATATGCTCTATCTGACTCGGAATCAATTCGTCTTTCGGTTAGAAGTTCTTTGGGTACGGGAAACATATAATTAAAACGCAAAGAACCAACAACTTGTCCGTTATCGCTACAAATCAGAAAGTTGTCAGGTTTCTGCTGTTTATATGATGTAACTGGCACATAATAATCTGTGTTACCTACATTCAGAACAATACCGCACAAAAACTTTGGCTTTCGTTCTTCTCCGTAATCCATATTAGGAACACGGGTAAATCCTCTTTTGCTTGTTTCTGCAGATTTTAACAAATCAACATATGTTAAATCAACAGTATAAAAGTTAAGTTTATCCATAACAATAACTCCCTAAAAAGAAAGAGGCGAATCAAATCGCCCCTTCCACTCATTAAAGACCACAGTTAAGGTCGTGGTGCACCTTACATAAATGATCTGCTCTCAAAGTGGCAGGGCACTTTTCATAAATGATCTGCTCTCAAAGTGGCAGGGCACTTTTCGGTGGAGTATTGCTACTCTCTACTATTATTATACGCACGACCTAGGGTTATGTCAATAATTTTTTGGGAATGTTCATAATTTGTAAAAAACACTTGTTATTCATTCTCACCGTTCTTTGCCCTGCTCTTGTAAACATTGAATTTATTTTTACACTGCGGTGAACAGAACACGGCATCGGCTCTGTTGGCAACAAAAGCCTTTGTGCAATGTTTGCATAAGCGTATCGGTTTTTCCGTATCTGTCAGCATAAAGCTGAACATCAGCTGTGTTACAAGCAGAAGTGAATGAAAATCCCATATAACAGTAGGCTTGTCAAGTAAAGCTATGCGGTATGTCGGAGGATTACCGCCGAATGCCGAAATGCTCTGCTGCATTATCAATCGTGTTTCTTGATTCAGGCTGTCATAATCCTCGTAATAAAGCATACTCGTGACATAGGTAAATGCCCAGCTTGTAAACTGCTGTTTCATCCATTCGTAAGGCTCTGCATATTCTCTTTGAAAACTCATACTGACCGCCATAGGCTTGTCAGTCATAGTCATAGCCAATGCCATCATTTCACGGTCATTCGCAATATTCCATATTGATTCAACTCCACGTTTGATAATATCCAATTCATCAAACGGAAAGAATATAGAAAGATAATCCTCGGTTGACATCGTTTCTTCTTTTATGAATTGGTTTTTCGGTAAATATACTGCGTTGTATTCCATAAAATCCGGTGTTGTCGGCAATGCAGTCATAAGTCCGAATAAACCGTATTTTGTTGCAAACTCTTTAATCGCTTTCTGTATCTCTTCGTCGGGTTTCTTGCTCATACCCATCCGACCTATGTTTATTGCTTCAAGAACAAACTGACGGTATTCCTTTAGCGGGTCGTAAATTGAAGGCTTTGCCGTTTTTGTCGGTATCAGATACAGTTTTCCGTTTTCGGCTTTCTTCCATTCATATTCGCTGTATTTTACCCAAACGGAGCTTGCGTTTTTTATTAGTTTCTTCATTGTTTTTTCTCCAATTCATTTACATAGTCTTTCATAAACTGCTTTTCGAGTAATGTCAGACTGTCTTTCTTTTTGTTCTCTTTTTTCAGAAGTGCCGAATACATTTCCCGCCTTATCTTTCGCAGCATCGTTGCACGGACTTTTCGTATGTTTCTGTCTGTTTGTCCCCTTATTGCGGCAATTCTTACCGAACTGAATAACCTTACCGCACACAGAAACAGCAATTCTTTCTGTTCTTCTTTTAAGCCGTTAAATATTTTGGATAAGTATTCTTCCGTTACAAGCTCATGTATGTCATACGGGCAGTAAAATATATCGTCAATAAAATCTCCCTTGCGTAGCTGTTTTTCCAAAACATTGTTCAATGTATCGGGAAAGAACAATTCATTTATTGAAACACCGTAGTCAAAAGGAATGTCATCACCGCTTCTGCTTAATTCGTGATACCGTTCTCTGCGTTCACGGTTAGCATCAAGTCTGTCCCACCAAGCGATAATATTTTCAAAATCGCTGACCGTTCTTGCTGCTGATTCAAGTCGGGCAAGTGCTTCTGCCTGTATTTCCCGTTTCAGCTTCTTTCGTTCGGATTCTTCGCTTTCTTCTTCATCTTCCTCAAACGGGTTTTCTTCCGCATCCGCTTCAAGCTCTTCCACCAAGGTCTGTTCTTCGACAAGCCTTCGGCGTATCTGTTCGTCTGAATCACCGGATTCATCTTCGGTTATACGGCTTTCGTCATATTCGTAATCTTCCGAAATCATCGCTTGTCGCCTCCTTAACAGAAAGTTAAAATAAAATTCAAAGTAAATTCACGAAAACAGTTCCGATAAACATACCGATTTTCTCCTATAAGTGAGGGGGTAATATGTTTTGCCGTTTTGTATATTACTCTCAATACTGAAGAAAGGAGAAGTGATGCCATTGTATCAATCAATCGTAAAACACATTAATTTAAGACACTACAACGAATCAGCCTTTGATTAGCTTTGCTTTTCGGAGACTGAATTCTTTTGAATAAGACATCTGAATAATATCGCTGATATATCTGACAGCAGATTACAGCAAACGGAACTAACTGAATTATACAACAAAAATTATTAGGAGGCAAATAAAATTTGAATAAAAACGAAACAAACAACAATTATTCATATATAACCCGCCGTATCGGTGCAACAACATTTAAAGTTAAGGTTGTGTATAACGATACGGGTAACGAAACTATGGAAGATAAAATTTTACGAATTGTTCGCAATGAAGTACTGGAAAACGGCGAAAAGTGTGGTATAATGGAATTACCGCAAATGAGCCGACAGTCTGAAAGGAGTGCCTGACTATGGCATTGAAACAGACTGAAGGAAAAATCACGGCGTTGTACGAAAGGCTTTCCCGTGATGACGAGTTGACCGGTGACAGCAACTCGATTGTGAATCAAAAAAAGTACCTCGAAGGCTATGCAGAGCAGCAAGGGTACGATAATTGCATCCACTATACGGATGACGGATATTCGGGCGGTAACTTTGAGCGACCTGCTTGGAAAAGGCTGATTGCCGATGTTGAAGCAGGAAAGGTTGCTCACATTATCGTTAAGGATATGTCACGAATAGGCAGAGATTATCTGCAAACAGGTTTTTACACCGAAGTTATGTTCAGACAGTACGGAGTTCACTTTGTTGCAGTTGCAAACAATGTTGACAGCGATGACCTTAACAGCAATGAGTTTGCCCCGTTCCTCAATATTATGAATGAATGGTATCTGAGGGATTTGAGTAAAAAACAACGGGCAGCTATAAAAGTCAAGGGTGAATCGGGCAAACCGACATCAAACAGTGCGATATACGGATACAAGAAAGACCCGAACGATAAATATCATTGGCTGATTGACGAAGAAGCGGCGGAAGTTGTCCGCAGAATTTTCAGATTAACCATTGATGGGTTCGGACCTTATGAAATTGCCCGGATTCTGTTTGATGATAAAGTTGAAACTCCTGCCGTGTATTTTGCCAAAAGGAAAACAGGTGTATGGAAAAGCAAAGAGGAGTTTCCAAACCCATATAACTGGAGTGGCTTTATTGTCGGTCAAATAATTTCAAAGCCCGAATATATGGGACATACGGTAAATTTCCGTTACCATAAGCTTTCATACAAAGATAAACACACCGTCAAAAACCCGGAAGAAAATTGGCTGATATTTGAAAACACACACGAGGCTATTGTTGATAAAGAAACTTGGGAACTTGCACAGAAGTTAAGAAAAACGCCGAGGCGTATTGATACCTTTGGAGAAGCAAATCCTCTTACGGGACTTGTGTTCTGTGCCGACTGCGGTGAAAAGATGTATAACCACCGTTCCCGAGGCGGTAAAGAAAACAACTTCTACCCTTCAGATTTCTTTGACTGCTCAACATATACACTTTCCCGACAAAAGAGATACAAAGCCTGTACGGGACACTATATAACTACCAAAAACTTACGCACCCTTATTCTCGACACCATACGAACCATAAGCATGCTTGCAATCAGTAATCAGGATGAATTTATTGAAAAGGTACGAAATGCTTCTCAGCTTCGTCAGGCAGAAGCGGCAAAGGAAATCAAAAGAAAACTTAACAAGGAACACAAGCGGATTACAGAGCTTGATAATATCATCAAAAAACTTTATGAATCCTTTGCAACTGAAAAAATATCTGAAGAACGCTTTGACAGTCTGATGTCAGAATATGAAGCCGAGCAGAAATCACTCCAAATCTCTGTTGATGAAGCGGATAAACTGCTTTCCTCTTTCAATGAAGATACTGACAGGGCCGAGAAGTTTATTGCATTGGCAAAGAAATACACGGACTTTTCCGAACTTACAACAATGATGATAAACGAGTTTATTGACAAAATCATTGTTCACGCACCCGAAAGAGTTGACGGAGAACGAACGCAGGAAGTTGAGATTTATCTGAATTTCATCGGACATTTTGATTTGCCCGAACCCGAACTTACACCCGAAGAATTAAAGCGGCAGGAAACACTACGCAGACACCGTATTAAAAACCGTGAAAGATACAAGCAACTCAAAGAAGGAACCCGTGTTAAGGGACAGCTTTTTGAAATAACTTGTAAATGCTGCGGAGAAACCTTTGAAACCACACGCTCGTATTCATTGTTTTGCAATCCGAATTGCAGAGCAAAGTATTACCGGCAGGAAGCCTCAAAAGAACGAAGCCGTGAAATTTCTTGCGAAAACTGCGGTGAAACATTTACTGCAACAAGGTCTGATGCAAAGTACTGCTGCGACGAGTGCCGATATGAAGGACATCTCAAAGGACAGCGGATACGAAATGAAGCCAGAAGAAACAAAGAAAAATCAAATAACGAATAATAATTATCACAGCGAGCCGACACGATTTCGGCTCGCTGTATTTAATATGCCATTTAAAATATTGTTGACATTTTCACTTTTAAAAGATATAATAATATCGTATAAAGCGTATAAATATCGCAAACAATATATCAGAAGGAGGAAACCAAATGACATATATCGAATATGTAATTAAATATTTGAAAAATCAAATACCCGGCAATCCTATATATACTGCTGATATCGCCAAGGCTTTTTCAAAGGAATATAGCTTTGAAATCAAAAAAGCAAATGCCGCTGTTTCGGTTGCTATTAAACGGATAATTGATACAAAGCAACTTGAAAATTTGAGATTTTATCAAAAAGGCATATATTATCTTGCTGTAAAAACGCCATTCGGAGAGACAGGTATAAATAAAGAAATTCTTATCAGAGAAAAATATCTTATACCTGATATAGGGTATGAAACGGGATACACCGTTCTTCACCAAATGGGATTGACCACTCAAATGCCTAACGAAAGAGTGCTTGTAACAAATAAGGCGAGAGATTGCATAAGAGCCGACAAAAGTCTTGATGTGTATATTCGCCCGCCTAAAGAAACGGTAACACAAACTAACAAACGGTACTTTCAGTTTCTTGATGCGGTGGAACTTATGGATAAGGCTCCGATTGATGTTGATAATCCATACGAAATTCTTGCAAAGCATCTGAACAAATATAACTTGGAATACCGTCAGCTTCTTGCCTTTGCCGATAAATATTACGGCAAAAACACAGTATTAAAAATTGCACATATTGCTTCGGCAGAAACCGTAAAATAATATGACTTATTTTATGTTACACAATTATGGGCAGTCCGTGAAAAACACGGGCTGCTTTTTTATGTCAAAATTTTAATTAAGGAAGGAATTTTAAATTATGAATTTATCAACAAATGAAATTACAGTAATAGGAATCGACCACGGATACGGAAACATCAAAACGGCACACAGTTGTTTCAAAACGGGAGTCGCGGTTTATGACAAAGAACCGACCTTCAAAAACAATCTGTTAATCTATGACGGCAAATACTATATCATCGGTGAAGAACATAAGGAATTTAAATCCGACAAAATGGCGGATGAAGACTATTATGTTCTGACTCTTGCCGCTATTGCAAGAGAACTGAAAGTGCGAAACAAAACCTTTGCGACAGTTCACATTGCGGCAGGTTTGCCTCTGACTTGGGTTGGAGAGCAGAAGGAAGAATTCAAGAAATATCTGCTTCAAAACAAATTTGTCGATTTCAGTTTTCGCAATGTTGACTATCACATTGATTTTGCAGGTGCGGACATATTCCCTCAAGGCTTTGCTGCTGTTTCCGACAAGCTCCATTGCTTCAAAGGAACAAATATGCTTGCGGATATAGGCAACGGCACAATGAATGTTATGTATATCAACGAGTGTCAGCCGACAGAGAAAAAGTGTTTCACCGAGAAATACGGAACAAATCAATGCTTTCTTGCAATCAGAGAAAACATTATGAGGCAATTCGGTGTCAGATTAGATGATGCCGTTATTGAAAGAGTGTTGAGAACCGGAACGGCAGACATCGCCGAAAAATATTTGTCTGCAATCAGAAGCACAGCGGAAGAATATGCACAGGGTATTTTCAGAATACTCCGTGAACACGAATACGATCCCGAACTTATGAGGCTGTTTGTTGTCGGTGGCGGCGGGTGTATCATCAAAAACTTTACCGATTATGATAAAAGCCGAGTGATAATCAATGATGACATCTGTGCAACCGCAAAGGGATATGAGCAGTTATCTTTAAAAAAGCTTCGCAGAAGCGGTGATACTTTATGAAGAAAACGGTAAGCACCAATATACGGTTTAACCTCAAAAACGAAGCAGACAGAAAAGCTTGGGAGTATCTTCAAAGTATGGACAGAAAGAAATACAAATCATACAGCAAAGCTGTTATCTGTGCGTTGTGTGAATATTTTGAGAGAGAACAGAAATCAGCCAATGACCCCTATCTCGAAACACGAGAAAAAGAAGATGCTTTTTTGAACAGGATACTGCAAACGATAGAAACGGGATTATGCAAAAATTCTTCTTCAGCATCACTCGGCAGTATTATTCAGTTGTTACAGCAACCGCAACCAAAAACGGAACAAGAAGAAAAATCCGAATCTTCGTTAAGTGATGCGGCATTGGATTTTGCCGACAGCTTTTGATACCGATACAACCTGAAATGATACCGAAAAAATTATTATGATACCAAAACAAGCAGTATCCGCTGCTGTTTTCTCCGTCATTATGGAGCGAAACACAAAGCGGTACTGCTTTTATACTTTTTCGATATCAAAACCGATACAGTTGATACCAAACAATCATATTTTTAGTATTAAGGAGTACGAAATGAACGAAAACGAGATAAAACTGTTGCAGGCAAAGCACAGACTTGAAGAAGCACAGGCAAGAGACAGAGTGAAGGAACGTAAAGCACGAACACGAAGGCTTATTCAGGAAGGTGCGATTCTTGAAAAAGCGTTTCCTCAGTCAGCTTCAATGAGCCTTGATGAATTGGAGAACTATCTGTGCAACAAATTAAAATCAATATAACCTTCAGAGCGTTTCGGGAAACCGGGACGCTCATTCTTTTTTATCCCGAAGGGCGCACTTACTCACCACTTGCCGAACGGCAAGCGGTGGTCGTGCGCTCTTGCAGAGGGCTCGGAGAATATCTTTAACAGACATTCTTCGTACAGTCGGCATAAACACTTTTTGTGTTTTGTTACTTACGCAATCAGGCATATTTCATCCGCCTGCCGACTGTAAGCAAAAACTTGTCACCGACAACTTTTTGCATTTTGCGGACAGTTATTCTGTCCGTTTTCTTTTTGCGAAAAGAAACAAAAAGCCGAAGGACGAAAGGACGGTGAGAACGAATGACGATCTACCACTTGGAAGCAAGGGTGGTCAGCAGAGGTTCGGGACGGTCTGCGGTTGCCGCTTCCGCTTATCTGAGCTGCACCAATATTCTTAACGATTATGACGGAGTACGGAACGATTTTACACGAAAGAAAGG
>CALAQQ010000085.1 GCA_937888485.1 uncultured Clostridia bacterium
ATAGAAATTACAGCTTTACCGACCAAAATACCCCTATCAGAGGGGATGATAGAGTATAAGTCAATCTTATAATACCATAAATATTTCCGATTTGACATATTAATTTATTTGCATTATCTTTGCAATACAAACAGAAAGTTAAACTTTAAAATTTTAGAAACTATGGCAACCATCAATCTAACCAAAGGAGGTTTTGTAAGACGAGTAGCCGATATAGATACAATGGCTACTGATTGGAAGTTTTTGGGCGACAAGCCGGCGCTGATAGATTTTTATGCATCATGGTGCGGTCCATGTCAGCGACTGCTACCGATAGTAGAGTCTCTCTCGGAGGAGTTTGCAGGCAAGATTGACATCTACAAGGTCAATGTAGACCAAGAGCAGGAGCTTGCAGCAGCATTTAACATTCGCACAATTCCCACACTGATTTTTATACCTATGTCTGGCAAGCCAGAGCGCGAGGTGGGAGCAAAGAGCGAGAGTGAGCTACGCGAAAGACTAAACAACCTACTGAAATAAAAAAATCTTTGTTTTATAATATAAAAGAAGTGGCGCTTGCGCCAAATTTATTTTTTGGGAGAGCTTTTATGACAGAATGGATAGGAAGATTTGCGGTCTCTGATGCCGGTCACGATAAAGGTTGTCTTTATGTGATAGTGAATGCAGATGCAAAATTTGTGTATTTATGCGATGGAAAATATCACACCATTTTAAAGCGGAAAAAGAAATCCTTAAAGCATATCACGATACCGGTTTTAAAGGATATCTTCGTCCTGACCATGGAAGAATGATCTGGGGCGAAACCGGAAAACCCGGCTATGGCCTTTTCGACCGTGCTCTCGGCGCAGTTTATATCAACGGACTTTTTGAAGCCTGCGAAAAAGCAGTTAAATAAAGGAGAAAACATGAACGCTATTTCAGAAAAAATAATGTCAATCGGTGTTGTGCCGGTAATTAAATTAAACAATCCCGAAAGAGATGCAGTTGCTCTTGCAAAGGCTCTCGTTGAAGGCGGTGTACCCGTTGCGGAAGTTACCTTCCGTGCCGCAGGTGCTGCAAAAGCAATAAAGCTTATGAGTGAAAATGTTCCCGAAATGCTTGTCGGTGCAGGAACAGTGCTTGAAACTTCTCAGGTTGACGAAGCTATCGAAGCTGGTGCAAAGTTTATCGTAACACCCGGTCTTGACGAAGAAATCGTTAAGTACTGCCAGAGCAAGAATATCCCCATCTATGCGGGATGCACAACTCCTACCGATTACCATACAGCATACAGACTCGGTCTTGACGTGCTCAAATTCTTCCCCGCAGAGCAGAGCGGCGGTCTTTCAAAAATTAAAGCTATGAGTGCTCCCTTCCCCATGTTCAAGGTTATGCCTACGGGCGGTATTTCGCTTAAGAATCTCGGCGAATATCTTTCATGCCCCGTTATTGCAGCCTGCGGCGGCTCATATATGGTAACCGCAGACCTTATCGACAATCAGAAGTGGGACGAAATCATCGACCTTTGCAAAGAATCCGTCAAGATTGTTAAGGAGGCAAGAGGATAATGGCAAAAGTAGTAACCTTCGGCGAAATCATGCTTCGCCTTGCTCCCAACGGCTATTACCGTTTCTTCCAGGATGACCAGATGCAGGCAACCTTCGGCGGCGGTGAAGCCAACGTTTCGGTTTCGCTTGCAAACTACGGCATGGAGTCGGTTTATGTAACAAAGCTTCCCGCTCATGCAATCGGACAGGCGGCTGTCAATTCGCTGCGTTATTTCGGTGTTGACACAAGCAAAATCGTCAGAGGCGGCGACAGAGTGGGAATTTATTTCCTCGAAAAGGGTGCTTCACAGAGAGGAAGTGTCTGCATCTATGACAGAGCACATTCCGCAATTCAGGAAGCAGACCCCTCGGATTTTGACTGGGACAGCATTTTTGAAGGTGCAGACTGGTTCCACTTTACTGGCATTACTCCCGCACTCGGAGCAAATCTCGTTGAAATCTGCAAGCAGGCTTGTCTTGCCGCAAAGGCAAAGGGTGTTAAAATCTCCTGCGACCTCAATTACAGAGGCAAGCTCTGGACAAGAGCCGAAGCAAGAGAGGCTATGACCGAGCTTTGCAAATACGTTGATGTCTGCATCTCCAACGAAGAGGATGCAAAGGATGTTTTCGGCATTGAAGCTGAAAACACCGATATCTACGGCGGAAAGCTCAACAAAGAGGGCTATAAATCCGTTGCAAAACAGCTTGCCGATAAGTTCGGTTTCGAAAAGGTTGCAATTACTCTGCGTTCTTCGATTTCCGCAAATGACAACGACTGGGCAGGCATGCTCTATGACGGTGAAAACTATTGTTTCTCCAAGGAATATCACCTTCATATCGTTGACAGAGTAGGCGGCGGTGACAGCTTCGGCGGCGGTCTTATCTATGCTCTTCTTTCGGGCAAGGATACACAGAGCGCAATTGAATTCGCTGTTGCGGCATCGGCACTCAAGCATTCAATTGAGGGCGACTTCAACAGAATCGGTGTAGCTGAGGTCGAAAAACTTGCAGGCGGCGACGGTTCGGGCCGAGTTCAGAGATAAATTGTGTTTTTTCAGAGGCTTGTTTCAAGGAGATTAAGAAGCTGTTTTCTTCCGACGATAGGCGTATACGGTATACGTTGAGTCGGGAAAAACAGCTAAAAAGAAACAAAAGCAAGTATCTTATTAATTAAATAAAATAAAGAAACGGATTGCAAAGGTAAAAAACTTCTGCAATCCGTTTCTTTATATTAAGTTTCTTTTGTTCTTTGCTCCGTGAAGCAAGCCTTTAATCAAGGAAATCCTTAAGACGCTTACTTCTGCTGGGATGACGGAGCTTGCGGAGTGCCTTTGCTTCAATCTGACGGATTCTTTCACGGGTAACGCCGAATTCGCTGCCTACTTCTTCAAGAGTGTGGGGATGTCCGTCTTCAAGTCCGAAACGGAGAGCAAGAACCTTTGCTTCTCTCGGAGTGAGAGTTTTGAGAACATCGTTGAGCTGTTCTTTGAGAAGAAGCATTGAAGCTGCATCTGCCGGTGCGGGAGCATCGTCGTCGGGAATGAAGTCGCCGAGATGGCTGTCTTCCTCTTCGCCGATGGGTGTTTCAAGCGAAACGGGTTCCTGAGCAACACGCATGATTTCGCGTACCTTTTCAACGGGCATATCAAGCTCTGCTGCAATTTCTTCTGCGGAAGGGTCTCGGCCGTTCTTGTGAAGAAGCTGGCTGTTGGTCTTTTTAACCTTATTGATGGTTTCAACCATATGAACGGGAATACGGATTGTTCTTGCCTGGTCGGCAATTGCTCTTGTGATAGCCTGTCTTATCCACCATGTCGCATAGGTTGAGAATTTGAAGCCTTTTGTGTAGTCGAACTTATCAACCGCTTTGATAAGACCGAGATTACCTTCCTGAATGAGGTCAAGGAACTGCATACCTCTGCCTACATAACGCTTCGCAATGCTTACAACAAGACGAAGGTTTGCTTCCGCAAGGCGCTGTTTTGCGTGCTGGTCATTGTCCGAAATTCTGATGGCGAGCTCGATTTCTTCTTCGGGGGTAAGCAGGGGAACTCTGCCGATTTCCTTAAGATAAACCTTGACAGGGTCATCAACCGTCATTCCCTTGTCGTCACCGCCGCCGATATCGAGGGATTTGGGGAGGTCAACATCGAAGTTTTCTATTGCCGCGCTTGAAAGGTCGTCAACGATTTCGATGTTGTTAGATTCGAGGGTTTCGTAAAGCTTGTCAAGTTCTTCGATATCGAGGTCCATTTCGATGATAACGGTATCGATTTCCTGAGTGGTCAGCTTACCCGATGCCTTTCCTTTTTCCACCAGTGTTTTGAACGGTGCTTTTAATTCTTTTACTTCCATACAATCACATCCTGTAAATTATTGTTTCTGAAATGCTTTTAAAAATTCCTCATCGCTTAGAGAACCTGCATCCGTCACCTTTGATGAGGCGGCGTTTTTGAGAACCTTTATGCAGTCCTCACATTCACGCAGGGTGTTGCTTAAATTCGGAGCGATGAGCGATATTCTTGTTACTGAATCCATTTCTTCGGGGGTGAAGTCTGCGGAAAAGAGACTCAGTCCAGGTTCAACTCCGCTTTCAAGCCCTCTTATCAGACATACAAAGACCCGTCGGTTGAATGAGGTAACAAAATCATCGGGAGAAATTTTTTCTTTGAGTTTATTATAAAAATCTGGATTCCGCAAAAATGAAGCAATGAGAGTTTCCTCCGCTTTTGCGGCTCCGAGATTTTTTGCTCTTTCGGGATTGTTCTTATCCTCGTTGCTTTTCATGAGCATTTCGGCAGTTTCTGTCCGTTTTTTTGCTTCGTCAAGCCTTTTCTGACGGACAGAAGCAGTTTTAAGCTGGGCCTTTATGCTTTCAACGCTGACTCCGAGCTCGTTTGAAAGTCGGGTTGCGTAAATAT
>CALAQQ010000086.1 GCA_937888485.1 uncultured Clostridia bacterium
GAATTTTTAAGGTCGATTTCAATTCCGATGTCGGAAAAATCTGAAACCGCTTTTAAAATCAGACCCGGATTTGGTTTTCTGCATGAGCATTCTTTTTTCAGTTCCTCAATAACAGCTTCGGGATGATGGGGACAGTAATAATAACCGTCAGCTGTAATTCCGTAGCTTTCAAACAAAAGAGCGTCTGAATAAGCGTGGAGAATATCAACGTCTTCAGCTGTGTAAAGACCTTTTGCTATTCCCGCTTGGTTTGTTATGACAATAACAAGATATCCTTTGTTTTTCATTTCCGCAATCGCCTTGTCGGCATTCCGTAGAAATTCAAAATCTTCCTTGCGGTAAAGATGACCTGTGTCGTGATTTATTGTTCCGTCACGGTCAAGAAAAACCGCATATCTTGTTCTTTTGCAGAAAAGCATTTCTTTTTCTTCCTGCGCTTTTCTGTAGTTTTCGGGGATACCGATATCTATGAAATATCCGTCACATTCATAAACTGCAACGGGACAGTAGTCTGTTTCGAGTATCTGTTTTTCAAAAGAGAATTTCTCTTCGTTTATTTCGTTTAGTGCGTTTTTATCGATGAAATATATTCCTCCGTTTATAAGACCCGAGGACGCAATTCCTTTTTCGTGAAATCCGCAGAGAATACCGTTTTCGTGATGAAGAAGCCCCGAATTTTCGGCGTTTTCAATCCATTTTGCCGCGAGTGAAATTCTGCATCCCGATTCATCATGGAATTTTTTCATCAGCGGAAGATTAACATCAAAATATGTATCGCCGTTAATAACCGCAACGCAATTATTTCGGCACATACCGAGAGCTTTTTTGATAGCGCCTCCCGTACCGAGAGGGGTATCTTCGCGGCAGTATTCAACTGTCATTCCTCTGTGGGATTTGCCGATGAATTCTTCAACGGTTTCTGCTTTGTAGCCTGTTGAAATAATCACTCTGTGAACTCCGTTGACATAGAGATAATCGAGCAGATAACGGAGAAAAGGTTTACCGTCTATCGGTGCAAGAGGCTTCGGCAGATTGTCGATGCAGGGCTTGAGGCGTGTACCCAGACCGCCTGCAAGAACGATTGCTTCCATTATACATCTGCCTCCGCGATTATATCTTTTGTGCCGTCGGGCAACTCAACGCCGTTGTCATAGAATGCAACAAGAACAGAATCCTCATGATAAACAAAGCGGTGAATAACGTTCGGATTAATTATGAACATATCACCTTTGCCGAAATCATATGTTTCTTTTTTGCCGTCAAGTTTTGCCTCTAAAGTAAAACTGCCTTCGACAACATAAAAACCCTCACGGTTAAGACGGTGGAAATGGTTTCCGCGTTCAAAACCTGCTTTTGAAACGGCAACGTTTATCTGTTTCCAGCCTTCGTGAACAAGCTGGATTAGTGCGCCGCGTTCATCTTCAAAAACAAAATCAGGTTTAATAATTTCTATCATTATGTTACCTCATCAGTAGTTACATATTATCTTTGTGCCTTCGTTTTCAAATTCAAAATCAACTTCATATAAGTCCGAAAGTGCAAGACGGACATGATTCTGTTTTTCTTTCGGGACATAAAACAGCAGACATCCGCCTCCGCCAGCACCGAGGAGTTTTCCGCCGAGTGCACCGGCGTTGAGCGCTTTTTGATAAATATCGTCAATCATGCTGTTTGAAATTTTGGAGCTTATACTTCTTTTAAGCATCCATGTTTCGTTAAGCATCAGTCCGAAATCGTCGAGTGATGACTGCGGATTGACAAGAATTTTTTCGGCATCGTCAACCATGCGGAGTATTTCCATGAGCTCCTGAGTTTTCTTGCAGAGCATGCTTTTGGTTGATTTCTGGACATGGAATGAATATCGTGAAAGTCCCGTGAAAAATATCATGAGATTATCATTAAGAGCTTGTTTTCTTTCGGGAGTTATGTTAATCGGAGTAACGGTGTATCCGTCGGCAGAGAAATCGATTCTGTTAAAGCCGCCGAATGCCGCCGCAATCTGGTCCTGGATTCCGCCTTCTTCACTGCAAAGAGTACGTTCAAGATAAATTGCATCATCCGCAAGCTCACGTTTTGTTTTGGTTATGCCTTGCATGGTATAAAATGCGTTGAGCATTCCGACGGAGAATGCACTGCTTGTTCCGAGTCCTGTTTTTGCTGGAATATCCGCATCGTAATTGAGGCAGATTCTTTCAAGTCCGAGCCATTTCATCGCATTTCTTATAGCGGGATGCTTTATATCGTCAACGGAATTAACTTCTTCAATCTGTGCATATGAAAGCTTTGTTGTGTAGTCAAAAAGATTGAGAGGCATGGGTCTTACGTTGACGTGGCAGTATTTATTGAAGGTGGTTGATATGACCGAACCCGAATATTCGTTGAAAAATTCAGGAAAATCCGTTCCGCCGCCAAAGAAGGACATTCTGACAGGCGTCTGAGAAATGATCATCTTGTAACCTCCTTCAGAAAATTTCTTTATATTATAACATATTAATGTTGATATATCAATAGTTAATAAACTAAATTAATGGGAGAACCGCTTAAATATGCCAGAACATTCTCTTTGCATATCTTCATCAGTCTTTCACGGGTTTCAAATCCAGCCCATGCTATATGAGGGGTTATGAAGCAGTTTTTGATTCCGAGAAGGGGACAGTCGGATGAAGGTGGTTCGGTTGAAAGAACATCAAGCCCTGCGCCCGCAATACTACCTTTTTTAAGAGCATCGGCGAGAGCTTTTTCGTCAACGACCTGACCTCTTGATGTGTTGATAAGAACGGCATTTTTCTTCATTTTTGAAAGGAAATCCGCATTCGCCATTCCCTCGGTTTCAGGGGTCAGCGGACAATGAATGCTGACGAAATCGCTCTTTGAAAGAAGCTCGTCAACGCTTGTAAAATTAACGCTTTCAAAGGGTGAGGGGTGATTTGTGTTGGCAAGAATTTTCATTCCGAATGCCGCCCCGATTTTTGCAACAGCCTTGCCGATTTTGCCGAATCCGATTATGCCGAGAGTTTTGCCGTCAAGTTCCGTGAGAGGTGTTTTCCAATAGCAGAAATCTTTGCAAGCCGACCATTCGCCGTTGTGCACCGAATCGCTGTGAAGTGCAACGGAATTTGTATGTTCAAGAATGAGCGAAAAAACAAGCTGTGCAACTGCCGATGTGCTGTAAGACGGAATATTGCAAACGGGAATTTCCTTTTCTTTGCAGTATTCCCAGTCAACAATATTATATCCCGTGCTGAGAAGTCCCACATATTTAAGATTTGTCAGGGTTTCGAGCAAATTTCTGCGCAGAGGGGTTTTGTTTGTTATAACAATATCACAGCCTTTGCATCTTTCCGCAATAAGGTCTGCTGGGGTGCGGTCGTAAATATTACATTCGCCGCATTCATAAAGCCAGTCCCATGAAAGGTCGCCCGGATTTGTTGTAAAGCCGTCAAGTACACATATTTTCATAAAACGAAATCTCCCAAATAATAAATGTTAGTACTTTATAATTATAGCATATTCTGCGTAAAATAAAATACCAAAATATTTATTTTGCTTATTGACCGAAACAGAATTATATTATAAAATAAATTATTAGAATAAAGTTGGAATGCGGTGAGCTTTTGAAAAAAAGAAAAAAGCAAAAAAAGATTCTGCTTTTCGGCGGACTCATATTGATATTGCTGTCGCTTGCCGTTGCGGCGCTTCTGATTTCGCTTCAATATGATGAATTGTGGCGTTGGTATGCCGTGACAAGACAAAACCTCGCACGACTTGAAGAATATATTGCACATATCGACATAGAATGGAAATTCTTTCTCGCAATAATGCTTTTGTTTGCGGTGAAAAGTTTTTTCCCGATTTATCCCACATCAACCGTCTGCTTTTTGTCAGGCATTGTTTTGCCGATGTATTACGCGGTACCCGTCAATACTCTTGGTTTCGTGTTGCTTGTTACCATAAGATATTTCTGGGGCAAACGTTTCGGTGCGGGAAGTGCATGGAGGCTGATTTCCAAAATGGATATCCTGCGAAAAATTATTCAGCAGGACGGAAAAGGAAATTCCGCGCTGTTAATAGCGTTAAGACTGATTCCTGCCATGCCGATAAACAGCATATCGGGAATTTACGGCTCGTTTGAATTCGGCTACGGAAAATTCGTTCTGCTTTCATTGATAGGATTTATGCCGAAGCTTATATCGTTCACTTTTGTGGGCCGTAATCTTTATGACCCGCTTTCGCCGGGTTTCCTTGTTCCGATTATGCTTCTTATGTTCTTTTCGGGGATATCACTTCTTTCGGTTAACGGAATATGGACGACAGTTGAAAAAATAATTGAATATGCAAAGAAAAAGAAATTAAATAAAGAAGAAAAGAAAGGAATTGCAAACAATGATTAAAACTTCCGAACTCAAAGAATTGCTTGCAGGCGCAACATATGATGACGTGCTTGCGAAAAACTATAAAAAAGAGGATATAGCTTTTCAGAAAGAAAGATATACAAAGCTTGCTTCAAAGTTTGAAGAATATTTCGGAAGCGGCAGAGAGGTCGAAATTTTCAGCGCGCCCGGCAGAACCGAGGTTTGCGGAAACCATACTGACCATAATCACGGTTGTGTTCTTGCTGCAAGTGTTAATCTTGACGCTGTAGCCGTTGTAGGAAAAAACAGCAATAATATCGTCAGAGTAAAGTCTGAAGGTTATTCGATTGATGCTGTTGACCTTGCAGAGCTTGGTGTTATGCCCTCCGAAAGAGGAAAATCCGAAGCACTTATCAGAGGTGTCTGTGCTGCATTCAGAAACAGAGGCTACGGTATCGGCGGTTTTGATGCCGCAACGGTTTCCGATGTTCTTTCGGGTTCGGGACTTTCTTCATCGGCAGCGTTTGAAGTTCTTATCGGAACAATTCTCAATCATCTTTATAATGACGGCAAAATCAGTGCCGTTGAAATCGCACAGATTGCGCAGTTTGCCGAAAATGAATATTTCGGAAAACCCTGCGGACTTATGGACCAGATGGCTTGTTCTGTCGGCGGTTTCGTTATGATTGATTTCAATGCCCCCTCACAGCCTGTTATCGAAAAGCTTGATTTTGATTTCGGTGCATGCGGTCACGCTCTTTGTATTGTTGACACAGGCGGAGACCATTCCGACCTTACCGATGAATATGCCGCAGTAAGAGGCGAAATGGAAGCTGTTGCCGCAAAATTCGGAAAGAGTGTTCTCCGTGATGTTGACAGAGCCGAATTTGAAAAGAATATCTCGGTTATCCGTGATGTTGCAGGTGACAGAGCGGTTCTTCGTGCGATGCATTTCTACAACGAAAACATCAGAGTTGAGAAGCAGGCAAAGGCTCTCGAAGCAGGCGATTTTGAGGCTTTCAAGGCTCTTGTTGTTGAAAGCGGTTTCTCATCATATATGTATAATCAGAACGTCTATACTACCCGTGCGCCCGGAAATCAGCCTGTCAGCGTTGCTCTTGCAATCTGCCAGGATGTCCTTTGCGGAAAGGGTGCATGGAGAGTTCACGGCGGAGGTTTTGCAGGCACAATCCAGGCGTTTGTACCCTATGACCTCCTTGATGAATTCAAGTCAAGAATCTGTGCCGTGTTCGGTGAAAAATCCTGCTATGTTCTTAATATCCGACCCGAAGGCGGTATAAAAGTTATCTAAAATCAAAGGGGCGCACTATGTGTGCCCCTGAATTGCAGAAGGTAGATTTATGAAAAATTATTCAGAAGTTTCAGCGTTACTAGAAAAACTTTGCGTCGCAAAGGGAGTTTCGGGTGCAGAGAACGAAGCGGCAAAGGTTGCTTCGGAATTGCTTGAAAAATATATGCCGCCTCAAACCGATGCACTCGGAAGTGTAACGGGTACAATGGGAGAAGGAGATACCCATATTCTCCTTGATGCCCATCTCGACCAGATTGGACTTATCGTTACGGCGATTGATGAAGACGGCTTCTTAAAGGTCACAAAATGCGGCGGTGCGGATATCAGAGTTCTTGCTGCATCGGAGGTTACCGTTCACGGCAAAAAGCCTCTTTACGGCGTTATAACCTCAACACCGCCCCATCTTTCGAAGCCGGAAGATGCAGATAAGGCGAAGGGATTCGATGATATTGCTGTCGATATCGGTATGACGGCAGATGAAGCCAAAAAACATGTTTCACTCGGTGACAGAATAACCTTCAACGGTGAATATACAAAGCTTCTCGGCAACAGAGTTTCTTCTCCGTCAATCGACGACAGGGCAGGTGTTGCCGCAATTCTCCGCTGTCTTGAAATGCTTGAAGACAAGAATCACGGCTGTAAAATCAGCGTGCTTTTCTCCGTTCAGGAAGAAACGGGAGGAAGCGGTGC
>CALAQQ010000087.1 GCA_937888485.1 uncultured Clostridia bacterium
TTTAAAGCCTGTCCAATTCTTGTGTTCCATGTGTAATTACCTCCTTTAACGGAATAAAAAACAAAAAGGGCTTATTCAGTTTATCAAAACTGAATAGCCCAGACGGTCGGCATTATTATACTTTAAAACCTAAAGTATACGTTTACATTCCCTTGCGGTTATCCGCTGTTCCGTCAGTCATGTAAACTTTGTATTTTCATTATACAGAAAGACGGGGGATATGTCAATCAAAAAAATCACCAAATATTGTGCCTTTTATCATAAATATATAGTGAATGTTGTGTTTGAAACAAAAAAGAGGGATGACTGTGCATCCCTCCGATTATTTTATTTAATCCAATTTTCAACTGCTATTTTAACAAGAGAAACAGTTTTTTCAACAACAGCTTCGTCGCCGTCTGCAAGGTTGAGAAGGGGCTCTCTTACGCCGCCGAGTTCAAGACCGGAAAGCTTTTTAAGAGCTGCCTTTGCAACTGCATACATATTGCCGTTTGCAGAACACATTGTGTAAATAACTTCGTCAATGTCGTTCTGAAGCTTGCCTGCATTTTCAAAATCGCCTGCTTTGAGAAGCTCGTCGAGTTTTACGAAAAGTTCGGGCATAACTCCGTAAGTGCCGCCGATACCGCTGTCAGCACCGATAAGTCTGCCGCCGACAAACTGTTCGTCGGGGCCATTGAAAACAACAACTTCCTTATTGTTGATTGCAGCCTGTCTTTTGAACATCTGGATATCCTGAATAGGCATTGATGAATTCTTAACGCCGATAACTCTGGGATTTTTGAGCATTTCGTCAAAAAGGCTGAGTGTAAGAGCAACGCCTGCAAGCTGAGGAATGTTGTAGATAACAAAATCTGTGTTGGGTGCGGCATCTGAAATATCGTTCCAATACTTAGCAATTGCTCTTTCGGGAAGCCTGAAATAAATGGGAGGAATTGCTGCAATAGCGTCAACTCCGAGGGATTCTGCATGGCGTGCAAGCTCCTGACTGTCTCTTGTGTTGTTACATGCAACATGAGCAATAATTGCGATTCTGCCCTTTGCAACTTCCATAACAGCTTCCAGAGTCTGTTTTCTTTCTTCAACGCTCAGATAAATGCATTCACCCGATGAACCGCCGACATAAAGACCTGCAACGCCTTTGCCGATAAGATATTCAACATAATCCTTTGTTGCCTGAGAAGAAATGTTACCGTCCTTATCATAGCAAGCATAAAAAGCGGGGAAAATACCTTTGTACTTATTAAGACTCATGTTAATAACCTCCGTATATAATTACTGCATTTTTTCCTGTTTAACTTTGTGGTCAACAATGTGGCGTTTTGCAAGCTCTGCGGTAACTTCTTCGAGGCTGATTCCCATTTCAATCATCATAACAGTGATATGATAGAGCAAATCGGCAATTTCATAAACAGTTTCCGCTTTGTCGCCGCCTTTTGCACCGATAATAACTTCTGTGCATTCCTCACCGACTTTCTTGAGGATTTTATCAATGCCTTTTTCGAAAAGATAGGTTGTATATGAACCTTCTTTTTTGTTGATTTTTCTGCCGACAAGCATTTCATAAAGACCTTCATATGAAAATTCTTCGGCTTCGGGAGCAACGATATCTTCAAAGAAGCAGGTTTCGCTGCCTGTATGGCAAGCGGGACCGTTCTTTATAACATCGATAAGAAGGGTATCCTTATCGCAGTCTGTGCGGATTGAAACAACTTGCTGGGTGTTGCCCGAGGTTTCACCCTTTCTCCAGAGCTCCTGACGGCTTCTGCTCCAGAAGCAGGTTCTGCCTTCCTTGATTGTGATATCGAGGCTTTCGGCGTTCATATATGCAAGCATAAGAACTTTCTTGCTGTAGTGGTCCTGAACGATTGCGGGGATAAGTCCGTCGCTGTTATATTTAAGTTCAATCATTTTTTATATCCTCATCTCTATGTTGTTTTCGTTAAGATAACGCTTAAGATCCATTATGTTGACTTCCTTGAAATGGAAGATTGATGCGGCAAGACCTGCATCTGCACAGCCGGCTTTGAAAAGCTCAAGGAAATCCTCTTTTTTTCCCGCACCGCCGCTTGCGATAACGGGGATTGAAACAAGATCGCTGATTTTCTGGAGCATTTCAAGGTCAAAGCCTTGCTTTACACCGTCGGTATCTATGCTGTTAACAACCAATTCGCCCGCGCCGTTGTTTTCGCCCATCTTTGCCCATTCGAGAGCATCAATGCCCGTGTCAATTCTTCCGCCCTTGCTGAAAATATGGAAAGAGCCGTTAACACGCTTAATGTCCATTGAAAGCACAACGCACTGGTCGCCGTATTTCTTTGCAGCTTTTTCAATGAGTGACGGGTCTTTTATTGCACCCGAGTTTACAGAAACCTTATCTGCACCGCATTTGAGCACTCTGTCAAAATCATCAAGAGTGTTGATTCCGCCGCCAACGGTCAGAGGAATGAAAATTTCTTTTGCAACCTGGGTGAGTGCGTCTGTGAAAAGTGCTCTGCCTTCAAACGAAGCGGTTATATCATAGAAAACAAGCTCGTCCGCACCGCTGTCATTATAAAAATGAGCAAGTTCAACGGGTGATGCAACGTCCTGTATTCCTTCAAAGTTAACGCCTTTAACAACTCTGCCGTTTCTGACATCGAGGCAGGGGATAATTCTTTTTGTTATCATGTTATTTTACCTCCGCCGCATTAAGTGCATCTCTGAGAGAGAGCTTGCCTTCGTAGACAGCCTTGCCTACTATTGCGCCGTAAATATTCATATCGCGAAGCTTTTCAATTTCGTTGACAAAGGTTATACCGCCCGAAGCGACAATATCAAGACCTTTGATTTCCGAAAGCTCGCCGTATACTTCAAGATTTGTTCCCGAGAGCATGCCGTCTTTTGAAATATCGGTATAAATAACGGTTGCAACACCTGTGTCACGGAGTTTCTTGCAGAATTCAACCGACTTTACACTTGTTGTTTCCTGCCATCCGCTGACTGCAACGAAGCCGTCCTTTGCATCAACGCCGACTGCGATTGCATTTCCGAATTCCTTTACCGCTTCTTCAACGAAGGGATAATTACGGATAGCTGCCGTACCGAGAATAACACGTTTTACGCCGAGAGAGAGGTAATCCTCAACTCTTTTCATATCTCTTATACCGCCGCCGACCTCAATGAATAAATCCTTGATTTTTGCGGCTTCTCTGATTGCATCAAAATTAACCGGTGCTCCGTCTTTTGCACCGTCGAGGTCAACCATATGTAAATTTGTTGCTCCGTCTTTTATGAATTCAAGAGCCATTTCAGCGGGAGAGTTGGCATAAATCTTAACCTGATTATAGTCGCCTTTTGTAAGACGGACTACCTTGCCGCCGAGTATATCTGTTGCGGGAAATATCTGCATAAAACCACCTTATATTTCTGAAAATGCTTTGAGAAGTGCAAGACCCTTTGCACCGCTTTTTTCCGGATGAAACTGCATTCCGTAAACCGAACCGCTTTTGACAACGGCAGGCACCGCAACGCCGTATTCTGCAAATGCAAGGGTGTTTTCAACGCAGCCTCTTGCATAGAATGAATGAACAAAATACATATAGTCGCCGGGAACGATGTATTTAAAAATAGGATCATCCTTTGCAAGATTGAGTTTATTCCAGCCCATGTGTGGGATTTTTAAATCTTTTGGAATCTGACCTTCAAGTGCACCGACGTAGCCTTTTATGAGTCCGAGACCCATGTGTGCACCGTATTCAAAGCTCTTTTCAAAAAGGAGCTGCATACCGAGGCAAATACCGAGAATGGGTTTGCCTTCCGATGCAAGTTTACAGATAAGCTTATCCATGCCGCATTCACGAAGTTTTTTTGCCGCATCGCCGAATGCACCTACACCGGGAAGAATAATTTTATCCGCTGCCGCAATTTCTTCCTTATCGCCCGTTATTTTGCACTCTATGCCGAGGCTTTCAAGCGATGATGAAAGTGAAAAAAGATTGCCGCAGCCGTAATCAATAATTGCAATCATTATAAAAGTCCTTTCGTTGACGGAATTTCGCCGCCGAGGGTCAAATCTTCGAAAACAGCCTTGCAAAGCGCTCTTGAAACCGCCTTGAATATGCCTTCGATGATGTGATGGCTGTTTTTGCCTTCAAGCTGTTTGATATGGAGAGTTATATCGCTGTTTCTGACGAATGAAATGAAGAATTCTTCAATGAGTTCAGTATCCATACCGCCGACGGCAGGTGTTGGAATATTGACATCATAGTTGAGATATGCTCTGCCGCTGATGTCAACAGATGCGAGAATGAGAGTTTCATCCATGGGAAGAATAATGCTTCCGTAACGGGAAATTCCTCTTTTTTCGCCGACCGCTTTTGCAAATGCCTGACCGAGAACGATTCCGACATCTTCAACGGTATGGTGATAATCAACATGGGTATCACCGACGCATTTAACCTTCAAATCCATTCTGCCGTGACGGGCAAAAAGCTCAAGCATATGGTCAAGGAAACCGCAGCCTGTATCAATTTCGTTTTCGCCTTTACCGTCAAGATTGAGCCAAAGCTCTATGTCTGTTTCGTTTGTTTTTCTTTTGATTTCGGCTTCTCTCATGTCAGCCCTCCGTTATTTCTTTAATCGCATTAACAAGTGTCTGCATTTCTTCAATGCTTCCGATTGTTATGCGGAGATAGTTATCAATTTTTGCTTTGTTGAAATATCTGATGAGAATACCTTTTTTGCGAAGCTCCGCCGCAAGAACAGAAGCGGGGATTTTATTGTGCGAAACGAAAACAAAGTTTGCCTTTGAATCCGTGCAACTGAAACCGAGTTTCTTAAGCTCCGAAACGGTGTATTCTCTGTTTTTTACTATTTGAGCGATTTTATCGTCATAATATTCATTGTCCGCAATTGCCGCAGCAGCCGCTTTGATTGAAAGGGTGTTGAGGTTATATGGATTGAATGAATATTTGAGCTTGTTGAGGTCGTCAATGATTTCTTTCGATGCAATACCGAAACCGACTCTCAGACCTGCAAGCGAATGACTCTTTGAGAATGTGCGTGTAACGAGCAGATTGTTATATTTCTTAACAAGTTCCATGCAGCTTTCGCCGCAGAAAGCCATATATGCTTCGTCCATGATAACTATATTATCGGGGTTGGATGCGATGATTTTTTCAACCTCATCAAAAGAAAGAGCAAGACCCGTGGGAGCATTGGGATTTGCGATAACGATATTCTTGCCTTTGCCGATATAGTCATTTACATCAATTGAAAAATCGTCTTTAAGAGGAATCTGTTCAAGGTCAACTCCGAAGATATCTGCATAAACGGGATAGAAGCCGTAGGAGATTTCGGGGCAGCAGAGCTTACCGCCGTTTCCGCAAAAACCCATGATTGCAAATGCAAGAACATCATCCGAACCGTTCCCGCAGAATACCATGTCGGGAGTAACGCCAAACTGCTCTGCTATCGCATTTCGAAGCTCTTTGAGTTCGGGGTCGGAATAAAGATTGAGCTTATCAATAACGACCTCACTAAGAACCTCTTTGACCTTGGGAGAAGGGGGAAACGGAGATTCGTTTGTGTTGAGTTTTATAACTTTTTCGTTAACCTGTTCGCCCGGAGTATAGGGAACAAGTTTTTCGTAGCTTTTTGAAAGGAATCTGCTCATGGGTTCACCTTATTTCTCAAATCTGATTGCCGCACTCTTGCCGTGAGCATGAAGACCTTCACGGTTTGCAAAGAGAACTATGTTGTCCTTAACCTTGCCGAGTGCTTCTTCTGTATAATAAATGTACTGTGATTTCTTTACATAGTCGTCAACCGAAAGGGGAGAACTGAATCTTGCCGTGCCCGATGTGGGGAGAGTGTGGTTTGTGCCTGCAAGGTAGTCGCCCAGAGCTTCGGGAGTGTTTTTGCCGAGGAAAATCGAACCTGCATTCTTGATTTTATCAAGAAGCGCAAACGGATCGTCAACGCAGACCTCAAGATGTTCGGGAGCGATTTCGTTTGCAATTTCAACGCCCTGTTCAAGGTTGTTTGCGATGATGATTTTTCCGTTTGTGTCAATTGAGGTTCTTGCGATTTCTTCTCTGGGAAGAAGGGGAATCTGCTTTTCAAGTTCATCACGGACCGCATAAGCAAGCTCTTCGCTGTCAGTAACAAGAACAGCACTTGCGAGCTTATCGTGTTCAGCCTGTGAAAGGAGGTCAGCCGCAACAAAAGCGGGGTTGCAGGTGCCGTCTGCAAGAACAAGGATTTCGCTCGGACCTGCAATCATGTCGATATCAACAAGACCGTAGAGCATTCTCTTTGCGGTGGCAACAAAAACATTGCCGGGACCTACAACTTTGTCTGCCTTGGGTACGCTTTCTGTGCCGTATGCAAGAGCGGCAACAGCCTGAGCGCCGCCTGTTTTGATTATTGTATCAACTCCCGCAATCTTTGCTGCGCAAAGAATAGCCGAAGGAATGTTTCCGTTTTTATCGGGGGGAGTAACCATTATGATTTCACTGACGCCTGCGATTTTCGCAGGAATTGCATTCATAAGAACGGTTGAAGGATAGCTTGCAGTGCCGCCGGGTACATAAATACCGACCTTTTCAATCGGAGTTATTTTCTGCCCCGAAATTGTTCCGTCGCCGTTGTTGATTTCAAAACCCTTGCGAAGCTGTTTTTCGTGGAAATTCCATATATTCGCCTTCGCCATTTCAAGAGTTTCAATAAGTGCCTTATCTTCGTTTTCGTATGCGGCATCGATTTCTTCCTGAGTAACACGGAGATTTTTTATGTCCGCACCGTCAAATTTGAGGCTGTATTCTTTAAGAGCCTTGTCGCCGTTTTCTCTGACATTCTTTATGATGTCGGCAACAATAGCTTCAACGCCGCTTTCAAGCTTTATGTCACGGGTGAGAATTTCGCTTTTTTCGGCATTGTCTATGTTAATAATCTTAATCATTTTGCCAACTCCTTTTTGAGCTTTTCCATAAGAGCATCGATATCGTTACCCTTGAACTTGTAGGAGGATTTATTTGCAATGAATCTTGCGCTGATAGGCATAATCTGTTCGTAAACACGAAGATTGTTTTCTTTGAGAGTTTTACCGGATTCAACGATATCAACGATAACATCGGAAAGACCGAGAATGGGAGCGATTTCAATTGAACCGTTAAG
>CALAQQ010000088.1 GCA_937888485.1 uncultured Clostridia bacterium
CGTTACTCTTCAGAACGGTATTCCCGAACCCGGCATTGCTGAAATCGTAGGCAAGGAGCATACGATGGGATGCGCTGTTGAATGGGGAGCAAACCTTTCCGCTCCCGGCGAATGCGTTCTTACAAGCGAACCCGACAGCCTTTCATATCACATGGGCAAAATGGACGGAATTACCGATGCTCAGGTGAAGATGGTAACGGAGCTTCTTGAGAAAATGTGCCCCGTTCATTTTGAGGATAATCTTATCGGCACAAGATGGTCAAAGCTTCTCATCAATGCAACGTTCTCTGGTCTCGGAACGGTTATGGGCGGAACCTTCGGCTCTGTTACGGGCGATGCATATGCAAGAAAGGTTGCAATTCGCTGCATGAAGGAATGCATTGACGTCGGCCATGCCGCAGGTGCGGTTTTCGCACCCGTTCAGGGCAAGGATATCACAAAGCTTTTCTATTATAAAAACGGCTTCAAGAGAGCAATCGGCGAATTCCTTATTCCCATTGCGATGAAAAAGCACGTGGATATCATTCCCTCGATGCTCCAGGATTTGCGCAACGGCAAGCCCTGTGAAATTGATGCAATCAACGGCGTTGTTTGCGAATGGGGCAGAAAGTGCGGAGTTCCCACTCCCGTAAATGACAGAATCGTTGAGGTTGTCAAGAAGGAGCAGTCGGGCGAGCTTAAGCTTGAGGCTGCAAACATCAAGCTCTTTGACGATTTAATCAAATAAAAGAACGACCGCTTCGGAACAAATCCGAGGCGGTCATTTTTATGGCTTATCTGATTATTTCTGTTACACCTGCACCGATTTCGGTGGTTTCACCGCCAAGGATAACCGTTGCGGTTGAACCTTCGGGAACGGTGAAAACATAGGTTGTTTTGCCGTTTTCGGTTTTCCATTCGGACTTGACTGCGCCGTTTCTTGCTTCAATCGAAGCCTTGACGTAGGTCAGACGGCTGTCGGTAATCGGGGCAAAAATGATATGTTCAAAAGCGGGCTTGCTTTCGTCAATTTTAATGCCTGCCGCATCGCCGTAAAGCCAGTCGGCAACGGAACCGTAGGCATAATGGTTGAAGGAGTTCATCGAAGTGCTCCACATTGTGCCGTCTTCACGAACGCTGTCCCAATGCTCCCAGATGGTTGTTGCGCCCATCTTTACGGAGAAGAGCCATGAGGGATATTCTTCACGGAGAAGAAGGCTGTATGCGGTTTCGGCATAACCGTTATCGCTCAGAGCGTGGAGAAGATAGGGCGTTCCGACAAATCCCGTTTTGAGGTGACCGCATTCGGTAACAAGCTCGTTGAGTTGTTTTGCGGTTTCGGGAATATTGTCACTTATTCCGAAATGAACGGCAAGAACGCAGGCGGTCTGGGTTGCCTTTTCGGGAATGATTCTGCCGTCTTTCATGAATTCTCTTCTGAATGCTTCAATTGAATTTTCTCGCTTAGCGATATATTCGGAAGCGTCTTCGCCCCACATTTCCATGCACTTGATGAGAATCTGCGATGAATAAATATAATAAGCGGTTGCGATAAGAGTTTTATCGGTACCCTTTGAGCAGTCCTCGGGGCTGCTGCCGTCAAGGTTGAGCCAGTCGCCGAAATGCCAGCTTCTTGACCAGAGACCGTTATCGCTGTGGTCTTCGATATGCTCAAGATAATTCTTCATGCAGTCAAGCGATTCCTTGAGGATATCCTTGTTTGCATAGGTGAGATACATCTGCCAGGGACAGATTGTTGCGGCATCTGCCCATGCGGCGGAGCAGTCGTTATCAGGGCTGAAAGCATTGGGAATTATATGAGGAATTGTTCCCCATCCCGTCTGATCTGCACGCAGGTCACCGAGCCATTTGAGGAAGAATTTTTCAACGTCGTAGTTATATGAGGCGGTCTTGACGAACACCTGAGCATCTCCTGTCCAGCCGAGACGTTCATCTCTCTGCGGGCAGTCCGTGGGCACGTCAAGGAAATTGCTCTTCTGACCCCAGATAACGTTTGAGAAAAGCTTGTTGACTCTTTCGTCGGAGCATTCGAAATAACCCGTGCGCTTCATTTCAGAATGAACGACGATTGCGGTGAAGTTTTCTTTCTTGACTTCGTCGCTCCAGTTTTCAAGTCTTATATATCTGAATCCGAAGAAATTATGCTTTGATTTATGGATATGTTCTTTGCCGTCGCAGATGAAAATTGCCTGAGCCTTTGCGCTTCTGAGGTTATCGGTATAGAAATTGCCCTCTGCATCGAGAACTTCCGCATGGCTGATAACGGCTCTTTCGCCCTTGTTGCCCTTGATTTTAAATTCAACGTAACCCGTCATGTTCTGACCGAAATCGAGAACGGTTTCTCCCTTGGGAGTGATGATGATTTCCTTGGGTTCAAGGCGCTCGTGTTCAACAACCTTTTCGCCTTCTCTGTCGATAAGGCATTTTTTATCGTGGTTAACAACAACGGCAGCTGAGGGAGAGATGTCCTTATATGAGGGGTCATAAATATAGCCGTTATAGAAGCTTGAATAAATATCCTTGCCCTTTTCTGTTTTCCAGTCGCCGCTTGTTGTGATTATGCGTTTTTCACCGTCGGCATATTCGAGGGTGAGAGCGCAGATTGTTGCGGTTTCTCTGCCACCGATTTCGGGGTCGCCTTTCTGCTGATTCTTATAATTCTGGATTTTCCAGCCGGGAGCAACGGAAAGAACGATTTTGTTGTCGTTCTTTATCATCGGGGTAACGTCATGGGTATCAACCTGCAGACGCTTGCGGTATGAAGTCCAGCCGGGAGCGAGGATGTTGTTGCCGACTCTTTCGCCGTTGATATGAACGGTGTAAACACCGAGAGCGGTTACCTCAAGGCTTGCGGAAACAAGTTCTTTGCTCGATTTGAACTCTTTGGTATAAAAAATTTCGCAATCGCCCGAAGCTTTTGCGCTTTTAATCCATAATGCATTGAGAATATTCTTCATTTACAGACCTCCTTAAGGTTTATGTCATAATATTATAACATCTGAAAATTTTTTGCAATAAAAATTTACCCTTTTATACTTGAATAAGAGCTTTATTGTTGGTAGAATAGGGGAGAAAGGATGATTATATGAAACGAATACTAAGCGTTGCGTTGATTATTGCAATTTTATTATCTTTTGCATCGTGCAGGAATATAGATGAGCTTGCGGAAGAAACCTCCGCACCGACCACAACCGTTGCACCTCCCGTTGTCAGCGAGAAGAAGCAGAAAAAAGAATTTAAGGATAAAAACGGAAGAACGGTTTACGTTGTTGACGTAACCTTGCCCGAGATTTCCGAAAATCTTGAGGAATACATAATCAATTACGTTAACGGAGTTGCGGAAAAATTCTTTGAAGATGCCTGCATTCAGGCGGAAAACAACGTTGAATCCGCTTCCGAATTCATGGACAGATTTGAATCTGATAAACCGTGGAAAAGAACGATTTCTTTTGATGCAACGTATGTCAGCGGATATTTCGTCAGCTTTTTAATCAAGGAAAGCCTTTCCTATTACGGCTCAAGCGATAACGACCCCTCCGTTTATTCGAGATGCTTCAACGTGCAGGAGGGCAATCCCGTCAATGCGGCATATTTTACGGATGACCCCGAGGCTCCCGAAGTTGCAAGGGGATACATCGTTGATTTGCTTAAAGGAAGAGCGAAAACGGATTTCTATGCTGACGGATATGAAATCAGCGAAGAAAATCTTGCTAATTTTGACGAAGCCGTCACCCTTGAAAGCTTTTATCTTACCGAAAACGGCATGACCTTCTTTGTTAACCGAGGTTCAATCGACCCCTATGAGCTTTCGGGACTTTATA
>CALAQQ010000089.1 GCA_937888485.1 uncultured Clostridia bacterium
AGTGGAGAGGTACATGATAAAACATCATAACAAGGGCATATCCGCCGAGCCAACCGTATTTTGAAAAAGTGTCAAGCACAGCCGAGTGTCCTCCTCCGCTTTCGCGCCAGAGTGAACCTATGATGGGGTATTTAAATATATCTTCAATACTGTTTAAATAAGCCTGTATTCTGAGTTGAATCGAATCACCGGTAACACCTGTTTCATCGGTTGAGGTTGCTACAAGGTCGTTTACTTTTCTTGCAACTGCAGTACCGTCAAATGTTTCGAGTATCCATTCTCTGAAAGGTTCAATATACATGATTGCCGCCATTATCCCGATGAACATGAGAATTGTAAGGATAAATGCCGGAGCAATACTTTTGCCTCTGTAAAAACACAGTATTATCAAACCTACGGCACTTGCGAAAAGGGCGATTGAATAACCTGCAAGTTCAAGAAGCCTGACAAATGTATATGCCCATGCTACACCAACGGCAAAGAAGAGTTTGTTGCTCTTGAAAGCCTTGTATGTCCATGCAACAATAAGCGGCGAGATGCAAACCTGCGGATATATCAGGCTATATCCACCAATACCTTGCCTGAGATATTCATATGTGGTTTCATCGTCACGCACAAGAAGTCTTGCAACGGTGTGGTCTTCAACGAGAATGTCAACTGTTTTAAAATTCCAAATTGCAAGAAGAACAAGCACAATCGGAACTATTCCGTAAAGTTCATCCCATTTATCGTCATAGAAATAGGTCATCATAAAGCAGATAACAAGCATAATCAAAGCAATCTGTTTTATCAGTGCAGAAAAATCATATTTTTCGAAGTAGACGACAACCATAACCGCAATCAGGAAGAATATCGCACCTATTTGCTCTTTTCCGAGAGTTATGGGGTTTTCTCTTATAAACCATATTGCCACCCACACTACTGCACAGGCGAGAGCGATGATTCGGTAAATTGTATCAACCTGAAGGGGAGGGGAAACAGTCCATATTACAAGGTATAACACGGCAATTTTCTGGATAAAACCTAACGATAGCACGTTTTTGAACATAGTCTCCCTCCTTCATAGTTGTTTTGTTTTATTTCAGCCAGTCTTTTGTAGGCTGAATGAACGATTCATAGTGAAATGTTTTGTCGAGTGATTTTGATTGAATTTTATTTTCAATCTGATAAAGCATTGCATCGGATATGTTTTCGGTTGACATATTTTTCAGCAGACTGCCTTTGCCGCTTTTTCTGATATATTCGCCGACGTCGCTGACATCGGTTGTTATAATCGGTACACCGCAGGTGTAGCTTTCTGCGAATTTTGTCGGGAAACCTGCATTGTTGCGTTTATCGGAACGGCGGATGAATATATAGCAGTCGCATCCGAGAATAGATTTTATTGTTTCTTCGTGGGACAACCTTCCCGTAAATGTGATTTTATTACGCACATTTTTGGGGATAAAGCACTCAGGATTAATATTATTGAATTCACTTTCGGTGATACCGATAATGCGAAGATGAGTGTTTTTTTTGTTTATATTGCAGAATGCCTCAACAATCTTATCAATACTTTCCTTTTTACCGTCGGGCAAGCCCGCAAAGCAGAATTCAAAAATGCCGTCATGGTTATCGGGCTGTTGATGCCATATTTCATCATTTATATCAACAAGCGGGGGAAGAATGAGCAGATTTTTACTGCTTTTATACTTCTTCTCCATCATTGAGCTTATGGCAATTATACCGTCGGCAAACTTATGAGCGAAATTGCTGATAAGAATTTCGTCAAATGCCTTGAAAATCCTTTTCGGAAGAGAACCGTCAGTATCTTTGGTCCATTCCGTGCAGTCGTAGCAGACTTCGATGTTTCTCTTTGCAAAAACTTTTTTTGCTTTCAGCAAAGTGAACATCGGTACGTTGTAAAGAATTATTTTTTTTACATCATCATAATTCTTCATAACAGTTTCGATATGTTCAACGCTCAGCATATGCTTCAGCCACTGTTTGGTTGATTTTTGGTGAGCATGCTCAAACATATTCTCGTGTCCGTCAACTGCTCTTAAACCGTCGAACGAGTCATCCGATGTACCGATAAAAACGGATTTATAGCCGAGCTTATCGAAAATCTTACCGTTTGAAACTACTCTGTTTGCCGATGCACTTTTATCGGGCAGAGTGAATCCGCCGTAATAAATTATTGTATTCATAAATTCTCTCTATACCATTCGATTGCGGCTTCAATTCCTCTTTCAAAGCTCCATTCGGGCTCATAGCCGAGAAGCTCTTTTGCTTTTGAAATATCGGCGTTGCTGTGCTTGATGTCGCCTGCACGGTCGGGTCCGAAATTCGGCTCAATATCAACGTTCAGAGCTTTGGTTAAACCGTAATAAATATCAATAAGATATTCTCTGCCGCCGTAAGCAATGTTGAATGCTTCGCCTGCGGCTTCGTGAGGAGCAAGGCAAGCCTTGAGATTTGCCTCAATAACGTTTTCAATATATGTGAAGTCACGGCTCTGTTTACCGTCACCGTTGATGGTGGGAGTTTCGCCGTTTATAAGCATTTTTATGAATTTGGGAATAACTGCGGCATACGCGCCGTCAGGAGTCTGTCTTCTGCCGAAAACGTTGAAATAACGCATTCCGTAGGTGTCAAGACCGTAGTGCTTTGTGTACTGCTTTGCCCATTCTTCATCGCACATCTTTGTGAGTGCATAGGGGGAGAGAAGATTGCCTTCTCTGCCTTCTTTCTTGGGGAGATTGGGTTCATCGCCGTAAACAGATGACGATGATGCGTAAACAAACTTTTTAACGCCGTTCTGTCTTGCGGCCTCAAGCATATTCAAAGTGCCGCTTATATTGTTTGCACAGTAGAAAAGAGGCATTTCGATGCTTCTGGGAACACTTCCCCAAGCTGCCTGATTGAGAACGAAGTCAACACCCTCGCATGCCTTCATGCATACGTCAAGGTCTTTGATATCACCTTTTATGAATTCATAATTCGGGTTTGAGAGGAATATATCAACATTCTTCTGTGAGCCTGTTGATAAATCGTCAAGGCAACGTACTCTGTAACCCATTTCAAGAATGGCTTCACAAAGGTTTGAGCCGATGAAACCCGCGCCGCCGGTGACAAGGAATAACGTGTTTTCGGGGAAAATAAGATGTCTGTAACCCATTATTAAAGCCTCCAGTACTGATAGCCCGCTTCTGTGTAGGTCTTTCTGTCAAGCACGCCCTTAACATCAACAAGAACCTTGCCTGAATTATCGCCGTTTGCAAAGAATGAATCAATATCGTTCATTTCAAAGCTCATAAATTCCGTATGACCTACTGCAATAATAATTGCATCCATATCCTTGATAGTGTTAATATCAACGAATTCGATTCCATAATGCTGCTTGCCTTCTTCTGCATCTGCAACGGGATCTGCTACAATTGGAGTGATACCGTATTCATCGAGCTCGTTCATTATATCAATAACTCGTGTGTTTCTTGTGTCGGGGCAGTTTTCCTTGAATGTGAATCCAAGGATTGCAACCTTTGCATCCTTGACATTCTTCCCTGCGGCAATGAGCTTTTTAACTACGTTTTCCGCAACATATTTGCCCATATCGTCATTGATTCTTCTGCCCGCAAGGATAACCTGGCTGTGATAGCCGAGTTGTTCTGCTTTGTATGTAAGATAGTAGGGGTCAACACCTATGCAATGTCCGCCGACAAGACCGGGGAAGAATTTAAGGAAGTTCCACTTTGTTCCGGCAGCTTCAAGAACCGCTTTGGTATCAATACCCATTTTGTTAAAGATAATTGAAAGCTCGTTCATGAATGCAATGTTGATATCGCGCTGGCTGTTTTCGATAACCTTTGCGGCTTCGGCAACCTTAATGCTTTCTGCACGGTGAACACCCGCTTCAACAACAAGCTCATAGACTTTTGCAACTGTATCAAGAGTTTCGTCATCCATACCCGAAACAATTTTAACGATGGTTTCAAGCCTGTGAACTTTATCACCGGGATTTATTCTTTCGGGGGAATAGCCGATTTTGAAGTCCACACCGCATTTGAGACCTGATTCTTTTTCAAGAATGGGAACGCATATTTCCTCTGTTACTCCGGGATAAACAGTTGATTCGAAAACTACGATTGAACCCTTTGTCAGGTTTCTTCCAAGAATACGGCTTGCACCCTCAACGGGAGTAAGGTCGGGGGTGTGATCGTCGTTAACAGGGGTGGGCACGGCAACGATGTGGAACTTTGCTTTGCGGAGCATCGTTTCGTCGGAAGTAAATTCAACGGTTGTGTTCTTTATTGCTTCGTCACCGACCTCAAGGGTGGGATCGATGCCGCTTTTATAGAGTTCGATTTTCTTTGCATTAAGGTCATAACCGATAACATCGACTTTTTTTGCGAATGCAACCGCAATGGGCATACCGACATAGCCGAGACCTACGAGAGAGATTTTTTCTTCTTTTGCAACTATTTTTTCATAAAGATTTTTAAACATAGTATTATTCCTTATCTGCAAAGACTGTTTATTTTTTCGAGATATGCCTTGATAACGATATCTCTTGAGAAATTTGATTTTATATATTCTCTGCCCTTTTCGCCCATAGTTTTTCTTTCTTCATTGGGCATGGCAAGGAATTTTTTGATTTGTTCGCAGAGAGCATCAACGTCTCCGCCGTGATAGATAAATCCCGTTTCGCCGTCAATGAATGTTTCCTGACATCCGGGATTATCTGTTGAAATAATGGGTCTGCCGCTTGATGCGCTTTCTAAAAGCACGTTGCTCATTCCTTCACCGTAGGTTGAGGGATGAATTGTTGCGTGAGAAGCGGCAACAAAGGGTTTTATATCTTTCAGACTGCCTCTGTATTTGATAATGTCTTTTTCTTCAAGCTCTGCGAGTATATCCTTGTAATGCATTTCTGTCGGTTCGATAAATCCGAGCATATTGAACTCGGTGTTCGGATATTCCGCTTTGATTTTTTTGGCGGCTTCCATATAGTCGTCAACACCCTTGTCGTGCAGGATTCTGCCGATGTAGTTGAAAACGACCTTTTCTCCTTCTTTTCCGTTTCCTCCGTCGGGATAAGGCTGAAGGGGATATCTGTCTGTATTTACACCTGAACCGGGGATGAGCTTATGCTCGCCCTTGACCATACCTGTTTCTTCAGCAAGCTTCATATTGGTTGAATTCTGAAACATAACGCAAGCCGAGCGTCTGAATGCGAATTTAAAAAGCGACATTATCAGTTTTTGCTTCAGACCGCTTTCGTTAAGCACGCTTCCGAATCCGGTGACATTGCTGATAACGGGAATTCCGAGCAGAAATGCGGCAAGTCCCGCATAGACGTTGGGTTTTGCTGTGTATGTCAGCACAACTGAGGGTTTATTCTTTATAAAAAGCATGAAATAATGAATAAAAAGCTTTAAATCCGCAACAATGTTAGTTCCTCGTCTGTCGATAACAGGGTCATCATAGCGGTATTCAATATGTTTCATCAGATCGAATTTTTCACCGTTGGGGCATGAAATGAGCATTTCGTAGCCCGCATTGATTATTTCTTCGATAAGCTCTTTTCGGAAGCAATAAATATCATCATCATCGTTTGTGAGAAGTGCGATAAGGTGTTTCTTATTCTTCATTTTTGTTTCCTCTTATTAAAAAATCGCAAGAACGGTAAGAAGCATGACTTTTATATCGTCAATGAAGCTGAAACTCTTGATTGCGGCAAGATTATATTTCATCTTGTCGGGGAGTACAACTTCAAGATAAGTTTTTTCAACATCCTTTGCGGCATCGAGAAGCTCGTTTTCGTCTTTATAGTAAACGCTTGCTTCGGAGGTAATGCCTGCGGGGAGAAGGAGAGTTGCCATCATTTCGGGAGTGTATTTTGCAACATATTTCGGAACTTCGGGACGAGTGCCGACAAAGGTCATTGTGCCTCTGAACACATCAATAAGCTGACTGAGTTCATCAAGTTTGTATTTTCTGATGAATTTACCTGTTCTTGTGATTCTCGAATCACCGCCGACTGTTAAAAGCGAGCCTTTGTCGGCGTCGGTTACCATTGAACGGAATTTGAATATTTTAAATTCTTTGCCGTACTGCGTAACTCTTGTCTGACGGTAGAAAACAGGGCCTTTTGAGTCAAGTTTGATTGCGATTGCGATGGCAAGGAATAAAGGCGAAAGAAAAAGGAGCATAAGAAATGAAACCGTTATATCAAACAGTCTTTTAAGAACAAGGCTCAGTTTTCTTTTTTGCAGAATATCGTAGTATTCTTTAACTTCGGGTATCTGCATTTCAGAGGGAAGTTCATTCCATTTCCGCAATACCATAAATAAATTCCTCAGATGTATTTTTTGATAACTTCAGAAAAGCTTTCACAGACGGCTTTTATATCATCATCGGAAAGCTTTGTGTGCAGGGGAAGGGTAATTTCGTTTTTGAAAAGATTGTGTGCGTTGGGGAAATCCGCAATATCATAACCGAGATTTTTATATGCCGTCATCATCGGCAGGGGCTTATAGTGAACATTACAGGCAATTCCTCTTTCAGACATTTCGATTATGATTTCGTTTCTTGTTTCCTCGGTTATGCCGGGGATTCTTGTTATATAAAGATGACCCGAACCCGAGTGATTTTCACCGTAATGGTCAAGATGAATTATGTTGAGTGAATCGCACATATCATCATATTTCGCAATAATTTCCTTTCTTCTTTCGAGAAGAGAAGGATATCTTTCAAGTTGTTTGAGTCCGATTGCAGCGGTTATGTCGGTCATATTGCATTTGTACCACGGACCGACAATATCATATTCCCATGCACCTGCCTGAGTTTTGGCAAGAGCATCCTTTGACTGACCGTGAAGGCTGTAAAGCATATAGAGATTATAAAGCTCATCGTCGTCAATGCCGTCAAGGGTTTTCCATGTTGCCGCACCGCCCTCAGCGGTTGTGAGATTCTTTACGGCATGG
>CALAQQ010000090.1 GCA_937888485.1 uncultured Clostridia bacterium
TTTTTGCAACCTTAAAGTTCGTTATGTGGAAAAAGTAACCTCAAAATCGGGGTAATAGGTCAAACTATACGTACCCCTCGATTACCGCACTTTTAAACCCTTATATATCAACGATTTCAGGCTCTACTTTTCCTACTTTTTTCAAACAAACAAAAGGAGTTTTTTACTTATGAATAATAACATTATTTCTTGTGAATTTAATATCGATACCGCCTGCGTTGAAGTCAAACTCACCGATGGTTCTATGGTGTCAATCGACTGCGATGCAGTTGAAAACGAATATGCAAACAATATGTACGAAGTATCGGAACTCGACTTTCTCATCTATAATGAACCAAAGAGTTATGTAAGATTACTGCTCAGCGGTAAGATGGAAGAGTTTCTGCGAAACAATACAGATTATACTACGTTGTCAGATATGAGATAAAATTAAGCAGGTAACACCACGCAAGGATGTTACCTGCTTATCTTATACCTATTACTTATTTAACCGAAACGGTATATCCCACATCCTCTATTTCAACAAAACGGGGTTTTTCAAATCCTGACTTATTCGGGGAATGAAATGTAAGATAAAGATTATTTTCATCGACAAAAATCATACCGTGTCCGCCGTCATCATCAATAAGAGGTTCGAGATGAGTGAAGGCTGTGCCGATTTCTCCGCCATCGAATCTCACAAGACATTCGGCATATTTGCCTTTGATAAAGGTTGACCATAACATCAAAAGCTCATCGGTTTTTGTGCGGTACATAAAAGGACCGTCGGTTATTCTGTGTTCATTTTCATCTTTGCTTTTATCTGCCCAATACGGTTCTGACGCTTTAAACAGAGTTACCGCTTCGCCTGTTCTTTCTTTCAGGTCATCACTCAAAGGAGCATAACAGATTGTGCCGTCAATAATCTGAGTGTGTTCATGGCAGAAAACGATATAAGGCTTGCCGTCACGGTTTATGTAAAGCGTGCCGTCGAGGCACTCCCAATCTTCGGGAGTTGCGGCACCGTTGCTATGTGGAACAAACGGACCAAGCGGTCTGTCTGCTTTGAGAATAAAAGTGCCTCTCAAGCTGTTGCTTTCTCTTGTGAAAGTAGCAAACATATAATATGTATCCTTGTACTTATGCACTTCAGGTGCCCAGTTAACATGATAATTCAGATTATGTTTTTCAGAATCAAAACACTCAATGGGCTCACTCCAGTTTTCAAGATCTTCAGAAACATAAACGTCAAAACCGCCTGTATTTTTGCCAAAATTATTTGCTCTTGTACCGTACATATAATATTTTCCATTCTCATACAGAACAAACGGGTCACGAATATTTATGTCATTATTTTTCATTTCAACACCCCAAATATTCTTTCTTACTGTCTGCAGTTTTCAGTATACATTACTGAAACAGTTTTCTCAATAACTGAATGCAACTTTTTATTTGTAGCTTGTTTGATACTGATTAATTTGTTATAATATTTAATCACAAAGCAATAAAAAACCAAATGAAATAATCCGACCGATTGAGGTGAACTCTTGTGCTGATATTTGAACAAAACAAAAAATATTCATACCGTGACCCTGCGGCTTACATAGAAAACGGTGTGATATATTTGTTTTTCACATTGGTTGAAAACGCAGAGGACAGACAGTATTTTTATGTTGCCGTTAGCAAAAGCACGGATTTTATAAATTGGAGTAAACCCGAAGTCCTCACAGAAAAGGATAATCTTAAGAATTATTCCTCTCCGGGTAATGTTATCATGTATAACGGTGAATATTATCTTTGTCTGCAAACCTATCCGAGAAAAGACGGTCAGATTTACGGCAACGAAAATTCAAGAATCTTTACAATGAAAAGCAAAGATTTGCAGAATTGGGAAAAACCCGTTTTGCTGAAAGTCAAGGGTGATATTTCCGAATGTGATATGGGCAGAATGATTGACCCTTATCTCCTTGATGACAGCAATAAATTCATCTGCTTTTTCAAGCAAAACGGCGTATCTTTCAGCACGTCGAACGATTTGATTAATTGGGAATTTCAAGGTTTCACCGAATGCGGTGAAAACGTTTGTGTTATAAAAGAAAACGGTGAATATCTGATCTTTAATTCTCCTGACAACGGCATAAATATTATGTCAACGAAGGATTTCAAAAGTTTTGAAAATATCACAACTCTTTATCTGAATCAACAGAATAAACCTTGGGCAAAGGATAGAATTACTGCAGGTTTTGTTATTGATACAAGCAGTATTTCACCGTATAAATACGCTATGTTTTATCACGGCGATAACGAGGATAATTATCTTTTTGGCGCTTCTCTTGCGGTGGCTTTCAGTGATGATTTAGCTACTTGGTATGAATCACCGTGATATGCTGTGTTTTTTTGACAGTTCAGCAAACATTGCTCCGCCGATAACGAACACGGCACCTAAAACCTGTAAAGGTAACATAATTTCTTTTAAAAATATAACTGAAAAGATTACCGCTGACAACGGTTCTAAATATCCACAGATGGCAACAGTTTGTACTTTTAATTTTCCGATAGACGAAAAATACAAGTAACATCCCACACCTGTATTAAGTAGTCCGAGTATAAATATCGGTAATATGCTTTTAGGTGCTATTTCCATTGTATATCCTTGCTTTAAGCCTACGAATAAAGCAACAGTTAAAAACGCTATTGTAAGCTGTAGTGTTGAGTTTTCAAGACCGACAATGTCCCTTGCTTTTTTATTGCAGATGACCATAAACGCATACATAACAGCAGAAAGCAGTCCGCAGATGATACCGAACGCATCACCTTTACCATTGAAAGAATTTGTATTTATAAGTATTACACCGATAATTACTGCAAGAAAGCCGACAGCTTTATTTGCAGTAATTTTTTCTTTAAATAACAGCGGGGACAAAGCCATTACTATAACCGGACCGCAATAGTACAAAAGTGATGCTATGCTTACACCGATTCGTGCATAAGCTTCATAAAGGAACATCCAACTTGCGCCCATTGCAATACCGGATACAGCAAGAAAAACGAGTTGCTTTTTATGCTTATGAAAAGTAGGTTTACCTCCTGTTATAAAAAACAAAGCAATAAGAAGAATGCTGCCTATACAAGTACGAAGCAGAACTATTTGCAGACTGCTTAAATCTATATAACTTGCTACAATGCCGTTTGACCCAAACAGTAACAAAGCAAGTAAGTATTTGAAAAAGGAATTATTATTCATGGCACACCTCTTGCATTTGGAGTAAAAATAGCATATCATAATACAAGACATAACAAAAGCGAATATTTGTAATGCTATAAATCATAATTCGGAATAGGTAATGCTATGGATATGAACTTACAAAAATATCTCTCCTTTGTAAAAACAGTAGAATACGGCAGTTTTACAAAGGCTGCAGAAATATTAAACTATACACAATCGGGCATAAGCAGAATGATAGCCGACCTTGAAAAGGAATGGAGCGTAACACTTCTTGAACGAAGCAAAAACGGAGTTAAGCCTACAAGTGATGGTTTGAAACTGTTACCCTACACACAAAATCTTTGTGCGGATTTTGATAAACTGAAAATGCAGGTAGATGAACTGAATGGTCTGCAATCAGGTCTTATCCGCATTGGTACATTTTCAAGTGTGGCTACCCATTGGTTGCCGAACATCATAAAGGAGTTTCAAAAGGACTACCCGAACATTGATTACGAGCTTTTGCTCGGAGATTATACCGAAATTGAAGAGTGGATTCATACCGGAAGAGTTGATTGCGGCTTTTTAAGACTGCCGACACACACTGATTTTGATACAATCTTTTTAGAAGAAGATAAACTGATGGCAATTATCCCTGAAAATCATCCGCTTAAGAACTGTGAAAAATTTCCCGTAACTGCCCTTTGTGATGAGCCATTTATGCTTCTTGAAAAAGGGGCAAAAGCTGAAATTTCTGAAATATTTGAACACAACAATTTGAAACCAAATGTTAAGTTTACAACTTGGGATGACTATGCTGTAATGTCTATGGTGGAAAGCGGACTTGGCATAGCAATACTCCCTGAATTGATTTTGAAACGTGTACCGTACAGGATTATTGCTAAAGAACTTGATGTGCCTGCTTACAGAAACATCGGACTTGCTTTAAGAGATAAGAAAACCGCCTCACTTGCTGTGAAACGGTTTGTTGAATATTTGAAGTATAGATGAAATGATTACAATACAAAAATCTCATTGAGCAGAAATCTCTGTTCGATGAGATTTTGCTTTAATTGATTTTTGCATAAATCAGTTTTATTTAATTCCGTTTGATTGGGACAATAGTAATTCACCGTTGAAGTTTGGTGTTTCACCGTTCATCGGAGGTTTTTGCTCGTTAGATTGTGAAAAATCTTCGAGTAATTCGGGCATCTGACCGTTGAAATTTGGAGACAACTCACCGTTGAATTCAGGAAAATCTCCGTTTGTTTCGGGAGGTTGCGGTTGAGTTGTTGGAACATCTTCGTTCGGAATGCTTGTTATTTCCTCGGCAGGTTCTGTTGTTTCGGTTTGTCGATTTGGGTTTTTCTGTAGTCTTTCGCCGCCGGGCATACCGCCTTTGCCGCCCATTGACATCGAGCCCATATCCGATATATTAATACCCGACGCATCAACCAAAGAGGAGAGAGAACTTTGTGAGTTTGTGGAGGAAATAGTTCCGTTGAGCTGTCTGCTTACGCTTTCAGCACGAAGCATACAGAACTTTTTCAAGGTTGATGCGCCGAGCACGAAGCTGTCATAATCGCAAAACTTCGTGGGGTCTTTCTCAACATAGGGAGAAATTATTTCTACGGTATCGTCAATTATCTTTTCGACTTTGCCGTTATCGAAAAATTCCGATATAAATTGTGTGAAATATTCATGATAAAGATTTGTGTATTCTTCGTTTTCAAAAATCCATGCAATCATCGGTCTTTCGCTGATATCGCTGCCCGAAACGGGAGAATCTATTGCGTAATTGACCGTACTTGTTGCATCGGATGACTGAAACGTTCCAAATGCGAGATTGTAGTCCCACGGAAGCATGGACATAATGCCGTCTTTTTCATAGAGATAATAGTTATGAATCATACTGCCCGTATAACTGTCGCCGTTGACAACAAAATTATGGACAACAAAATATTTTATGACCTGCTCAATATCAACAACAGATTCAATATTTTCACCGTTGCTTAATTTTTTGAGAGATTCGATCAGACGGGTTTTATCGGCATCGGTTATATCTGTTTTGGCGTTATCAAAGATATTGGAGTAGCTCTCAAATGAATCGTCGATATATTTGAGCTTCACATCATCGCTACCTTTACCGCCCATACCGTCTTTTTCGCCTCTGTCGGCAAAATCTCTGTTTTCAAAGTTTTCGGGCATTTCAGGGATTTGTGACATATCCGGCATCTGTGAAAAGTCCGGCATTTCACCGTTTTCAAAAGGATTTTCGCCGTTATCAAACGGTCTTTGACCTCTGCCGCCAAAGCCTTCGGGAGGAGTCGGCATCTGATTGTTGCGGTTGTTTTCTGCATTTTCTTCGTTGTTTTCAAACTCTGAAAAATCAAAATCTTTTCCGTTACCTCTTCCGCCGCCGAAGCTCATGCTGTCGGGCTTATAAAGCTCACCGTAATCGTTGCCGTAGTTTCTTTGCAGGAACGATTCTTCTATCGATTCAACAGCAAGATAAAGTCCGAAATCCTCACCGTTGACGGTTATATAAACATAGCTGCAAAGAGGTGCAGCAACACCGAATTCGCCCATCATTCTGTAAACAAGATAATCCTTCATATAGGTGTTATCCTGAATGATATTGTTAAGGCTTATTTTATCAAGACCGTAGTAGCTTTTGGTGTTGTCATACTGGTCAAATTCAAGCTTGAAGCTGTATCTGTTACTGTCCATCTGTGAAACATTGCTCAATGAAGTGTTTCCCTTGGCTCTTATGCCGATATTGGAATAGTTTTCGCCGTCAATAACAACGGAACACATTGAATATTCTTCATTTTCGCAGGTTTCAATGAAGCCTTCCCAATCGTTCATAACTATGTCAAGCGTATGAACTCTGTCGGTTGCAAAAAGTCGGCTTTCATAGCCCAATGACTTGCCTGCGGAAACAATTCCGAGTGACTTTCCGTTCACAAATAAAACGGTTATAACAAGAGCCAATGCAACGGCAACGCAGCAGATTTTATCAATATGCTTATGGGTTGACATATTGCTCACCTCAACCCATGTAATCGCCGTTATAGCTTACAAGAACAGCGCTGTTGATGCCGTTCATTGCCGAAAGCTCATTGATGAAATCGGTGTTATCATCCTTAAGACGGATTTCAAGAGTCAGCTCAACAGAGCCGCTTTGTGCAGTTTTGCTCTTTATTGTGCATTTGTTGACTTTGTCTTTAAGGTAATTCTTTGCGTTTTCTTCGCTTGCGTGTGAATCGCAGTTTATAACAATAAGATAGGGATTAAAATGCGATTTTCTGTTTACAAAAACAAGAAGAACAACGCCGATAACAATACTTCCGATAACCGCAAGAGGAATCATACCTGCGGCAAGAACAATGCCGACTGCGATTGCCCAGAAAAGGAAAGCAATATCAAGCGGTTCTTTGATTGCGGTTCTGAAACGGACAATCGAAAGAGCACCGACCATACCGAGTGAAAGAACAACGTTGCTTGTAACGGCAAGAATAACAAGAGTTGTAATCATAGTCAGTGCAACGAGTGTAACACCGAAGCTTGATGAATACATAACGCCGCTGAACGTCTTTTTATAAACAAAGAAAATAAAAATTCCGATAAGAAATGCAAGCGCCATTGCTATTGCCATATCAAGCATACTTACGCTTGCAATGTTTTCGATAAAACTTGATTTAAAAATGTCTGAAAAATTCATTGTATTAATCTCCTTTTAGTCATAAATTCTGCTGATTGCGTATTTGGAAAATGCCGAAGTCCGTCTGTCGCCGATTTGTATTGCATTTCTGATAACCATTGGTAAAAATTCATCCCATTTGACCTCTAAGATTATCGGGTTATCAGGAATCGGAACCGTCGGACAGTCTTTGCTGAAAAATTCTTTTGAAGCAAGACCCGTTTTGATTTCATAATCAAGGGTAATCCGCACATTGCCTGCAGGATAAACAAACGGTTCTCTCCAATAGTCAACAATTGTTTTCGGTTTCAACTGTTGAACGGTCATTTTCTGATAAAGCTCACGGATGAGTTCATCTTCGGAGTCTTTCATCCAACCAATGTCACCGTCAATAATTTTCTGAACCTGTTCTTTTGTTAAATCCGCACCTTTTTTGCTGCAGAGTCCTGCAGTCTTACTCTTTTTTTCAAGATGAATAACCGTTGTGTCAAAATTATAGTATCTGATTCTGAATTTTTCACGGCGGCTTATTCCGTCAATCTTTTCCCTCAATGCGGTATCGGCAGGAGTGTCAAAATAAAGGCTTCGGATAAAATATCTGCCGTCAACGGCGTTTTCATCCGTTTTCATAACAGCACTCAGCCTTTTCCGCAGCACAATCATATCCCCATAATTGATTAAATGTTTCCATTCGTGACGAAGATTCAAGTTTTTATCACCTCTTTTGTATGCCGTAATCATATCACCTGAAACTGAATTCAAACTGAAAATACGGGTTCAACATTGTAAAAGAAATGTAAACAAATTCTTTTTCAGCTTTATTTCAGCAAACAGAGATATTATAATAATCGGGCAGGTGAAAATGATGAAAATACTTATAATTGAAGATGAAAAAATCCTTGCCGATTCGCTGAAAACGCTTCTTGAAGGCAAAGGCTTTGAGGTTGAAGCAGTTTATGACGGCGAAACGGGCAAGGAATATGCAGAACTCGGAATATATGATTTGCTGATACTTGATGTGATGATGCCGAAAATGGATGGCTATGAGGTTGCAAGACAGGTGCGTTCACAAAGATGCTCAACACCGATTCTTATGCTTACGGCAAAATCAGAAGTTGAGGACAGAATTAAAGGACTTAACAGCGGTGCGGATTATTATTTAACAAAACCTTTTTATACTGCGGAGCTTCTCGCCTGCATAAACGCATTGCTCCGCCGTCAGGGAAATCAGGTTGACGAGCTTGTTTTCGGTAACACCTCGCTTGACCTTTCGTCAGGCAAACTTATCTGCGGCGAAAAATCCGTTCGTCTTTCTGCAAAGGAATTTGATGTTATGCGTCTGCTTATGCAGTCAAAAGACCGTAATCTTTCAAAGGAAGCTTTGCTTGCAAGAGTATGGGGATATGACTCGAATGCTGTTGAAAACCACGTTGAGGTTTATATCGGATTTCTCCGTAAAAAGCTTCGCAGCATCGGCTCGGATATAAGCATCGAAGCCATAAGACGGCTCGGTTATCATCTGGAGGTTAAATAAATGCTTAAAAAGCTGAGAATAAAGTTTATATGTATTTTTATGGTAACCGTAACCGTTATGCTCGGCGTAATTCTTGGTACGGTTATCACACTCACGCATAAAAATATCGAACAGCAAAACATCTCGGCAATGAGGGATATAGCAATGCCTCCCAAGCCTCACAATAAACCCGAAAAAGAATTTGAACATATCCCGAAACCGCATTTCAGTCTGCTTATCACCCCTGACGGAGAATTTATTGCAGAAGATAACGGTATGTTTGATTTGTCCGATGAAGAACATGGGATATCTTTATGTATTCACCAAAGTGGAATAATAAAAATAAACGGTGTGATTATTGTATAAACCATTTGGGTGAAGGTGAAAAAGCATGTAATCTTGACGATGATACAGCTGTTTACATTTGTCAAAACGGAAAGTTTGTTGAATCAGAAGCATGTATCGGACAAAATTTATGTGTTGACGGTAAATGCTCCTGTGCTTTAAAAAATATCGGATGTGGTGAAGATGGCTTGATATTAGATGAAGAAACATGTACCTGTGTCTGTCCTGCAGATAAACCTGTATGGGATGGAAGTGAATGTGTTAAAGAAGAGTGTGAAAACGTAAATGATTGTCAAGAAGAATTTCCAGATATGTCTATAACTGATTTAGCTAATTCTATTGAAAGATATAGAAAGCAAGACACATGGAATGAAACTACTATGTTAACAGAAGATTCATTTAATCATTTACAAGATATTATGATTGATTATGGTGCTTTAGAAAAGAAAGTTTCTTACCAAACAATTCTTCAGAAGTTAAACCTGAAGACATCGCTTTCGTAAGCAAAGATACAGCTCCAACAATTCATCAACTTTTAACAAGACAAAAAGAATTAGAGAAAAATCGTCCTGCAGGTTTTGATGAATATGATACAGCCGGAACTTTAGAAGTTAGAAAACCAACATCAAGTCCTGAATTTAATATTGGTTTATATAGATCAACTTCTTATTATCAACAAGCTAAAGCAGCTATGTTAGCAAAACTTCAACAATATTGTCCATATTCATATGAAGATTTTGCATGCGCATG
>CALAQQ010000091.1 GCA_937888485.1 uncultured Clostridia bacterium
CCACACGTTGCTGCTGACCGCCGGAAAGTTGCCAAGGGTAATAATCCTTTTTATCCGAAAGTCCAACTCTTTCTATGAGAGCTAAGGCCTTTTGCTCAATCTCTTCCTCGGTACCGATCTGTAAAAGCTTAGGGGCAAGAGAGATGTTTTCAATCACGCTGTACTGCGGAAAAAGGTTAAAGTTCTGAAAAACGAGTCCGAAATGCAGTCTGTTCTGTCTGATCTGTTCTTCGGTCATTTTCTCGGCGCTCTCGCCGTCAAAAAGCAATTTTCCATTTACCGCAATAGTGCCTTTGTCGGGGCGTTCAAGGAAATTAAGACAGCGCAGAAGCGTTGTCTTTCCGCTTCCGGATGAGCCTATCATGGCGAGTACCTCTCCCTCCTCAAGGGAAAAGCTAATGCCCTTCAGCACCTCATACTTACCGAAGCTCTTAAAAATGTTATTAACCTCTAATACAGCCATAGCTAACTCCTGAAATAGTCAAGTTTCTTCTCAATCCTGCCGAAAAGCAAGGTCAAAACGCCAACAAACAGCAAATAGAACACACCTGTATAAAACAGAGGCCAAATCAAAGCCTTCGTAGCGGCAAGTTCCTTTGCTTGCTTGATTATCTCGCATACCATAATGCAGTTTGCAAGGGCGGTATCTTTTATGAGGGTAATAATTTCGTTTGACATAGGGGGAACAATGCGCTGAATAACCTGCTTGAGAATGATTTTTCTGAATATCTGGGATTTGGTGAGACCGAGAACATATCCCGCCTCATACTGACCTTTTGAAATGCTCTCGATACCGCCTCTGTATATTTCGGAAAAATAGCATGCATAGTTGATTGTGAATGCAATGAGAACGGCTGTTATTCTGCCCGCATCGGCAATGCCGTATTCAATGAACATATAGCGGTCAATCTGTCCGAAAAGCTGGTAATGGAACAAAAGACCGGGCACATAGTAAATGATGAATATCTGAAGCATGAGAGGAATGCCTCTGACAATCCAGACAACAACCTTTGATATTGATTTGACAATTTTAAATCGGCTCATCGAACAAAAGGCAATAGGCAAACCAAGCGGTGCGCCGCAAAGCAGCGTCACCGCAAAGATAAGCAAAGATATTTTAAAGCCGTCGAACAAAAAAGCCGTGACTTCTAAAAAGGACATGTTAAAACTCCAATTATTATATCTTTAAATAAATTATTTCTGGTCGGAGAAATCTGTGATAGCTGTGTTAACAACGCCGTATTTTTCTGCAAGAGCAGTGATTGTGCCGTCTGCTGCAAGAGCTTCGAGCTGTGCATTAACATTAGCTGTAAGTTCGCTGCCTTTCTTGAAGCCGATTGCATAGAATTCAACATCACTTGAAAGTTCTTCAACGATTGCAAGGTTAGCATAGTCACCTTTACCAACGTAGCTCTTTGCAAGCTGTGCGTCAACAACTGCGAAATCTGCAGTGCCTGCGCTGATTTCTGTGAGGCATTCAGTCTGCTTGATGAAGCCCTTGAATGCTGCACCTTCAAAGCCCTTTGCATAAGCTTCGCCTGCAGAACCGCTTTCTGCAACGCCGAACTTACCGTTGAGATCAGCTGCTGTTGCGATGCCTGAATCAGCCTTTACAACGACAACCTGACGGTTTTCCATGTAGTTATATGAGAAGTCAACTTTTTCTGAACGGAGAACGCCGTCATCGTCAGCTGTGTTAGCTGTGAAACCGTTCCATACGCAGTCGATTGTGCCTGAATCGAGGTCTGTATATTTGCTGCTCCATTCGATTTCCTGGAAGATAACTTCGTAACCGAGGTTACCGAAAACTTCTTTTGCAAGTTCGGTATCGAAACCTACGAGCTCGCCGTTTTCAATGAAGTTCATGGGTTCATAAATTGTGTAACCGACAACAACAGTTTTTGTTTCTTCGTTATTAACAGCTTCTGTTGTTTCGCCTGATGCCTGTGTAGTTGTTTCTGTGTCTGTATTGCCGCCGCATGCAGCAAATGAGAAGAGCATAAGTCCTGCGAGAATCAATGCGAGAATCTTTTTCATAATCGGAACTCCTTTATTTTATTATTGTGTTATTACATTATCATATTAAAGCGATTTTGTCAATGTTTATTTTAAGACAGAAAAAAGGGGCTGATTGCTCAACCCCTTACTTTTATGCAGTTGCATCCGTTCTGCTGTTATAAAGTTCATAGTAAAAACCTTGCTTTTCAATCAACTCTGAATGACTGCCTTGTTCAACGATATTTCCGTTTTTCATGACGAGAATAACATCTGCGTTTTTGATGGTTGAAAGTCTGTGGGCGACAATAAAGCTTGTTCTTCCTTCCATCATTGTTGAAAACGCTTTCTGAATGCGGATTTCCGTTCTTGTGTCGATTGAAGAAGTCGCTTCGTCAAGAATAAGCATTGGCGGCAGACAAAGCATGACTCTTGCGATGCAGAGAAGCTGTTTCTGACCCTGTGAAAGTCCCGATGCTTCATCGGAAATAACGGTGTCATAGCCGTTCGGCAGTCGTTTTATGAAACTGTGCGCATGGGATGCCTTTGCGGCGGCGATGATTTCTTCGTCGGTTGCATCGGGTTTGCCCATTGCAATGTTTTCTCGGACAGTTCCTTCTTTCAGCCATGTATCCTGCAAAACCATGCCGTAGCTTTTTCGGAGGCTTTCTCTTGTTGCGGAATTGATTTCAACTCCGTCAACACTGATTTTTCCTTCGTCAACATCATAAAATCTCATGAGAAGATTGATGAGAGTTGTTTTTCCGCACCCTGTAGGACCGACTATTGCAACTCTGTTGCCGCTTTCAACATCAAGGTTCAGATTTTTGATAAGTTCTTTTTCTTTTGAATATGAAAATGCAATGTTTTCAAGTGCAACATTGCCGTTAATGTTTTCGAAAACATGAGCATTTTCTTTGTCGGGAGTCTGAGGCTTCTGTTCGACAAGTTCAAAAAGTCTTTCAGCACATGCAAGAGCATTCTGAAGCTCTGCGATAACGCCCGAAATTTCATTGAAGGGCTTTGTATATTGATTTGCGTAACTTAAGAAACACGAAAGACCGCCGACTGTTATTGCACCGTTAACCGCTGCCAACGCACCGGTAAGCCCCACCGCTGCATAAACAACGCTGTTTACAAAACGGGTTGAAGGATTGGTGAGTGACGAAAAGAAAATTGCCTTGCATGAATATTTTTCATATCTTTCATTTATTTCATCGAACTCTTCAAGTGCCTTTTCTTCTCTTGAAAATGCGGTGACAAGTTTTCCGTTGCCTACATTTTCTTCAATAAACGCTGTTTGTTCACCTCTTGTTTTTGACTGAATCTGAAACATCGAAAAAGTTCTTTTGGCGATAAAACGCGCAACGAAAAGCGAGAGAGGAGTGAGGATGACAACAACTATTGCTATCTTATAGTTTATTGAAAGCATGAATCCGAGTGTGCCGAGAATTGTTATAACGCCCGTAAAAAGCTGTGTGAAGCCCATAAGAAGTCCGTCTGCAAACTGGTCGGCATCGGAAATAATTCGGCTGACGGTGTCTCCCGTCGGTTTTGAGTCAATGTAACTGAGCGGTAAAATCTGGATTTTTTTCATGGCGGCATTGCGGATATCTCTGACAACACGGAAGGTTATTCTGTTGTTGAGAGTATTCATTATCCACTGTGCAAGACCTGTTGCGAGAGCAAGAATACCGATTTTATAAAGTAAGGGCAGAAGTGCATCAAAATTGACTTTGCCGGGTGCGACTATTTCATCAATCGCCTTGCCTGCAAGTACGGGAATATAGAGACTTGATGCAACGCTTGCCGCCGCAAGAATTATTGAAACAAACAGATGTATTTTATATCTGCCTACATAGAAAAGCACTTTTTTGACTGTGCCTTTGTTCATTTTCTTTTTCATGCGCTTTCCTCCCCGTCAAACTGTGAGAGATGGATTTCTCTGTAAACAGCGTTGTTTTCAAGGAGTTCCTTGTGCATACCGACTTCGGCAATTCCGTCATCGAGAACGATTATTTTGTCTGCGTGCATGATTGAAGATGTTCTCTGTGAAACAATGAAAACAGCCGTGTTGCCTTGATTTTCGGCTATTGCACGGCGCATTGCGGCATCCGTTGCATAGTCAAGCGCACTTGAACTGTCATCAAGGATAAGGATGTCTGCATTTTTGATAAGTGCACGGGCAACAGATAGTCTCTGCTTCTGTCCGCCGGAGAAATTTCTGCCTCCCTGTTCAACGGGAGTGTCAAGACCCTGCTTTTCTTTAATGAAATCTGAAGCCTGAGCGAGTTTTAATGCATGAAAAATTTCTTCGTCGGTTGCATCGGGATTGCCCCAGAGCATATTGCTTCTGACAGTCCCTTTGAAAAGAACGGATTTTTGCGGAACAACTGCAATTTTTTCACGGAGTTCTTCAAGAGGAATTTCGTTCACATCCGAACCGCCGACAAAAACCTGACCCGAAGTTGCTCTGTAAAAAGCGGGAATGAGATTGATGAGCGTTGTTTTGCCAGAACCCGTCGAGCCGATTATGCCGACTGTTTCGCCTCTTTTAACAGAGAAAGAGATGTTTTCAAGTGAGTTTTCGCCTGAACCCGAATATGCAAAAGAAACATTTCTGAATTCAACGATGTTTTCGGTATTATCCTTAATGTGAGAATTGCCCTTGTGAGCGTCTTCTGTTTCAAGTTCAAGAACGGAGCTTATTCTGCCTGCACAGGCAACGGATTTTGTAACGGTAATAATAAGGCTTGCGAATTTTACAAGTTCAACGAGAATCTGCGACATATAGTTATAGAGAGCAACAACTGCACCCTGTGTGATTATTCCCGTTTCAACGCGGATTGCACCGACATAAATGAGAACGGCGATACCGATGTTGATGATAACACAGGTGAGAGGGTTCATCAGAGCTGAAATTCTGCCCGTATACTCCTGAATAAGGGTCAGAGCGTTGTTACGTTCTTTGAATTCATCAACCTGTTCGTCTTCTTTACAGAACGCTCTGATAACTCTTGCGCCAGTCAGACTTTCTCGTGCTGTGCAGAGAACCTTATCGAGCGCAGCACGGACTTTCTTGTATAAGGGAATGCAGAAAAACATTATGCCGAAAACGACAACCGAAAGTGCAGGGATAACCACAACAAATGTTAAAGCAGATTTCACATCAACCGTAAACGCCATAATCATTGCACCGATAACAACAAACGGAGAACGGAGAAGCAGTCGCAGAGTAAGATTAAGACCGCTTTGTACACCGTCCATATCGCTTGTCATACGGGTGATGAGGGTTGCTGTGCCGACTTTATCGAGCTTTTCGTGGGAAAGTCTGCCGATATGTGCAAAAAGAACGTGTCTGAGTCTTTTTGCAAAAGCTGTTGATGCTTTTGCGGAAAAATACTGTGCAGTAATTGAGAATGCAAGACCCACTGCGCCGAGCAGAATAAGTACGGCACACATTTTTATGATATAGTTTTCATCTGAATTTCCGATGCCCTTGTCAATGATTGAAGCCACAACAAGAGGAACAAAAAGCTCGAGTATAGCCTCGAACATTTTAAACAGGGGAGCAAGTACACATTGAAGCCTGCTGCCTTTTAAATAAACAAACAATTTTTTCATTCTGTCATTCCTTAAACAAAATATTCATATCATTTTACCACAATAATGTCTTTTTGTGAAGCACAATATTAAATTTATATTAATTCTAAAACAGAAAAATAACGATTGAATAATATGGTAAAATTTCTTCGTATAAAGTCTAAGGAGGACTGAAAATGAAAATTACAAAAGAAACCCATTTCGGTATACAGCGCAAAATCGTTGCGAATATGACATCTGAAAGCTGGGAAACCATTCCTCATATTTCTTATATTTACGAACCTGAAGTTTCAAGATTTTTAGATGTTGTCAAGGAGCTTAATGCTTCGGGCAAATTCCCCGTAAAAATTACCGTTAACACAATTATGCTTAAGGCACTTTGTGAAGGTTTCAAGGCAGCTCCCTGCCTTAATGCGCATATTGATTTCAACCGTAAGCTTGTAAGAGGTAAAATCAGCGAATTTGATGAAATTCATGTTTCGATGACATGGATTCTTCCTAACGGCGAAATGATGACCATTAACCTCCACGATATCGGTAACAAGAATCTTGTTGAGCTTACAGAATACATAGCTGATGTCGGCAGAAGAATCGGTAACACCGACCTCAATGAGGTTATGTTCTCCGTTTCAATGCATGACACAATCAAAAAGCTCAAGAAGGGCAGAATCATCAACGTTCTCCAGCGTCTTATCGGTTCAAAGACCGGTAAATATAAGGTAAAGACTCTTTCGGGCAAGGCAAAGAAAGCATATAAAAGCATTCCCGAAAAGGACAGACTTACAAAGTACGATATCGAGCAGGGTACTGTTACCGTTTCCAATATCGGTTCGGTTACAAGAGGAATCCCCGGCAGAGTTGCTCTTCTTTCAATCATTCCTCCCCAGGTTTTTGTTGCATGCATCGGTGCCGTTAACAAGAAGCCTGTTGTAAAGCAGGATGAAAACGGCAAGGATATTATTGTTGTCGGCAATGAATTGCCAATCGACCTTGTTTTTGACCACAGAGCTCTTGATTTCGGTGACCTTGTTCCTTTTATTAACAGACTTGAGGATATCTTCAAGAATCCTGAGCAGATGTATAATTGGTGATTTATATAGGACTGTTTCTTCGGAAACGGTCCTTTTTTGTTGACAAAATCAGCAAAAGATTTTAATATTGAATTATCAAAAAATGAAAGGCATTGAAATATGAGCAGATACTTTAACGTGTATTATCAACAGGGTGAAAATCCCGTTTTTTCCTACAGAAGCGGTCTTGCTGTCTATGAGGAAACTTTTGAAAACGGTGTTCTTCTTGCATCGGGAAGCAATGCTTCGGGTTATCCGCTTAATGTTCTTTCGAACTATCCTTCAAGACTCAACCCCCTGCATTTTCATGAGCCGTCTGCATTCAATATTGAAATTGACGGTCAGTGTGTTGACTACGGCTTGAAATTTGTTGATTTTCAGGCACTGGAAACGGAAAATTCGCTTCAGGCAATTCTGACTCTTGAAAGCGAAATAAAACCTGTAAAAATAAATGTCCACACAAATCTTGACGGTACGCAGATGTTTACCCGTTTTATTGAAATCGAAAATCTTTCCGATAAGCCTCTGAATTTAAACAGACTTTCGCTCATATCGGGCGGTCTTGAAACCGTGGAAAGAGCACAGTTTACGGCTATGAATGATGTTTGCAAGCTTTATTCCGTCGGTTATTTTGACAACGATAACTGGGGCAGGGAGGGTGAGTTTGCATGGCATGACCTGACCCCGGGTGTTCATTCGGTGAATTACCGTTTCTGTCGTGATAGGTTCGGTCATCCCCTGTATTTTATCCGTAACAATATAACGGGGAAAATGTATTTCTATCAGATTGGCTGGAGCGGGGGATGCAGATTTACGGCAGACCTCAATGCCGTTATAGAAAGAAATTTCAGTTCCCTTGCGTTCAAGGCAGAGATAACATCTCACAGTCCGATGATTGTGATTAAACCGCACGAAACCTTTGTTTCACCCGAAGTTCATGTCGGCATGATATCGGGAGGTCTTGATGAAGCCGTCAATGAAATGCACAGCCATATCAGAAAATCCGTTCTCAATTCACCGTGTGCAGACCCGTCAAAATGCTATGTCGGTGCAGGAATGGGTGCGGAGCATGATATGTCCGTTGAAACGTCAAAGGCGTTCATCGACCAATTTGCCGAAATGGGTGCGGAAATCTTCATTGTTGATGCAGGATGGGAATGTCCTCCGAACGAAGAAAACAAATGGGGCGAATATAACGGAATAAATATTCCGAATCCCGACAGATATCCCCACGGAATATCTGAAGTGAGGGATTACTGCCATTCCAAGGGTATGAAATTCGGCTTATGGGTTGATATAGAAAACCTCGGCAACAAAACCGAAATATATGAAAAGCATCCCGAATGGAGAAGCAGAACAATAATCGGCAACAAGAGCAACAATCTTATTGATATGAGCATTCCCGAAGCTGCTGAATGGGCAGAAAACGAGCTTGCAAGAATTATAAGCGAATATAAGCTTGATTTGCTTCGTGTTGACCATAATGTTTCTTTCAGAGATTATTTCACAATGAGAAACGGTGAATGTACCAATATCCGTCATATTCAGGCGGTTTATGCCATGTATCAGAATCTCAAACGCCGTTTCCCCGAAGTGATTTTTGAAAACTGTGCAGGCGGCGGTGCAAGAACAGATCTCGGAATGATGAAAAATTTCAATCATACATGGGTATCCGATTGGCAGAAAGCTCCCCGTTCCGTTGCAGTAACAAACGGCATGACAATGGCGCTTCCGCCCGAAAGAGTTGACCGTCTTTTTGCGGGTATGGGCTGTCATGAATTCGGCTCGGTTGATTTCCATATGAGAAACTGCATGCTTGGTCATATGTCACTGAATGTTGTTTCTCCCGCAACTGCTGAAATTAATCCTGTTCAGATGGATTTTGTCCGACACAGCGTTGATATTTATAAGAATTTTATCAGAAAAATCCTTCCCGATTCGAAGATATATCACCATACTCCGGAAACGGCAAAAACGCTTGGAAACGGTTATTCCGTTCTTGAATTATCTTCTTCCGACGGTAAAAAAGGCGCAATTACAGTGTTCACTATGTCAAATGCATCAACAGATAAATTTAATGTTGTTCCGAAGGGCATAAACGCAGGTCTGACATATAAAATAACCCTTGATAACAGCGGGGCAACCTTTAATGCGAACGGTTATGAGTTTGTGTCAAAGGGTATTGATGTTTATATTCCGTCATCGCTTTCCTCGGAACTTGTTCTTTATGAAACAATTGAGTAAAACCTTGTCGGAAAATGCTTTACAAATCGTTTTTAATGTGTTAGAGTTTTATTAAGAAAAAATGGAGGTTGAAAAAATGTCAAAGAAAAAATTTGATGTCGGCGAAGGCATCTATGATGCAAAACAGCTTGGTTATCCCCAAATGGGTATTCTCGGTGTTCAGCATATGTTTGCCATGTTCGGAGCAACGGTTCTTGTTCCTGCATTAACAGGTCTCAGCGTTTCGGCAACCCTTCTTTTCGCAGGTCTCGGTACGCTTCTTTTCCATCTTCTTACTAAAGGTAAGGTTCCCGCATTCCTCGGTTCATCATTTGCTTTTATCGGCGGATATGCGGCAATCACCGCTATCGGAACTGATGAAGCAGGAAACGCAATTAATGATTACAGTCTTCTTCCATATGCATGCTTCGGCGTTGCATGTGCGGGCGTTCTCTATCTTGTTCTTTCCGCTCTTATAAAGGCATTCGGCGCAAAGAAGGTTATGAAGTTCTTCCCGCCTATCGTAACAGGTCCCATTATCATTGCAATCGGTCTTACACTTTCTTCAAGTGCTATCGGTAACTGTCAGGCAAACTGGCTTGTTGCAGTTGTTGCAATTGCAATTATCATTATCTGCAATATCTGGGGCAAGGGTATGATTAAGATTATCCCCATTATGCTCGGTGTTCTCGGTTCATCGCTCGTTGCGGTTATCCTTCACTTCACGGGCGCTATGGAAACTCTTGACCCCGCAAAGCTTGAAGCATTCAAAGCGGCAGACTGGGTAGGTCTTCCTTTCCAGATGAAGGATACTGTTTTCGGCCTTTTTGCAGGCGGTTTTGATAAGAACCTTCTTATCTCAGCAGTTATTACAATTATGCCTATCTCACTTGCAACCATGGTTGAGCATATCGGTGATATTTCGGCTATCAGCTCAACTTGCAAGAAGAACTATATTGCTGACCCCGGTCTTCACAGAACTCTTCTCGGCGACGGTCTTGCAACAATCCTTGCTTCTCTCTTCGGTGCACCCGCAAACACAACTTACGGTGAAAACACAGGTGTTCTTTCACTCTCAAAGGTGTTTGACCCCAAGGTTGTAAGAATAGCAGCTTATCTTGCTGTTCTCGTTTCATTCTCGCCCAAGTTTGCTGCTCTTGTAAGCCTTATGCCTACCGCAACAATCGGCGGTGCATCGCTTGTTCTTTACGGTATGATTTCCGCAGTCGGAGTAAGAAACGTTGTTGAAAATAAGGTTAACTTTGAAAACACAAGAAACGTTATCATCGCAGCTCTTATTCTTGTTCTCTCAATCGGTGTTAACTACGCAGGCGCAATTCAGATTCCTGTCGGTTCAGTTACAATCAGCCTTTCAGGTCTTGCTGTCGGTGCACTTGTAGGCATTATTCTCAATGCAATTCTTCCCGGCAAGGATTATGAATTCGGTTCGAATGAAAAAGGCGACAAATCCGTTAATTTCAAAGTATAATTCGAATTATCAATATCAGGGAGCAGGTTATTACACCTGCTCCTTTTTTGTATCGGCTATATAAACAAAAACAGAGAGTGTTTACTGTGTAATATTCATAAAAAATTATTGCAGTATTGAAAAACAGTTAAGTGTATGTTAATATTATATAGATAATTTATAAAGATAAGGAGAGATTATATGGCATCTGAATCAACAGCCAGGGTTGTTGAGGAGAAGGCACCGAGCGCAGTCCCCAAAGACAGGCGTTATGTCGGCTCCAAAGAAACCTTTGCATACATACTCGATGATATTGCTCAGAGCTTCAATATCGGTAAGTATGACGACGTTTTCAGAATGAACATCCTCAAAATTGACCTTGTTCTTCAGTCGGTCACCAACGGTGTTATCACTGTATGGGATATTATCAACGACCTTTTCCTTGCAGCTCTCGTTGACAAAACCCGTACAAGATGGGGTAAATTCAAACCGTATCTTGTAGTATACGCCATTCCCGGTGTTTTTCTTACCGTTGTTTATTGGGCGCTTCCCATGTTTTATGGCACCGAAGGTATCGGTTCCAATATTCCGAGGTTTGCGATTTACCTGCTGCTTCAGATTTTCTCAAATCTTGCGACGTCTTTGATTTCGATTGTCCGTCAGGGCATGACATCAACAATAACCCCGAATATTATTGACCGAACAAGGCTTATAACCTCGGCAAACCTTCTTTCGGGCTTCGTTGAAAAGGCACCCGAAATCCTTATGGGTCTTTTGATTGATATTTATATCAACAGCCCTGCAAATGATATTCTCCAGGTAACAAACCCAGACGCATATCAGTCTGGTTATAACAGAATGTTCGTTCTCGGCGGTGTTATTACTGCTGTTGCTTCGGGACTTTTCGCTCTCTTCTATGCATTCGTTGCAAAAGAAAGAGTTATGCAGACTGTTGACCGTCCCAGCGTATTCGGTGGCATCAAGTCTGTTGTTACCAACAAACCCCTTCTTCTCATCACTCTTTCCGAGTTCCTCGGCGCATTCAGCCTCAACTCGGGCACAAACCTTTACTACATCGAAGTTCTCAACCTTGCATCGATGGCAACAATCGTTGGTATTCCCGGTGCGGTTGTTTCACCCATTTCCTATTCATACGTTCCCTGGGCACGTTCAAAGTTCTCAACAAAAGCACTTTGGATTGCAGGTTCCCATGTTGACAGCGTTCTGATGCTCGGCGTTTATGCCGCAGGTAAGTTCATCAACATCGGCGGCAAGAAGGGTTACGAAAGCCTCGCAGTCATGATTCCCGCATTCATGCTTCGCGAAACCATCTGGATGTTCTTCTGGGGTATCAGAAAGGTTATTCCCGAAGAAATGCGAAACGAAGCTATCGACTACGGCGAGTGGAAGAACGGTTTCCGTTCCGAAGGTATGACAGGCGTTGCAAAAGGTCTTGTTACCAAGATGGTTGGCGGCGTTAAGAACGTTGTTCAGCCCCTTCTCTTCAAGGCATTCGGATACGATAACACAAAGAATCAGGGCGCTCAGACTCCTGAAGCACGCTATGCTCTCTTCTTTATGTGTACTCTTCTTCCTGTTGTTACAGGTATCCTCAGCATCATTCCTCAGCTTTTCTATGACCTTCAGGGCGAAAAGAGAGAAAGAATGTATATGGAACTCCGTGAAAGACGTAAGGCTATCGCAGCGGAAGTTAAGGAATTTAACGACACAGCAGGCGAAGAAAACAAATAATAACAACAAAAACCTCGGTCTGAATGACCGAGGTTTTTAAACAGGATTTTTTATGGAACTTATATTTGAAAAAGTCAGGAATATTCTTTCTGTAAAACCGAATGCAATTATAGGAATTGACGGTTATTGTGCTTCGGGGAAAACAACTCTTGCCATGCAGATTGCCCAAAAATTCAATGCACAGGTTGTACATATGGATGATTTTTTTCTGCCGTTTGATATGCGCACAGAGAAAAGACTGTCAGAAACGGGCGGAAATGTGCATTATGAACGGTTTAATGCAGAAGTGGTATCGGGATTCGAAAAAGGTTCTGAATTCGATTACAGGGCATTCTGTTGTCAAAACGGAACATACGCTGAAACAAAAGAAATATTACCCGATAAACCCACGATAATTGAAGGATCATATGCATTTCATCCTGAAATAAGACTGAACTATGATTTAAAGATTTTTGTGAAAGCAGATTACGATGTTCGTCTTTCCCGTATTCTTGAAAGAAACGGAATGCAGGCTCTTGAAACCTTCAAATCAAAATGGATACCTCTTGAAAACAGATATTTTGATGAATTCAAAATCGAAGAAAAATGTGATATAATAAAACAGACCGGAAATTAATTTCCGGTCTGTTGCTTTTTAAGGTTCTTATAATTATTCTGCAAAGCCTGATTCAACGAGCTTTACGAGCTCATTGACAGCCTGTTCTTCGTCGGGACCGCCTGCGATAACACGGATGTTTGTACCACCCATGATACCGAGAGAAAGCACACCGAGAAGGCTCTTTGCGTTAACTCTGCGTTCTTCTTTTTCAACCCAGATTGATGACTTGAATTCGTTAGCCTTCTGGATGAAGAATGTTGCAGGACGAGCATGAAGTCCAACCTGATTCTGAACAGTTACGTCTTTTACATACATAGTTATATATCTCCCACGCTGAAAATTTCTTGTTAATACATTACATATTATATCATAAAACTTTGCTTCGTCAACATTTTCAACCTCAGTTTTGGTGCATTTAAGAATAATTCGGCTTGTCGGCCAAAGTGAGGGCACTCAATTTTTTTTGTTTTGTTGAAATTGACTATAGACAAAATTGAATTTTTGAAAACATCAGGATAAGGTAATATTCAAAGAACCTTTTTAACTATTATCTGTAAAAGATAATAGTATATTCACGGTTCTCTGTTTTGCCTTATAAGTAACTCAGCACAAGTTTTCTCATAGCATATATTTTAATTGTGAGGGCATAAAATGTCAATGTACAAAAGTCATATTGTTTTTATATTATAGCAACGATTTGTTATCATTTTCAACAAAATACGATATTGCTTTTCGTCATTGTGCTAAATAATAAAGGAAACAAGGTGTTGCAAGCCTTGTTTCCTTGTTTTTTGTTTTGGTGATTAACCGAGAACGTAGATTTTAACGTTTCTGTTGCCCCAGTTTCGGCACATTTCCTCGTTGTCCATATAGAGGTCTATATCGGTGTTTCCTTTTTTAACAAATCCGCCTGTATCGGCTGCAATGCAGTAGCCGTAAACATATGAACCGTCTGCGGAAACAACATAAAGTTCTGTTCCGTAAGGGATTTCTTTGGGGTCAACTGCAATGTGACCGGGCATAGGTTTTCTGCCGGTTGAGGTTGTAGGGTCACCTGTATAAGCGGTTGCCTTGCCTGAAATGCAGTATTCATAGTTAACCGGAACACCGTTTTTGTCAAGCTTTAATTCTGCGGGAACATCGAGATCTGAAATTGCTGTACCGTTATTTTTGAAAGAAGCGAGAGTAGTTCTTTGTTTTGTGCCAACCTTCTTCACTTCGTTAACGGGTTTTTCAATGATTTTTTCTCTTGAGAAAACGGTTTCTTCAAGTTTACCGTCAACATATTTTTCAGTAAAGAATGCATATTTCTTACCGTTAACGCCTTCTGAAATTATCTCTTCTTCGTCAACGAACATGTTGTTATCTTTGATTGTTTCTGTTTCAAAGGGGATTTCCTGCATTACGCTCTTGATATCGTATTTCACTCTGATTATTCTGATTTTTGTGAAACCGTTGAGCTTTGTGTCAGGAGAGGGGGAAACTATGTCGTTTTCATCAATGGAAATATCAGCTTTTTCAAGCGCATCGGCAACAGTGCCTTTTGCAATGAAAACTCTTTTGTTCTTGCCGTCTGCAGAGATATTAACACTGAATGCTTTTTTGACAAAAATACTCATGCTGTCAAAGATATTTTTTGCTGATCTGATTCCGCTTTTATCATCGTATACGAATGCAAGGTTGTCTGTATCAATGATACTGTCAGATTCTGAGTTTCCGATGATGATTGTACCGCCGTATTTTGCACTGAAATCCTTTGTGCAGATATCGTCATTTGTTTCAAGTTCAAATCCGGCTGCTTTGATGATTTTATAGGGGTCTGTTTCTGCGGTCGATATGCTTACTGATTTTTCTCCGTCTGTTACCGTAACCTTGTTAACAGCATTTGTTGCAAAAGTTGTGAAGGTTACTGAGCAGATGAACAAAACCGTAATAACAGCAGTCAGAATCTTGAAGCTGAGTTTACGGGGTGCACTGCTCTCGGATAATGAATTGGTAATCATAAAATTCTCCTTATTTTGCGCATTAGTAGTTTTTTGGTTTGTCCCTTTTTGTGTGATTTGGGGTAAGCCTCGATTTCCTTTTGTGCAACGCGTGTCATTATATTGACAAAAGTTTAATTTGTCAAATTTTTTTCAAATTGTTTTTTGTTGAAATTGCACAAAACAATTAACAGAAATTTCCATGTGGAAAGGCGAATAACTTTACAGGTTTGTTTGAAAATGTCAGAATATGGGAAAAAATTTGTGTAAAACAGAAAAAGTTACAAATGGTTACAAAAGTGTTAAAAATGGTTACATTATTCCAAAACAGAAAAATACGGGCATTAAACTCAATATATAAGATAAGTGAATTATAATACCCGCATATATAGTATTGGCAAGTTTTTCAGATTAATTCAAAAATTTCCTCCTCTGAAATAATTTATGATAAGCTCAGTTCTTTTATTACAAAAAAGACGGCAAATCCGAAGAAATCCGGACTTGCCATCTTATATTTAATATGTAATAAAATATATAATAATATACATTATATATATGTCAAATTATTTCATTAAAAAATGATTTTTTGAAGTTGTTTTTGCTGTCAAAATAATAAACATCTCCGCCGTCATTTCCGTTGATGCAGTAATATTTTCCGTTGTCAAAAACAAGTGCAGCACCGTCATCAATTGCAATGCCTGAAAGATCCTGAGTTTTAACTGCATTGGTAAAAACCTGCCAATAGTCGCTTTCAAAATGGGGACAATTGCAATAGTCAAGAAGACCGAGACAGTCAACAAACATAAACTCATGATTTTCACCGCAGTCGTCATAGCCTCTTGAAAACCAGCACATTGAACCAGAACTGACTCCGGAAAGAATAATACCTTTTTCATAAGCCTTTTTGAAGATTTCATCGGCACCGGTTTCTTTCCATGTGTCCATAAGAAACTTAAGGTTGCCTCCGCCTGCATAAACAATATCAGCTGAGAGAATCTTATTCTCAATTTCTTCTTTTCCAAGTGATTTATCAGTCAACATAAGTGCAGAAACGCTGCATCCCAGACCGATGAACAGTCTGAAAATATGCTCATCACCGTTTATGTCGTCAAATCCGGCTGTAGGAACGAACAAAAAAGACGGATTCTTCTTTTTAGAGAGACTGACTATATGCTCAAAAACCGGAAGAATTTCATTATCGTCGGTTCTTCCGCCGCCGACACCTACTATAATACCCATATATTATTATCCTTATATAATTTATATTTACCGTTGCGGTATAGTCAAGCTGTTTTTATCGCCGTAAGTTTCTTGAAGAACTCTTCTGATTTTATATTTTACCATATTGAGTTAACATTGACAATAAAAAGATATAATTTAAATTGATATTATGTTGAAAAAGGCTTGTGCGGAATGTCTGCACAAGCCTTTGGTGTAATGATAATTATTATTCTTCAACGTAGTCCATGAATACGATTTTAACGGTTTCTCTGGGGAAATCAAAACGGCGTCTTGTAACGGTTTCGCCTTCCTTGACATCCTTGAGAGGAACGAGCATATAAGTATTTCTTACGATTTTTCCGTATGCATCATAAGCAATGTAACCGATTTTAATATCGTCTTTTCTTGAACCGATTGCGGTTACTTCAACTTCTGCATAACCGTCTGCATTAACTGAAATGCCGTCGTCTTCAAGTACAATATTTTTGATTTTTGCAACGGAATTGCCGTAAACATAGTAATCGCTGAGAACGATTTCAACATTATTGATTGTTTCAACATAAACAAGGGGGAAAGTCTGACCTTCCGAAGGCTCAATGTTTTCGGGGTCGGGAGCTGTCTGTCCATAGGGGTTGACATATGAGAAATCGGCACTGCTTGTTGATGCGGGTACTTCGGGAATGTTTGATTTGCAGCCGAAGAAACAAAGTGCAATAACAGTCGTGGCAAGAATAATGCTGATTAATGATTTCATAGAAACAAGTCCTTTCGTATGTTTATATCCTATATAATATCATATATTTTTTGATTTTTCAACTGTATTAATAATTTCCTTAACGGTTTCAGCGATTGTAACGGCAGTTTCGGGTCCGAGAGAGTTGGTTTCTTCATAGTGACGGCGATTGTGAACGTCACGTCCGTTTTCAAAATAAGGTGTTTCGTCATGAAGAATAAAATCGTTCGGAGGAAGAACATAACCGAGTTCATCATTTGCAAGACCGATTATCATAACATCTTCGCCTGCGATTTCACAAAGAGGTACGGGGTTTATTTCAGCACCGTATCCTGTTGCCGATTCTTCTGCGGGGAGATATCCTCCGTAAACAAGCTCGGGGAAGATTTCACACGGAAGCATCAGAATTTTGAGTGAATCTATTTCAAGATAGCTGATTTCAGATTTCATGGCAAAACCTGATTTGTCAACCATTCGGTATTCTTTGGCTTTGAGTATGCCTGCTTTGGCGGCAATCAGAAGAAGAAGATTCTCTGCCTTGAAATAAACTTCCTGACGGATAAATCCGATTTTGGGTTTAAGAAGAGTTTCGTTTTCAATCGAAAGTGCATAGTCCGCAAGTTTTCTTCCGATATCTGCAGTGGACTGCGAAAAATCACTGCCGTTATCACGGATTTCCTTTTCGTTGGGAATATCCATGCTTATCATTCCTCCTATTGCACCAACGCAATAGAGGGTTTCAGCACCTGTTTTTTCGCGGATTTTTTCTCTGAAATAATGAGGAAAGTCTGCGCTTACAAGTTCATTGCATCCCTGAAGAGATTCGGAATGTGATGCAAAATTGATTATGTAGGTTTCTTTTGAACCGTCTTCGGGAACAAAACGCAGACGGGTAAGAGTTTTTGAATAAACAATCGGGGTTCTTATGTCCTCCTGCATATCGGGAACTTCAATTTTACCCAGCCAGAGTTTTCCGATTTTTCTTGAAGCATATGCTTTTTTGACAGCTTTAACTGTTTGAGAGAAAACAAGTTCCATATATTTAGGGTCTTTACCGCTTAATGGCAGAGGACCCCAGATTCCCATTGTATCGATGCCTGCGTGGTTATGAGTGCAGACAACATTGATTGAACGGCAACCCGAAAGTTTTGAAAATTCGCTGAGTCTTGAACGGAGAATATTGACATCGCTGTTTAAAAGACCGACGCAGTCAAGCGAAACAATAACTATTCCTCCGTGACCCGAAAGGTCATCAAGCCATATTGCGTGAGTGTGAGGTGCATCAAGAACACCCTTGGCAGGCTTGTTTTCACCGTAACCCGCAATGTAGTATTTCTTTTTGTTGACATCATCGGGAAGAATACTTTCTTTTGAAAAACCGAGAGAAAACAGTTCGCTTTTTGCTCTCGGAGTGCAGTCAAATCTGCCTTTTTCAAGCGGTTTGGTACTTTTCTTATCGGTAAGGTGTTTTGACTGTGCAGTGAGAACAAAATCAAGAGCCTTGTACGCTGCGGTTAACGGTTTCATTTTTATTCACTCCAATCAAATTTTGTAAGTTTGCCTTTACAAAGTAATTCAGGAAAATTCCATTGACGAAGCACTTCATAGGCGCCAATCGCAACGGAATTGGATAGATTAAGACTTCTTGCAGAACTGTTATTTATCATTGGCAGTCTGACACAGTTTTCGGGATTCTCATAAAGAAGTTCCTCGGGCAAACCTGCTGTTTCCTTGCCAAAAACAAGATAGCAGTTATCGGGATAATTCACTTCAGAATATATTTTGGTTGCTTTTGTGGAAAAATAAAAGAAGTTACCGTCTTTATTTTTTTCAAAAAAATCATCAAGATTCTCATAATATGTTATATCGAGCAGATGCCAGTAATCAAGGCCTGCTCTTTTAAGTTTTGCGTTATCGACGCGAAAACCCATCGGCTCAACAAGATGCAGTCTTGCACCAGTTGCGGCGCATGTTCTTGCAATATTGCCTGTGTTCTGAGGAATCTGAGGCTCAACAAGAACTATATTTAACGTTGACATTATATAACTTCCTTAATAAATATTAACATTTGTTTTGTTGCCTGCTCAGGTTAAACTATTTGTGAATACCTGTGACAGGAGGGATAAAATGTTCACATCATCAAAAAATATGACGATGGCAAAGAGTGTCGGAATAGGCATTGCTGTTGGTACGGCAGCAGCTTTTGCAAGCACTAAAATGATGTCTAAAAGCGGTATGAAAGCTTGCAAAAAGAATGTTGCCAAGTGCATGAAAAGCATGGAAAGCATGATGAACGGCATTGTCTCAATGACAAAATAATCAGCTGTTGTAATTACTCATTGCTCCGTCTGTATTGCCTTGAACCATCATTTCAACAGCCTTGCAAGCGTTTGCAGCGGCATCTCTTAATGAATCAAGTTCGGGCTTTTTGAACGAAGACAGAACCCAGTCTGCAAGGTCATAATCGGGATGTGGTTTTTCACCGACACCGAGTTTTATTCTCGGAAATTTATCTGAACAAAGAAGATAAATGATGCTCTTTATTCCGTTGTGACCTCCGTCGCTACCTTTGCGTCTTATGCGCAATTTGCCGCATGGGAGAGAAATGTCGTCAAAAACAACAATAATGTTTTCGGGCGGAATCTTATAAAATGCAGCTGCCTGTTTCACTGCTTCACCGCTGTTGTTCATAAAGGTCTGCGGCTTCATAAGCAAACACCTGTGACCGCCAAGGGTTATGTTGGCGGTCACGGATTTGAATTGAATTTTACTTATTGTTGCATTGTTTTTATCCGCAAGAAGGTCTGCAAACAAAAAGCCTGCATTATGGCGTGTAAGCTCATATTTTTTGCCGGGATTACCAAGTCCGACAATAATAAACTCGGGAGGTCCCGAAGGGGTACGGTTTCTTGAAAAAAAGTTCATTTATTCAGCATCCTTTGTGATTACGGCAGTTTTGGTTTCTTCAACGCTCAATGTACCGTCTGCATATTCAGTAGGACTGTTTGTATAAATAATGCTGATTTCCATATCGTCAACAAAAGCTTTTACATCATCGGTTGAGAGTTCAATGTCTGAGCAGAGAATAGTGAAGCTTGTTGTTGCAGAGCTTCCGGGAGCAATTCCGATTTCGCCGCCTGAGGAAGTGCTGATATAAATTCCGTTTTTACCGTTGTCCTTTATATCGTAACCGTATACAGTGCAACTTGTATCGCCTGTGTTTTCAATAACTACAATCTGTTCATATGTGAGCCAGTTTTCAGGTGCAGCAAAAAATTCTGCAGCTTTTTCTTCGCTGAGACCGTAGCCGCTTACAAGGTGTTTCATATATCTGTCGGGATTTTTAATCATTGTTTCAAGAATTGAAATTCTTTCGCTCATCGAGTCTTTTGTAACAACAAGTTCAGATACGGGAGTGTTGGTGCTGTTATTGTTTCCGACTGCAAAATAAATTCCGACTGCGGCAGCAGCGGCAACTGCGATAACTACAATGGCGATAATAATTTTTTTCATGATTTTTGTCCTCCGTGTGAATAATTATCATTTATATGCATTATGACAGATTTTTGAATAAATTACAATAGTTATAATATAAAATAACAAATATTTAATATATTATTAAAAAACAGGATGCGGATGCACCCTGTTTTTGTTTTATACGGTTTCGCCGAAGGAGTAGTTTCCGTTTTCGACTGTACAGATATATTTTTTGCCCGGAACAAGTTTTCCTTCAAGCATTTCTTCGGAAAGTTTATCTATCTTGGTTTTCGCCGGAATTGGAAGCTTCGTTAACAACTTAAGCCTCTTCACTTCATCCTTATTATCCGCTTCCTTCCTAATCTCTTCAAACAATTCTTTTGAGTTTTCAATTGTTTGACGGATTTCTAAGATTTGCTCTTCTTTCTTACGTATCTCATCAGCTGCATCGCCTTTGCTTCCATCCAGTTGAGCAAGTTCTTCGTTAAATTTGTTAACTTCTTCGTTAATACGTTCTTCGTTTTCAAGTAAGAATTGAATTTTTTGCTCATATGCAGCATAAGACAAGTGCACTTTCTCCACTTCTTGTAATTGAAGAGCTTCTTGTTCTCTCGCTTCTTCTAACTCTTTTTGATTAGATTCAGAATT
>CALAQQ010000092.1 GCA_937888485.1 uncultured Clostridia bacterium
ATCCGTAGCCTTAGCACCACGGGCTCGCATTTCCGTGAAGGCTGCGTGACCGGGAGTGTCAAGGAAGGTGATCTTCTGACCGTCAAGGTCAACCCTGTAAGCACCTATGTGCTGAGTGATGCCGCCTGCCTCTGTTGCTGTTACGGAAGCGTTACGGATAGCATCAAGGATTGATGTTTTACCGTGGTCAACATGGCCCATTACGCATACAACGGGATCTCTGGGAAGAAGGTCCTCCTCAGCATCCTGATGGTCGTCAATGATTCTTTCCTCAATGGAAACAACAACCTCTTTTTCAACCTTTGCGCCAAGCTCTGTTGCAACAATTTCAGCAGTGTCAAAGTCAATAACCTGGTTTACCGTTGCCATTGTGCCGAGCTTGAACATTTCCTTGATAACCTCGGCGGCTGTTCTTCTGAGCATTTCTGCAAGCTCACCTACGGTAATCTCATCGGGAATTTTAATTGTAAGGGTCTTCTTTGCTCTTTCGGCGGCAATTCTCTTGAGTCTTTCTGCCTCTGTTTCTCTTTTTGAGGAGCGTGTGCCCTGCTTTCTGTACTGCTGGCTCTTCTGCTTTATCTTCTGCTTGTTTACTGAGTTTGCATGCTGTTTTGTTTTGTTTTCGGGAGCAATGTTTTCGTATCTTTCGTTATATTTTTCGAGGTCAACGTTATCTGCTCTCGTATCAATTGTTCTCATTTCACCCTTTGTTCTTGACTGCATGGGCTTATCTTCTTTTTCTTTCTTTTCAACAGGCTTCTGCTTCTGAGGCATGGGAGGAAGTTTTCCGGGTTTATGGTCAGCCTGAACGGGTTTCTTTTCCTGAGGCTTTTCAGTCTTCTTTTCTTTGACTTCCTTCTTCTCCTCTTTCTTTGCTTCCTTCTTTTCGGGAGCTGCGGGAGCCTTTTCTTCCTTTTTCTTTTCGGAAACGGGTTCAGCCTTTGCTTCTTCCTTTGTTTCCTCTGCTTTTTCTTCAGCAGGTGCAGCCTTTTCCTTTTTGGGTGCAGGAACAAACTCAAAATATTCGTTCAAATCCGAAACCTCATATTCCTTTGTAAAGGTTTCGAATATCATATCAAGCTCATCTTCTTCAAGAGCTGTCATATGCTTTTTCTGTCCGTCGAAATACTGTGCAAGCAAATCGACAACAATATTGCTTTTGATGTTAAAATCTTTAGCAACCTCATGTACTCTGTATTTATTAATCATAGGTTAACCTCCCCTGTTGTGTTCAGAAGCCCAAGCATAGATTTTGCAAAGCCTTCGTCATTGACTGTTACCACGGCGGATTTAAGACCCGTCGCCTTGCCTATTTCTTCCATTGTTGAAAACATCTCTCTGACGGGGATTTCCCTGCCGTCGAAACTTGTTTCACGCTCTATTTCTTTTCTCAGTCTATGAGAAGCGTCGCTGCTCAGCAAACAAAGCTTTGCGCTTTTGCTTCTGACCGAACCAACTGCGGCATCATGCCCGCAACTGAGTTTCCCTGCTCTGCGGCACATTCCGAGAAGAGAAAGAAGCTTCGGATTATCCGTCATTTTTGAGTTCTTCCTCCATTCTCTCGTAAACTCCGTCCGGAATCGCACAGGAGAAAGCCTTTTCAAGCCTCTTTGCCTTCCTTGCCTTGGCAAGACATTCCGCATCATGGCACACGTATGCGCCTCTGCCGGGTTTCTTGCCCGTTAAGTCAAGCGATATTTCACCTTCGGGGCTTTTCACAACCCTTACAAGTTCTTTTTTTGGTTTCATTTCATTGCAGCCTGTGCATTTTCTTAAAGGAATCCGGCGGGTTTGCATCGGTTCAGCTCCTTATCAATTTATTCGTCAAAGTTGATAACTTCTTCTTCTTTTTCGGGATTGATATCGATTTTCCAGCCTGTGAGCTTTGCGGCAAGGCGTGCATTCTGACCTTTATTGCCGATTGCAAGCGAAAGCTGGTCATTGGGAACAACAACTCTGCATGAGCGTTCTTCCTCGCTGATAACTGTAACGGAAATAACATCCGAGGGGGCAAGTGCCTGAGCAACATATTCTGCAGGGTCTTCGCTGTAACGGATAAGGTCGAGCTTTTCTCCGCCGAGGAAATCGATAACCCTGCCGATTCTTGCGCCTCTCTGACCGATACATGCGCCGATGGGGTCAACATTCTCATCTGCGCTGTAAACGGCAATCTTGCTTCTTGAACCTGCTTCACGGGATACTGACTTGATTTCAACAGTGCCGTCAAAGATTTCGGGAACTTCGCTTTCAAGAAGACGTCTTACAAGACCGGGATGTGTTCTTGAAATAAGAATCTTGGGACCCTTTGTTGCTTCTCTGATTTCAGCGATATAAACCTTGATGATATCGCCTTCTGTGAAGTTGTCGGTAGGAAGCTGTTCGCTTCTGGGAAGTCTTTCGGTAACCTTGCCGATTTCAACGATTGCATCGAGTGATACAGGGTCAATCTTCGAAATCTTTGCGGTAACTATTTCCTGAGTCTTGCTCTGGAATTCTTCTCTTATCTGACCGTGTTCAGCTTCGCGGATTGCCTGACGGAGAATATGTTTACCCTTTTCGGCTGCAATACGGCTGACTTCCTTTGTTTCAAGGTCAATTTCGATAATTTCGCCGGGCATTGCGTTCTTCTTGAAACGCTGTGCCTGTTCAACGGTCATATCCTCATCGGGGTCAACCACTTCAGTAACAACGTTCTTGCGAACGAAAACTCTGAGGTCTTTTTTATCTGCATTGATTTCGCAGAAAACAATATCCTTGTTGTTGAAATCTCTCTTTATTGATGCCACAAGAGCCTTCTGAATGCTGTCAAGAAGAAGCTCTTCCGAAATTTTCTTTTCCTTACCGAGGAGTCTGACTGCCTCGAAAAATTCATTGTTACCCATTTTTCTGACCAATCCTTTCAATATTAGAAATTAAAATCATCCAATTTGATATAGCTTGTTTCTTTCTTTTCGATATTCATTGCACTGCCGTCTTCAAGGCGAAGAACAATGCTCATGCCCTCACTGCTTTCCAGTATACCCGAAAACTCACGCACTCCGTCAATTGCTCTTATCATTTTAACCTTGATTTTTTCACCCTTGCAAACCTCGAAATGAGACTCACGTGTAAGCTCTCTTTCGAGACCGGGTGAAGAAACCTCAAGACAGTAGCTCTGTTCAATGGGATCTGCCTCATCAAGAGGCTTATCGATAGCTCTGCTCATGTTTTCGCAGTCAGTGATACCAACACCGCCGTCCTTGTCAATGAAGATGCGCAGAAACCAGTCGGCGCCTTCCTTAACAAAACGGATATCCCAGATTACAAGACCGAGTTCTTCGGCGATCGGCTCTGCGATTTCCCAAACAGCATTTACGGTGTTTCCGCCCTTACCTTTTGCCATGAGTAATTCTCCTTTTTTCTTAATTGTAAAAAAGATTTTAACATAAACAAAAGAGCGGGTCGCCCCACTCTTTACCAAACACTAAATCTTACTGTGCTTATTTTAACACATATTATAATAAATATCAAGAGTTATTTTAAAAAATTCGTGAATTATCCCTTTTTCATATTGATATGACGTGCTTTTCGGTGTAAAATAGTAAAAACAAACAAAAGAAAGCTGATAAATTCAATGATAATAGATTTTCACACACATTGTTTTCCCGACAAAATTGCAGAAAAGGCAATTGAAATTTTGCGCAAACGTTCGGGAATAACCAGACCTTTTCATAACGGCACAGTCAGCAGTCTGCTGTCGCTTCAGAAAAACGACGGTGTTGATTATTCCGTTGTTCTGAATATTGCAACAAATCCTCATCAGCAGAAAAATGTTAATGATTTTGCAATATCTCTGAAAAATGTTGACGGCATAATTCCTTTCGGAAGCGTTCATCCCGACAGCGACGATGCTCTCAACGAGCTTGAAAGACTTGCGCAAAACGGAATAAAGGGAGTAAAACTTCATCCCGATTATCAGGGGTTCTTTGTCAACGACGAAAAGCTTTTTCTTATCTACGAAAAAATTTCATCTCTCGGAATGATAACGCTTTTTCACTGCGGATTTGACATAGGTTATCCCGAACCCGTACATTGCACCGCCGAGGCACTTGCAAGCGTTCTTGATATTTTCGGAAATGCGCCCGTTGTTGCCGCACATTTCGGCGGAATATGGTCAATGCCCGAAACAAAAAAACACCTTGCAGGCAAGAATGTTTATCTTGATACAGCTTATTGCTACGGCACTGTTACTCCTCGCTATGCAAAGGAAATCATCGATATTCACGGAGTCGACAAAATTCTGTTCGGAAGCGATGCACCCTGGAATGCACCGTCACAGGATATCGAGCTCATAGAGTGCTTCGGTCTTACCGAAGACGAAAAAAAAGCAGTTCTCGGCGAAAACGCACGAAAACTGCTGGGAATATAAAATTAAGGGTCGATGTTGGCATCGACCCCTACGATATAATAATTATCTCAATTCATCAAGAGTCATTTCATATGCAGGCAGGAATTCTTCAATAAAAACCTTAACCTCGGGCAAATCAAGCTTTTCAACAGTTTCACGGAGACCTTCTCCCGCTTTGACAAACTCGCTGTTGCCTGCCTTCTTTTCTTCGATGCACTTGATAAGAGCACTGATTTTATCAGCGGCTTTCACGAGTTTCCATAATTCGGCATCTTTTTCTTCGGGAATAAATGCCGCTTTGTAATCCTCACGGAAATCCTCGGGGAGCATATCTATAAGACTATTGCAGGCATTTTCTTCTACTGTTTTATATGCAAGACGCACCTCGTCACTGTAATATTTTACGGGGGTGGGCATATCGCCTGTCAGAGTTTCGGGCGTATCGTGATAAAGTCCGAGAAATGCCGCCCTTTCACCGTTGAGGTTTTTACCGAAACGTCGGTTTCCGATAATAGCAAGAGCATGGGCAATTGAAGCAACCTCGAAACTGTGTTCACACAGGTTTTCGCTGTGTTCATTTCTCATAAGCGCCCAACGGTTAATATATTTCATTCTCGAAACCATTGCAAAAAATCCGTTTTTCATATATAATCACCATTGACTATCATAACACAGTTCTTTTTGTTTTTCAACACATACTTTAATTCTGCCGAAAGGAGGGCTGATATGAAACGCTGTATTTACTGTCTGAGCGAATGTCCCGAAAATGCAACAAACTGCACCGTGTGCGGTTTTGGCGGAACAATGGAAAAGCAGTTTGAAAACTGTCTTCCCACGGGCACAAAACTCAATAACCGCTATGTTCTCGGCGGAGTTTTTTCAAAAGAAAAAGTTTTTGTTTCATATTACGCCTTTGACACAAAAACTTCCCGCAGAGTCAGAATTTCCGAATATCTCAACGAAAGATTTGTATACCGTCATAAAGGTGAACTGATTATAAAATTTCATAACGACAAGTGCCTTGAAAGAGGCGACAAAGAAATTGCCGCTTATTATACTCATTACAAAAAAATCTGCGACGCCTCAGAAAAAACAGTTCTGAACTTTTCCGATTGTTTTGCAGAAAATTCGACCTTCTATTTCGTTAATCCGATTGATAACGGTGCTCCCCTTTCGTCGATTATCGGCAACGGAAAAACTCTGCCTTTTTCAAAGGCTGTTCATCTTATGAAGCCCGTCATTGACTGTGCCGCCGCCCTTGAAAAATCAGGCAAATGGCACGGTTCTTTATCCCCCTACTCAATAATCACCGATAACGGAAAAATCACTTCGGTTACGGGTTATACGTACCCTCCGAAAAACGCATATTCCCCGTATGATGCACCAGAAAAACAGCTCGGCACAAAAGAATGCGGTTCTTTCACCGATGTTTATGCCCTGTCGGCAATCATCTATGAAGCCGTGACAGGATTTCTTCCTCCGAATGCCGTTCAGAGAACTCAGGGCAGACAGCTCAGATTCCCGCAGAATTTCCCGGAAAGAGAAAAAACTGTTCTCGAAAAAGGTCTTTCACTCAACAAGAAAGACAGATACAGCGGTATTAATGAATTTTTCTGTGCTCTCAAAGGCGAAAAACCCGCCAAAAAGAAAAAAACACGTTCTGAAACCAGACGCATAATAACTCTTGTTCTGGCATCGGTATGTTTCATTGTCAGCACCGGAATAGTGCTGAACAGCTTTGTTATCGAACCGTATAAAGAATCTGCTCAGTTAGCCGAAATCGAATCCATGGTGCAAACAACCATCCGCGAGGATAACCCTGTTGACCCATGGCCTGAAATAATCAAAAAATACCCGGACGTGGATTTCCCGGAAGGCATGAATCCGTCGTTTGCAGACCTCTATGCCGCCAACCGTGATTTCGGCGGTTGGATTTCCATACCCGAAATGAACATCAACTATGCGGTTGTTCAGGCAGAAGACAACGAAAAATATGAGCGAAGAGATTTCTACGGCAAAAGCACTTCCTACGGTGTTCCGTTTTTTGATTTCAGAAATTCGCTTTACCGTCTTGACCGTAACACCATTATTTACGGCCACAACATGCGTCGTGACGATAAAATTTTCGGAACGCTGGAACAATACCGCACAATTGAAGGCTTTAAAAAAGCTCCCGTAATCGGCATGAGCACGATTTACGGCGACTACACCTTCAAAATTTACGCCGCATTCATCTCAAACAGCGAAAGAGATGATGACAACGGCAAATTCTTTAATTATATTTTTACAAACACAACAGATGAAAATTTTGCAAATTACATTGCGGAAGTCGATAAGAGAAAATTCTTCACAACAGGCGTTGATATCAAACCCACAGACAAAATTCTTACTCTGTCTACCTGCTGTTATGATTTTTCCGATGCAAGGCTTGTTGTTGTTGGCAGGCTTCTTCGCGAAGGCGAAAATCCAGATGTTGACACCTCTCTTGCCGTTATGAACCCGAATCCGAAGCTTCCTCAGGCTTATTACGATGTAAAGGGCAAAAATAATCCGTACAGAAACGATGTTAATTTGTTCAACGAATAGAAAGGCATTTTATGACTGGAATTATTCTTCTTGACAAACCAAAAGATATAACCTCTTTCGGTGCCGTTGCGAGAGTGCGCAGGATATGCAGTGAGAAAAAATGCGGTCATACCGGAACACTTGACCCTATGGCAACGGGAGTTTTAACCGTTATGCTCGGCGGTGCAACACGTTTCATTGAGCTTCTTCCGAGCCATAACAAGGCTTATCGTGCGGTCTTCCGTCTCGGAACAGTAACCGATACCCTTGATATAACGGGAAAGGTTCTTGAAACAAGAGAAGTCAACGTTACGTCAAACGATATCAAAGACAAAATCAATGATTTCATCGGTGATATCGAACAGCTTCCTCCTATGTTTTCCGCTGTTTCGGTTAACGGTCAAAGACTCTATGACCTTGCAAGACAAGGAATTGAGGTTGAAAGAAAGCCAAGGAAGGTAACAGTATTTTCCATCGATGTTCTTTCTGAAAACGAAGCCGAAGGCGAATATGAAATTTATGTTGAATGCTCCTCGGGAACATATATAAGAACGCTCATTTCCGATCTCGGAGAAGCACTCGGTTGCGGTGCCGTTATGACGGATTTGCGCAGAACAAAAGCAAACGGATTCGAAATTGAAAACGCCGTAACCCTTGAACAGCTCGAAGAAGCGGTAAAGAACGGAAACATCTCCGATTTGCTCATTTCCGTCGACCGCGCACTGGAAGAATATCCCGTTATAAAGGTTTCCGAAGCTCAGGCAAAACGTTTCCGCAACGGCGGTGAGCTGTCACTTGAAAGACTCAGATATCCCCGTATGCTCGGATATTTCAGAGTTTATGACCACGACGGAAATTTCATCGGTATCGGTGAAATCGGTCAGAAGGACTGTCTTGAAATCAAAAGAGTTTTCATGGGTGACAAAATCTGATTTTGTTTTCTTGAATATACAGGATATGTTTGTTATAATAAATCAAATAATCTGACGCGAAGGGATGCACAGATATGTTTCATCAGTTTATCGAATATATAGAAGAACGCAGTGTTCTTATCCTCGGCTTCGGCAGAGAAGGACGCTCAACATACAACGTTATAAGAAGAAATCTTCCCGACAAGCAAATCGGAATTGCGGATATGCGTCAGGTTGAGATTGACGACCCTAACGTTACGCTTCATTGCGGAGAAGATTATCTCGATGCAATCGAAAAATACGATACAGTCATCAAAACTCCCGGTATATCATTCCGTGATGTTATGGTGCCTCACGACACGGAAGTTACCTGTCAGACGGATTTGTTTCTCCGTTTTTCAAAATGCACCTGTGTCGGTGTAACCGGTACAAAGGGTAAAACCACCACATCAACGCTGATTTATGAAATGGTGAAGCAAGCGAGCAAAAAGGTGTGTCTTATCGGCAACATGGGAATTCCCGTGCTCGATACACTTGAAAACGGTGATTCGGAAATTGCCGTTATCGAAATGTCATCTCATCAGCTTGAATACACAACCGCATCTCCTCATATTGCGGTCATGACAAATATCTACCCCGAACATCTTGACCACTACAACGGTTTTTCGGGATATGTTGCCGCAAAGCTGAATATTATCCGTCACCAGATTGGCTGTGACTACTTTATCTGCAACTCCGAACAGGATTTTGATAAATACTATAATTTCTCAAAAGCTCTCCCATCGGTTATCAAGGTCGGAAAAAACGGCAGCAAAGGCGATGAACTCATCATTGCCGCCGCAGGAGCAAATGAACGACTTAAAGGAATACATAACAGACAGAATGTCTGCGTTGCCGCAACCGTTGCCCGTTGTCTCGGCATAAGCGACGATGATATTCTCAAGGCTGTTGAGAATTTTTCGGGCATTGAAAACAGAATGGAACCCATCGGCGAGTATTACGGCATAAAATTCTATAATGATGCAATTGCAACAATTCCTCACGCCGTCGAATGTGCAATCGAAGCACTTGAAGATGTTGACACTCTCATTTTCGGCGGTATGGACAGAGGAATTGATTATTCGGGATTTGAAAAATATCTTGAGAAATGCAAGGTCAGAAACCTCATCGGTATGCCCGATACCGGAATTGAAATCTGCAACGCACTGCTCGAAAGAGGCTGTCCCAAAAATCTTATTATCGCAAACACTATGGAGGAAGCAGTTGATGCCGCATTCAGATTCACAAGAAAAGGCAAAAGCTGCATAATGTCTCCCGCCGCTTCAAGCTACAATGTATACAGAGATTTTGAGCATAAGGGAAATCATTACAAAGAATGTGTCAAAAACCATGCTGAATAAAATTCAAGGCTTGTACGAACCGTACAAGCCTTGTTTGTTATTAATAGAGTTCTGGTTTATTGAACAAACCCGACAATTCTTCCCATGTGAATTCAGCCGTAAAAAGACCCGAAATCTCATAAGGGTCAATTGCACTCCTGCTGACGAAGAATGCCATACCGTTTTCGGTAAGATAGTAGTTTTCGAGGGTAACTTCTTCATCAAAATTCGAAAGATATTCTTCGGTGATTTCGTATCCGTCTGCATAGAAACCGGTTTTTGCCCTCTCCTTGAGCAAGTCAACGATATATCCCTTTGCAGTTTCGGAATCATCGGGATTTTCCGTGAAATATGCCGCATTGACAGGGTTGCCTTCCTGCACGTGGAAACATCTTGAATAAACCGAGGGATGATTATCGCTTGAACCGTAATACGAAAGACTTTCTCTTATTAAAAAGCTGACAAAATATCCGCTGACATATTTCGATTCAAATGAAATCGTCTTTTTCCAAGGCTTGTCGGAATTGAATTCATCCATAAACTCGGATGCGGAATCAATGTTTTCTTCCGCCTGAGCACACGCATCTCTGAAGAATTTATCGGTAACACCGTTTACGTATTTGATTATATGTTCTTCAAGATTTTCGGAAATTTCGGGCAAGTTAACGTCAACAACATAAACCGTTCTTCCGTTTTTATCCTTGAATTCCTTTTTCTGTTTCTTTTCTTTGACGACGGGAGGTGCGGCGGTTATAAACGGCGCAGAGGTTTCTTCCATGATTTCTTCTAAGTTGCGTATTTTACCGCACGATGCGAAAGAAAACAAAATTGCAATAATTAATGTCACGCTGAATATTCGTTTCATATAACCATCCTTTCCTTTTTATTCTATCAGCAACAACGCTCTTATTCAAGTAGATATCCGTAAATTTTTATTGCAAAAATCCTTTTAATGATATAGAATTATATCATTAACCTTAAGGAGGTCTGAATATGAAAAACATTCTCAACGCATTATGGATTAAAAGTGCAAAATCCTCAGGTGATTGCGAAATTTATTATACCAAAGAATTCAAATCTGACAAAGAGCTCGTTTCTGCAACCCTCGAAGCAACCGCACTGGGTGTTTATACCGTTCACATCAACGGCGAAAGAGTCGGCAACAATATCCTTGCACCCGGCTGGACATCATACCGTAAGCGTCTTCAGGTTGATACCCATGACGTTACTTCAATGATAAAGAACGATAACAAAATCGTACTTTCCGTTGCACCCGGCTGGAAAATCCAGAATTATAAAAACCAGCAGAAGGGCGACCCCGAAATCGGCGGAAAAGAAACCGCAACAATCTGTGCTCTCACCCTTGAATATGCTGACGGTGAAAAGCGCATAATCACAAGCAGCGGAGACTGGAAAACCGAAAAAGGCAAGGATGTTTATTCGAGCTTCTACAACGGTTATATTCATGACCCTTCATATAAAGATATCTCACCCTCAAATGCCGTTGTTGTTAATCACGACAAGAAATGCCTTATCGACAGAGAAGGCGAAAAGGTTGTTGAGCATGAACGCCTTGAACCCAAGGAAATCATCATAACTCCCAAGGGCGAAACCGTTCTTGATTTCGGTCAGAACATGACGGGCTATGTTGAATTTAAAATCAAGGGTAACAAGGGTGAAAGAGCCGTCATCAGCCATGCTGAGGTGCTTGATGCTGAGGGTAACTTCTATACCGACAACCTCAGAAGCGCAAAAGCTCAGGCGATTTTCATCTGCGACGGTAAAGAACATATCCATAAATCAAAGCATAACTTTTTCGGTTTCAGATATATAAGACTCGAAAACTGGAGCGACGAGGTGAAGAAAGAGAACTTCACCGCAATTGTTGTTCACTCTGAAATGAAGCGTACTGGTTATTTTGAATGCTCCGACGAAAGAGTAAACAAGCTTTTCTCAAATGTCATCTGGGGTCAGAAGAGCAATTTCCTTGATGTGCCTACCGACTGTCCTCAGAGAGATGAACGTCTCGGCTGGACAGGAGATGCTCAGGTGTTCGTCAAAACAGCTTCATATAACTACGACGTTGAAAAATTCTTCCTCAAATGGCTCGGCGATTTGCGCGCCGACCAGACAGGCTGGGGAACGATTCCTCATGTTATCCCCGATGCCTTCGGCGTTGATAACGACTGTTCAGCTGCATGGGCAGATGCCGCAACAATCTGTCCATGGCAGATGTATCTCACCTATGCAAACAAGGATATCCTCAAAGAGTCCCTTGACTGCATGAAGAATTATCTTGATCATATCGAAGAATTCAGCGATAACGGTCTTTGGTCAAGAAGCTGGCATTTCGGTGACTGGCTCAACCTTGACGGAAGCAGCCCCGAAGACTGTTCTAAAGGTACTGATAAAACTCTCATCGCAACCGCCTACTGCATCTATTCAACACAGATTCTTATTAAGTGCATGGAAATGTGGGGCGAGGACGCTTCGGAATACATTACCAAACGCGAAAAATCGATTGAAGCTTTCAGAAACACATTCATGAAAGACGGCAGAATCATCCCCGAAAAGGCAACTCAGACCGCCTGCGTTCTTGCAGTTCATTTCGGCATAAGTGACAACATTCCAGAAACAGCAAAACAGCTCAACGAGCTTGTTACCGAATGCGGACACCTCAAAACAGGCTTTGTCGGCACACCTTATCTTCTCCATGCTCTGAGCGATAACGGTTATACCGAAACTGCCTACAGTCTCCTTCTCCGTGAAGAATATCCCTCATGGCTCTTCTCCGTAAAGATGGGTGCAACAACCATCTGGGAACATTGGGACAGCGTTCGTGAAGACGGCACAATGTGGAGCACATCGATGAACTCCTTCAACCATTATGCTTACGGTTCGGTTGCCGACTGGCTTTACGGCGATGCGGCAGGCATCAAGATTGATGAAAACAAACCCGCTTTCGAGCACATTATTTTCGCTCCCCTCACCGACAGCCGTCTGACCTATGTAAAAGCTTCAATTGAAGCGAGAAACGGTACAGTCAAATCCGAATGGAAAACCGAGAACGGCAAAACCACCTACATTTTCACCGTTCCCGAAGGTTCAACCGCAACTGTTATTCTCGGCGGCGAAACTTCCGAAATCGGTGCGGGTGTAACAGAAATAATCAAATAATTCATAAAAATGACCGCCTCGGAATTTCCCGAAGCGGTCTTTCTTTTTGTATTAAAGCAAAACGTAAAATTAAATTATCCGACACCGAACGCCGCAACAAGCCGGTCATATTCTTCGTCTGTTATTGCCATAACCGAACCGTGACGCGGTCTTACCCCGTCAAAGCTGTAGTTATCGGGAGAAACCGCCTTGAAATTCTCCATATCGGTTGTCATCTGCATAAAGAACCTTCCCGTACCGTATTCATCCATTATCATTATCCATGAATCCGTACCTGTTACGGGATACATCGAGCTTCCCTCAACGCCTTCTTTTGAAAGTGAAACAACAACGGAATTATCCTCATACGGTCCCGTAAGCGATTCGGATTTTACATAAGCTATTGTCTGGTCCTCATCATGTTTGAAATACATATAGTAACAACCGTTTTTTTCGTTATAAACGATATCTCCGTCGATGGTCTGAATACCCGTTCGTCTATATAAAAGCTGCGGTTTTGTTATTGATTTGAAATCCGTTGTGTGGGCATAGTACATAGCGGCAACATCATTTTCTTCGGTTGAATTTGCCCAATAAATCATGTATGCGCTCTCTTTTTCGTCCCATATCGCCTGAGGTGCCCATGCACGGTTTGTGTTCGCAAACTCTCCGCCGAAATCACGCATATCAATTATGGTTTCATCTGTCCATTTAACAAGGTCCGCCGACTTCCATGTTACAAGAGCATGGTTCGAAGTCCAGCCCTCGGTACATTTCATATCCGTACCGATAATATAGAAAAATCCGTCTTTCCCCCTCATGATATAGGGGTCACGCACGCATTTTTTGCCCTTCGTCTGAATAATGACAGGCTGATTGTTATTAAGCGGTCTGAAATTATAGCCGTCGTCACTTACGGCAAAATGTATTCTTTCCTCCGCGGGTTCATTCCCGACAAACTGACAGAACATATATTTCCCCGAAAGACTTCTGACGGGTGTTGCATAATCCATGTCCCCACCTCCGATTTTTCAATTTTAACACACAATAATTGTTTTGTAAACAGCATAAAATAACAGGCATACCGAAGTATACCCGTTAAAAATTATTACCATATTACCTTTGATGCTATATCTGCAAGTGCCGATGCGATGAATTCATCAACGCTCTTTGCACCGAGGTCGCCTTCGCCTCTCTTGCGGATTGAAACTGCACCGTCTTCTATTTCCTTATCGCCCACAAGAAGCATGTAGGGAATCTTTTCGAGCTGTGCTTCACGGATTTTATAGCCGATTTTCTCGCTTCTGTCATCAACGGAAACTCTCATGCCCATGCTTTCAAGCTTTGCGGCAACTTCCTTTGCATATGCATGGTGACGGTCTGCGATGGGAAGAAGTCTTACCTGCTCGGGTGAAAGCCAGAGGGGAAGTGCGCCCGCAAAGGTTTCAAGAATATAAGCAAGTGTTCTTTCGTAGCAGCCGAGACTTGTTCTGTGGATAATATAGGGAAGCTTCTTCTGTCCGTCTGTATCAACATAATACATACCGAACTTTTCTGCAAGAAGCATATCAATCTGAATGGTAACGATTGTGTCTTCTTTGCCGAAAACATTCTTGAACTGAATGTCGAGCTTGGGGCCGTAGAATGCAGCTTCATCGATACCGATTTCATAATCCACGCCGAGATTATCAAGGATTTTGCCCATTGTTTCCTGAGCATCGTTCCACTGTTCGGGAGTTCCTTCGTACTTAGCAGTGTTTTTGGGATCCCACTGTGAGAAACGGAAGGTGCACTTGTCAAGCATACCGATTGTTCCGAGGAAGTATTTGCAAAGACTCAGACAACCCTTGAATTCTTCTTCAAGCTGGTCAGGACGAAGAACAAGATGTCCTTCGGAAATTGTGAACTGACGGACACGGATAAGACCGTGCATTTCGCCCGAATCTTCGTTACGGAAAAGCGTTGATGTTTCACCGAGGCGCATGGGAAGGTCACGGTAGCTTCTTGCGCTGTTGAGATAAACCTGATACTGGAACGGACAGGTCATGGGACGAAGTGCAAGGCATTCCTTTTCTTCATCGTCGGGGTCTCCGAGAATGAACATACCGTCACGGTAATGGTCCCAGTGTCCGGAAATTCTGTAAAGGTCTCTCTTTGCCATGAGAGGAGTTTTTGTAAGAAGATAACCGTTCTTCTGTTCAACATCTTCAACCCAGCGCTGAAGAAGCTGGATAACTCTTGAACCCTTGGGAAGAAGAATGGGAAGTCCCTGTCCGATTGATTCAACGGTTGTGAAATATCCGAGTTCTCTTCCTATCTTATTATGATCGCGCTTCTTTGCTTCTTCAATCGCTTCAAGATGAGCTTCGAGGTCTTCTTTCTTTGTGAAAGCAGTGCCGTAAACTCTCTGAAGCATCTTGTTATTCGAGTCGCCTCTCCAGTATGCACCTGTGCATGATGTGAGCTTGAAAGCCTTGATTCTGCTTGTGTCGGGAATATGAGGTCCTGCGCAGAGTTCGTCAAATTCGCCCTGCTTATAGAATGAAATCTTTTCACCCTTGCCCGCATGCTCCTGAATGAGTTCAACCTTGAAGTTTTCACCCTTTTCTTCCATGAGCTTTATTGCTTCGTCAGCATCAAGTTCATACTGTTCGAGAGCAAGACCTTCTTTAACGATTTTCTTCATCTCTGCTTCGATTTTTTCGAGAACTTCGGGTGTGAAGGGTACATCAACATCAAAATCATAATAGAAACCGTTGTCAATAGCGGGACCGATTGCAAGCTTTGCATTGGGATAAAGTCTTTTAACTGCCTGTGCAAGAACATGGGAAGCAGTGTGACGGAGTGCCCACTTGCCGTCTGCATCGTCAAATGTGAGAATTTCAAGTTCGCAGTCGTTTTCGATAGGAGTTCTGAGGTCTTTTACTTCGCCGTTGATTTTACAAACGCAGGCTGCCTTATAAAGACCCATGCCGAGACTTTTGGCAATTTCCATAGCGGTTATGCCGTTTTCAAATTCCTTGACAACTCCGCCTTTCAGTGTAATATTTACCATATTTATCATATCCTTTCATAATTTACAAAATAAAAAAGCTCCACCCTGCAAAAACAGGATGAAGCATAATAACTCCACGGTTCCACCCGTCATTCCGACAAAAAAATCGGCTCTCGGAAGCCTTAACGCGGCTTGTACGGCACACCTTGAATACGGAGGCACTCTGCAGGCGGTAGCCGATTGCAAATCTTTTGTCACCCTCACAGCCAAGGGGTAACTCTCTGAAAAAGATTCGTTGCAAACAGCCTTCTGCATCAACGATTTACTGATATTATCATTATAATATCACTCACCAACTCCAAAGTCAATAGAAATTATGAGGAAAAATTCATAAATATTCATAAAAAACTTGACAATATCCATATAAAAGTATACTATTAATACAATGGTGTTATTTTGTGCCAAGATAAACGTTTTTACGTTTTATAATACCATTGGTTGATTTTCTGATAATTTTCTAATATTGACAAAAATCAAAAAAAACTGAAAAGGAGGACCCTGCGCAATTGGATAATTGGATTATTATTCTTATTGCCGCTGTTGTTGCACTCGCCGTTGGTATTGCTGTCGGCTTTGTACTGGGCGGTTTACATAGGAAAAAGGTTGCGGAAGCTGCTATCGGTTCGGCAGAGCAGGAAGCTAACAAAATCGTAAGCGATGCCATCGCAGCCGCAGAAGCAAAGAAAAAAGAAGCCATCCTTGAAGCCAAGGATGAAATCCACAAGCAGAGAACAGAAACAGAAAAAGAATTGCGTGAAAGACGCAATGAGGTTCAGCGCATGGAGCGCAGAATCAACCAGAAAGAAGAAACCCTTGATAAAAAGAGCGAAAACCTCGAAAAGAAGGACGAACTCCTCAACGAAAAAATCAAGGCAGCAGAACTTAAGCTTGAAGAAATTGAAAGCATCAAGAAGAGTGAATTCGAAATGCTCGAAAGAATTTCAGGCTTCACCAAAGAGCAGGCTAAGGAATATATCCTCAATGCTCTTTCAAATGAACTTGACCACGAAAAAGCAGTTAAAATCCAGGAAACAGAACAGAAAGCAAAAGACGAAGCTGACCAGATTGCAAAAGAAATTATTTCAACCGCAATTCAGAGATGCGCTGCTGACCATATCGCCGAAGCTGCTGTTTCGGTTGTTGCTCTTCCCAATGACGAAATGAAGGGCAGAATCATCGGCAGAGAAGGCAGAAATGTCAGAACTCTTGAAATGATTACGGGCGTTGACCTTATTATCGACGATACTCCCGAAGCAATCACTGTTTCCAGCTTCGACCCCGTTCGCAGAGAAATCGCACGCCTTACTCTCGAAAAGCTCATTGCAGACGGAAGAATCCATCCTGCAAGAATCGAAGAGATGTACGAAAAGGCAAAGCGTGAGGTTGAAACAACCATCAAGCAGACAGGTGAACATGCACTTATCGATGCAGGCGTTAACGGTGTTCATCCCGAAATCGTCAAGCTCATCGGTAAGCTCAGATACCGCACAAGCTACGGTCAGAACGTTCTCAAGCATTCACTTGAGGTTTCATATATTGCAGGTCTTATGGCTTCGGAACTTGGCACCGATGTTAAGACCGCAAAGAGAGCCGGCTTGCTTCACGATATCGGTAAGGCACTTGACCACGAAATGGAAGGTTCACACGTTGACCTCGGCGCAGATTTCGCTAAGAAATTCAAAGAAAACGATAATATCATCCACGCAATCAAGGCTCACCACGGTGAGATTGAAGCAAAAACAATCACCGCAGTTCTTGTTCAGGCTGCCGATGCAATTTCAGCCGCAAGACCCGGTGCAAGAAGAGAAAATCTTCAGAATTACATCAAGAGACTCGAAAAGCTTGAAGAAATCACAAAGGGCTTTGACGGTGTTGATAATTCTTATGCTATCCAGGCAGGCCGTGAGGTCAGAATCATTGTTAAGCCTGAGCAGGTTAATGATGACCAGATGGTGCTTCTTGCAAGAGACATTGTCAAGAAGATTGAAGAAGAGCTTGAGTATCCCGGTCAGATTAAAATCAATCTTATCCGTGAGACAAGAGCCACAGATTTTGCAAAATAATTATAATTACAGACAAAAACGCAGGTTAATCTCCTGCGTTTTTTGCATATTATTTAGAAAACAAGCGTTCTTATGTATTTTTATTCACTCAATAGTTGACATTATGCATTTTCGGTGATATAATGCGTATATCTTTAATATACGGTAATCCGTAAAATAAAAAAGAAAGGTAAGAAATACTATGAAAAAGAAGATTTTATCAATCGTAAGCTTAGTATTGATTGCTGTTGTTGCAGTATCAGTATTCGCAGCTTGCGGAAACAACAATGCAGACACAACAAAGAAGCT
>CALAQQ010000093.1 GCA_937888485.1 uncultured Clostridia bacterium
GGAACTCTTTCCCAGCCCTCCTTATCTCCGCCTATCCATGCGCTGTTTTTAACGTCATTCCAGATTTTGTCGAGATTTCCGCTCAGACCCTCCGCCTGAATTTCGAGCTGTCTTTTGAGCCAGCCGAGGGGTTTTATCTCATTTGAAGTATAAAAATTCCATTTTTTCATAATCTTACCTCTTTTTGAACACCATAGGCATTTCTATGGTTGATAATGCAAAATCAAGTCCTTTTGAGATGAAGGGAAGTTTTTCACTTGTTTTTTTATAGAAACCGCTCTGCTGAGCGTTTTTTGCAATGAATTCCTTGAAATCGGGAGTGCCCTTCATCGTCATTTTCATGGTATCATCCGAAAATTCAAAGGTTATGCGCTGAGTTGCAAGGGTGTTTATGGGTTTCACAACGACATAAACAACATTTCTTCTTGCATAGGCATATGCCCACACCGTATAGGGATAGCCCTTTATCGTGCAATGAGCAATACGTGGTTTTCCGTCAAGACCGCAATTGACAGTAACCCTGTCCTCCTCCTCGAACCAGCTTATATACAGAACATTCTCATCAAGCTCAAACGATACGCAGTCAAGATTTTTCTTCGGTCTTTTTGCAAAACTCGATGTGATTGAACGGGGAATAAGGCTTGCAGGAAACATGAATTTTGCGAGGGCATCCGATGGAGTTGTCATATAAAAAGCTTTGCCCGTCGGAATCGGAGGCAGAGCACCGCAGTCGGGGATTATTTCGCCTCTGTTTTCAAGGTAATCACGGAGCATTTCATCCGATTCGACGGTTGACTCCTCCTCAAATGCAAGCGGAAGGAAATTTTTGACGAGCTGATTATGCATATCATCGCCCACAACGCTGTTGAGGCTTCCGATAACGGCATCGTATTTCGGAATATATGTAATCTGCTGACCGAACATACCGTTCATGCTGAATGTATCACCGTGAATCCAGAAAAGATAGCCGTAGCCGTCTTCGTTTTCTCTGTTCGGCAAGTCAACCTGTTTTTTTGTCGATTCTTTTGTCCACCATTCGGGGATAATTTGTTTTCCGTTATATACACCGCCGTCGGCATAGCAACGGCAGATTTTAACAAGGTCACGCAGAGTAAGGTATGCACCCGTACCGCCTATGCATTCGCCGATTGAGTTCGTTTCCCATGCGGGAGGATTTATTCCGAGGGGCTCAAACAAACGCGGTGTCAGATAGTCAACAAGGCTCATGCCCGAGGTTTTCTGAATAACCGCCGCAACCATGTGAGCATCGTTATTGCTGTAAAGAAAACCTTTTTCTTTTCTGAACGGAGCTTTCATAAACATTTCGGCATAGTTTCCCGTCATATCCTGCAAAAAGCTGAATTCTTTGTTGCTCTGCATTGTAAGAACGCTTCTTACGGTCACATTTTCCCATTCGGTACTTTCACAATGCTCATATTCGGGAAAAAGAGATATAATCTTTGTATCAAGCGAGAAAAGTCCTTCGTCAATCGCAAAGCCTGCCGCCGTTGCAACGATTGATTTCGTTACGGAAAAAAGAGTGTGCGGCATATCGGCGGAATACGGATACGCATATTCCTCAAAGAGGATTTCACCACCCTGTTCAATGAGCAAACCGTGATTTTCAATGCCGTTTTTTTCAAGCTCCGCGTAAAAATCATAAATTCGCTTTGATGAAAGCTTTGTCAATGTTTTCATATTCTCACTCCCCTATACGGTAATTATAACATTTTATGATTAATATACAAGAGCAAAAACAAAAATCCCTGCTCTCGAAAGAACAGGGATTAAATTCAACTTACATAAACAACATACCAATGTAGTATTCAATAGCTAACAGTATTGCCTCAAAAACTGAAGGAGCACCTATGGGTTCAATTTTCAAAATCGGTCCTGACAAATAAATGGTCTGTCCAAAAATTTCAAACAATTCAATCATTATTATTCTCCTTTCTGTATAATTCTGAATGATTATTCTTTATAAACACAATATCACACTTACAAAAATATGTCAACAAAAATCCCTGCTCTCAGGTGAGAACAGGGATTCAGTAATATTTATTTCATTGCCTCTTCAACAGCAACTGCGCAAGCAACTGTCATACCAACCATGGGGTTGTTACCTGCACCGATGAGACCCATCATTTCAACGTGAGCGGGAACTGATGAGGAACCTGCAAACTGTGCGTCTGAGTGCATACGACCCATTGTATCTGTCATACCGTAGGAAGCAGGGCCTGCTGCCATGTTGTCGGGATGAAGTGTACGGCCTGTGCCGCCGCCCGATGCAACTGAGAAATAGTTAACACCGTTTTCGTTGCACCACTTCTTATATGTGCCTGCAACGGGATGCTGGAATCTTGTGGGGTTGGTTGAGTTACCTGTGATGGAAACGCCAACGTTTTCAAGCTTCATGATAGCAACGCCTTCGGGAACGTTGTCTGCACCGTAGCACTTAACCTTTGCTCTGTCGCCGTTTGAATATGCTTTTTCTTCAACAACTGTAACAGTTTCAGCATAGGGATCGAACTCTGTCTTGCAGTAAGTGAAGCCGTTGATTCTTGAAATAATCATAGCTGCGTCCTTGCCGAGACCGTTAAGGATAACGCGGAGAGGCTTAACTCTAACCTTGTTAGCGTTGAGAGCGATTTTGATAGCGCCTTCAGCAGCAGCGAATGATTCGTGACCTGCGAGGAAGCAGAAGCATTCTGTTTCTTCGGAGAGGAGCATCTTGCCGAGGTTACCGTGGCCGATACCAACTTTTCTGTTGTCAGCAACTGAACCGGGGATGCAGAATGACTGGAGACCGATACCGATAGCTGCAGCTGCATCAGCAGCCTTTGTGCAGCCTGTCTTGATAGCGATAGCGCAGCCTACTGTATAAGCCCAAACAGCGTTTTCGAAGCAGATGGGCTGAGTTTCTCTTACGATTTTGTCGCAATCGACACCCTTTGCAAGAGTGATTTCCTTGCATTCTTCGATTGAAGAAATGCCGTATTCTTTAAGACATGCATTGATCTGGTCAATACGTCTTTCGTAGCTTTCAAATAATGCCATTATATTTTCCTCCTCCTGCAATTATTCTTTTCTGGGGTCAATGTACTTTGCGGCATCTGCGAATCTGCCGTAAGTACCGATTGCCTTGTTGTATGCATCGTTGGGTGTATCGCCCTTCTTGATGAAGTCAGTCATCTTGCCGAGTGAAACGAATTCATAGCCGATAACCTGGCTGTCTTCGTCAAGAGCAAGTCTTGTAACATAACCTTCAGCCATTTCAAGATAACGAACGCCCTTAACCTTTGTGCCGTACATTGTACCAACCTGTGAACGCAGACCCTTACCGAGGTCTTCAAGGCCGGCACCGACTGAAAGACCGTCATCCGAGAAAGCGGACTGTGAACGGCCGTAAACAATCTGGAGGAAGAGTTCTCTCATAGCTGTGTTGATAGC
>CALAQQ010000094.1 GCA_937888485.1 uncultured Clostridia bacterium
GTAACCCCTCTGAAAAGAATTGAATTTTCAACCTCACCGTCAATACGGCAGCCGTCTGCAATAAGTGAATTTTTAACATTCGCACCGATACCGTAGGTTGCGGGAACTTCATCTCTGACCTTGGTATAAACAGGTCTGTCGGCAGTGAAGAGTTCTTTTCTGTTTGCGAGCTTAAGAAGGTCAAGGCTGATATCATAATAGCTCTGGAGAGAACCGATAACCTTGACATAGCCCGTTACTTCATAGCCGTAAATTCTGATATGCTTCACGTTGTTGCCGATCATTGTTTCGAAATCGTCAACCTTCAGACTGTGAGATTCATGAAGAAGGCGTTCGAGAAGAGTTCTTCTGATAATCATAACCTTGAGGGAATAGTTCACCTCGGAGCTGTAGCAATCAAGAAGCTTTGTTGCTGTAATTCTTGAGTTTTCATCCATAATAATTTCGGTATTTGCTTCCATCTTCGGAGGAATGCCCTTTGCATATGCGATAGTAACATCCGCATCGTTTGCGATGTGTGCCTTGTAAAGAGCTTCGTAATCCATGTTGCAAACAACATTGCAATCGGTAAGAAGAACATGGTCTTTGCCCGAATTTTCGATGTAATTGATGCTGTTATAAAGAGCATCGACCTTGCCCTTAATCATACCCGTACCGGGAAGATTGTAGGGAGGAAGAATGGTCATACCCTCTCTTTTTCTTGAAAGGTCCCATGCCTTGCCCGAACCGATATGGTCCATGAGAGAGCGGTAATTGCTCTTTGTGATAACGCCGACCTTGGTTATGCCTGCGTTAACCATGTTTGAAAGAGGGAAATCTATAAGACGGTAACGACCCGCAAACGGAATCGAACCCATCGTTCTGAGAGCTGTAAGCTCAGGAATCACTTCATCGTTGGCATTTGAAAATATAATGCCGAGAACATTGTTTGCTGCCATTATTCCGCACCTCCGATATCGCTGTCTATCATTGCCTGAGGTTCAACCTTAGCGCCCTTGCCGATTGTTACGCCGTTGCCGATAACCGCAACGCCCCAATCCTCAACATTCGCCATGTTTTCGGGGCTTTCGCCTACAACCGCACCTTCTTCGATAACCGCGTTTTCTGCAACTATCGAATACTGAACAACTGCGCCCTTTTTGATAACCGTGCCGGGCATAACGATTGAATATTTGACCTCTGCACCTTCTTCAACAGTTACGTTTGCAAAAAGAACAGAGAAATCGATGTTGCCGCCGATTTCACAGCCTTCCGTAATCATTGAATTTTCAACCTTTGCACCTTCACCGATATAGTGGGGAGGAGCTGCAGGTGAACGGGAATAAATTCTCCAGTCATCATCATTGAGGTCAAGGTCAACCTTGGGATTGAGAAGGTCAAGGTTTGCATCCCAGAGGCTGTTGATTGTGCCTACATCCTTCCAGTAGCCGTCGAACTGATAAGCAAACATTCTCTGACCGTCGCCGTGCATTGCAGGAATAACGTCATGACCGAAGTCATTGCCAGAGCCTTCTTTTGCTTCGTCTTCGATAAGATACTGTCTGAGCTTCTTCCAGTTGAAAATATAAACACCCATTGAAGCTTTGTTGCTTCTGGGGTTCTTGGGCTTTTCTTCGAATTCGCTGATTGAACCGTCGTCATTGACAATCATAAGACCGAAACGGCTTGCTTCTTCCCAGGGAACTTCAAGCATTGCGATGGTGCAGTCTGCATTCTTTTCCTTATGGTAATCGAGCATCTTCGAATAGTCCATCTTATAGATATGGTCACCCGAAAGAATAAGAACATATTCGGGGTCGTATCTTTCGATGAAGTTGATATTCTGGTAGATGGCATTTGCGGTACCCTTATACCATTCTGTTCCCTTAATCTGCTGATAGGGTGAAAGAATGTGAACACCGCCGTTTGCACGGTCAAGGTCCCAGGGCTGTCCGTTGCCGATATAGTCATTCAGCTCAAGAGGCTGATACTGGGTAAGAACCCCGACTGTGTAAATGCCTGAGTTAACACAGTTCGAAAGAGGGAAATCGATGATTCTGTATTTGCCGCCGTAGGGCACGGCAGGCTTTGCGATGTTTTTAGTCAGAATGCCGAGACGGCTGCCCTGACCGCCTGCAAGGAGCATTGCTATGCATTCGGGTTTTACTGCCATAGAGGTGTCCTCCTTATATTTAAATTGATTTTTTCCTTGATGTGTTTTTTATGAACATACAGCTGAGTCCCTCAATATCGAGCTCAATGCTGTAATCATAGCCGTGCATGGGTTTTTTCTTTGCTCTGACAGAACCGACGGTGCTTTCGCCCTTTCCGCCGAATTCGGGAGATGCGGAGCTGAACATAACTCTGTATGTTCCCGCCTTGGGAACACCTATGCAGTATTTCTGTCTTGTTACATTTGTGAAATTGCAGAGAGAAATAATTTCGTTTCCGCTCTTGTCACGTCTTAAATAACCGACAACGGAATTTGTACTGTCATCGCTGACTATCCAGTTGAAACCTTCCCATGTATAATCATCCTCCCAGAAGGGAGCGTTGTTATTATAGAATGCGTTGAGCGATGCAACATAATTCTTAAGCTGTTTATGGGCATCGTAATCAAGAAGCACCCAGTCAAGAGGCTGTTTGTAGTTCCACTCAATGAACTGACCGAATTCTCCGCCCATGAACATGAGCTTTTTGCCGGGATGCGACATCATATAACCGAGGAATGAGCGGACTCCCGCAAATTTTTCCTCGTAGGTGCCGGGCATCTTATTGATGAGTGAACATTTGCCGTGAACAACCTCATCGTGCGAAATCGGAAGAACAAAATTCTCCGAGAAAGCATAGAAAAATGAGAATGTCAGACAATCGTGGTTATATTTTCTGTGGATACCGTCAAGCGAGAAATAGCGCAGGCAGTCATTCATCCAACCCATATTCCACTTGAAATTGAATCCGAGACCGCCCATATAGGTCGGTTTTGAAACCATGGGCCACGCTGTGCTTTCTTCGGCAATCATCATAACGTCGCCGTATTCTCTGAAAATCGATTCGTTGAGCTTTTGCAAGAATGCAACCGCTTCAAGATTTTCATGACCGCCGTTGACGTTTGGCATCCATTGACCGTCATCTCTGTCATAATCGAGATAGAGCATTGAAGCAACCGCATCAACTCTCAGTCCGTCAATATGGTATTTATCAAGCCAGAACATTGCGCTCGAAACGAGGAAGCTCTGAACTTCGTTTCTGCCGTAATCAAAAACTCTTGTTCCCCATTCATAATGCTCACCTTTTCTCGGGTCTGCATATTCATAGCAGGGAGTACCGTCGAACTCATAAAGACCAAAGGCATCCTTCGGGAAATGTGCAGGCACCCAGTCAAGGATAACTCCGATATTTTCCTTGTGTGCCTTGTCAACAAAATAAGCAAAATCGTCCGGTGTTCCGTAGCGTGAGGTAGGAGCAAAATAGCCTGTTACCTGATAGCCCCATGAACCGTCAAACGGATGCTCTGTTACAGGGAGAAGTTCGATATGAGTATATCCCATTTCTTTGACATAGGGAATCAGTCTGTCGGCAAGCTCTCTGTAAGGCAGAGGATTGCCGTCGTCATATGCCTGCCATGAGCCTGCATGCACTTCATATATGTTTACAGGCGAAGCATAGATTTCTCTCGATTTTCTCTTTTTAAGCCATGCCTTGTCCGTCCATTTGAAGTCCAGCTCACCGTAATATTTGGAAGCTGTTTCCGGTCTTGTCTGCGAATGGAATGCGTAGGGGTCGCTCTTATAAATCATGCGCCCGTCAGGAGTTTTGATAACGAATTTATATGCATCGTATTTTTTAACATCATAAACCGTGCATTCCCACACGCCGTCGCTGATTTTGTGCATTGAAGCATTTTCAGCCTGCCAGCCGTTGAAGTCACCTGCAACACCTGCCCATTGAGCATTGGGTGCCCATACTCTGAAACTCACTCCGCCGTTTTCATCGGGATGTGCGCCGAGGAAATCGTAAGCCTTGGCGTTTGTTCCCTGATGAAACAAATAAAGAGGAACGCTGTTTTTATCTTTTTCCATGGGACATACCCTCCTTTTGATAGAGAAACTCTATTCTGTAATATTATATCAACTATCAATACTCATTTCAAGTATATGTTATAATATTTAATAGACAAAATACACAGCGGATTATTTAACATTTTGACGATAAAAGTTACAAAACTGTCACCTTCATTGACAAATATAACAGTTTTTGTTATTATCATTGTGTTTATTACTTAAAAATTTTAATGGCAAGGAGCGCCTGTAATATGATTAGTTCAGATAATTTATGCATGAGCTGTATGCGTGAAATCGGCAACAGCAAGCAATGCCCTTATTGCGGATATCATGCAGAATCAACGCAGATTCCCCCGTACCTCCCCGTAAGAACGGTTATCGCAAACCGCTATCTTGTCGGCAAAATGCTCGAATACAACGGTGAGGGCGCGACATATATCGGTTGGGACCTTTCCGAAAAAAAAGCGGTCAAAATCAGAGAGTTCATTCCCGATTCATTTACCGCAAGAACAACCTCAAACCTCACTCTTCAGGTTATGAGAGGAAGCGAATCTGTTTTTGCCGAACTCCGTCAGGATTTTGTTGAACTCTGGACAAAACTCGCAAAATTAAAAGGTCTTTCCGCACTTATCAGCGTTTCAAATGTTGTTGATGATTACGGAACATCTTATGCGATTTATGACCATTTTGAAGGAATAACCCTGCGCGAATTTCTTCTGCGCAATAAAGAGGGCTATATTCCCTGGGATAAGGCAAAACAGCTTCTTATGCCCATTCTCTCAACACTCAGCACCCTGCATTCACAGGGAATAATTCACAGAGGTATTTCCCCGTCAACGCTTATTATCGGTAATGACGGAAAAGTGAAAATAACAGGATTCTGCCTCGGTGCCGCAAGAACTGCAAGAAGCGACCTCAACAGTCAGCTTTATGACGGTTATTCGGCAATCGAGCAGTACGGCTTTGAAGGAAGTCAGGGTACATGGACCGATATTTATTCTTTCGGTGCGGTGCTTTACAGAACGCTTATAGGAAGCGACCCGATTTCCGCAAAAGAAAGAATGACCAACGACAGACTCATGGTTCCGGGCAAATTTGCCGAAACCCTTCCTGCATATGTCATAAACGGTCTTATCAACGCCCTCCAGATTCTTCCCGAGGACAGAACAAGAACTGTTGAACAGCTCAGAGCCGAGCTTTCCGCTTCACCCACAGCGGCAGCTGTAAGCAGTCAGTATCAAAGACCCGCTTCGGCACCCTCTGCATCATCCCCTGTACAGCAGAAACCCGTTTCAAACACTCCGAAAAACAAGAAGAAATCCCGTAAAGACGGTGCTCAGGTAGTCGTTATCACCGCAGTTATCAGCCTTGCCATCGGTCTTATTCTCTTCATTGTTCTTTCTCTTACGGTATTCCGTGACCAAATAAATTTCAGTTTCGATACTGAAAAGACAACCGTTTCCGCCGTTTCACAGACTCAGGCAGAGCAGGTTGCCGTTCCCGATTTCAGAGAGAAGAGCTATCTTTCAATTGAATCAAACCCCGTTTTCTATAACAATTTCAAATTCAAAGAAGAACCCGTATTCAACGAAGAAATCGCAAAGGGTTATGTTGTAACCCAGAGCATTGAGCCGAATTCATCCGTTCCCAAAGGAACAGAAATAGTTCTTTATGTCAGCAAGGGCAAAGAACAGATTGTTCTGCCCGATGTTATCGGTTCTGATTATGAAGAAGCAGTCGCAAGACTTGAAGAAATCGGCTTTGTCTGCGAAAGGACAGAAACTTCCGACGGAAACCACAGGGAAAACGAGGTTGTTTCCATGGCACCTCTTTCGGACAAAACCTATCCGAGAGGCACAACGGTTTATCTCAGAGTTTATGTTCCGGAAACCGAGGTTGTTACCAATGAATTCGGTGAAATTATCGAGCAAGACCCCCTTGAAGATGATATCGATACTCCTGAAAACGACATAATCATTCCCGGAAACTACCAATAATCCAGAGGGGTTGTCTTTGACAGCCCCTTTTTCTGTAGGTGAAATCATGCTGAATACCTATCCCGGATACTACAAAAAATTCTCATGCATTGCGGACAAATGCCCCGACACCTGTTGTGCGGGTTGGGAAATTGTCGTAGACACCGAAAGCCTTGAAAAATACGAGAGTCTTGACGGTTCATATGCAGAAAAAATCCGTTCACTGATTACGGAGGATTCCGACGGTGACAAAATTTTTGTACCCCGTAACGAACGCTGTCCTTTTCTTCTTGACAACGGGCTGTGCGAAATGTATATTGAAATCGGGCACGGGAACCTCTGCCGCACCTGCCGTCTTTTTCCGAGACACATAACATATTTCGGTGCAAGAACAGAAACGGGACTCTCACTCTCATGTCCCGAAGCAGCAAGAATTATCATGGAAAATTCCGAACCGATTTCCTTTGAAACCGAAGAAATTCATGCCGACATCATGCCGACCGCAATCGACCCGGATTTGTATTTTACACTTGTTGAAACACGAAAAACGGCGATAAATATACTTCAGAACAGAAAATTTTCCATAGAAAAACGAATTATCGCTTTCCTTATTCTGTCGGAAAAGATTCAGAGTTTTATAAGAAAAAAACGTTTCTCCCAAGCAAGAGAAATCTGCAAAAAAGACTTTCTTTGTGAGGATTACAAAATCGGTTCTCATTCAGAAAAATCCAAGGCGGTAATCAAATATTTTAGCAACTTCAAAAGCCTTGAAATGCTTGATAAATCATGGAAAGATAAGCTCGTAAAAGCAGAAAATACGATACCCGTAAAACCTGACGGCTTCGAATGGGAATATGAGCATCTGATGATATATTTTATATTCCGTTATCTAATGGCGGCTGTTTTCGACGGCGACCTTATTTCAAAATCAAAATTCGCCGCTGTTTCGTTTATCATTATAAGCCGTTTGCAATCGGAGAATATAACGGATAAAACAGCAAGAGTAACCGCCATGCAGAAATTCTCAAAAGAGGTTGAGCATTCACAGCCTAATATGGATAAAATCATTTCGGCAATAAAAAAATCATGTTTTTACAGTACAGACAATCTGATTAACATACTTTCGGAGGAATAAAAATGAAATATTGCAGCTATGTAAATACAAAACAAGGCAGTAAATCAACCCATCGCTATTCAAACGGCAACACCCTCCCTCTTGTTCAGCTTCCCTTCGGTATGGCTGCATTTGCACCTCAGACAAATGCCGATACCCGTTGGTATTATCATCCCGACAGCAGAAGCCTCGAAGGAATCAGACTCACTCATCAGCCGTCTCCCTGGATTGCAGACTACGGCGCATTCGTTTTTCTTCCGCAAAACAGACTTATTGCTGCCGAAGGCGGAAGAAGATGGTCGGGTTACAGACCCGAAGAAGCAATTCTTACCCCCTATTACCTCAAAACACGTTTTCTCCGTTCAAGAGCTGATTTTGAACTTGCACCGACCGAAAGAGGTGCGGTAATCAAAATTGTTTTTGATGAAGATATAGATAATTTCCTTTCCGTTCTTCCCGTTAAGGGCAACTATTCCTACCGTTTCGATGCAAAAACCAACACCCTCTATGCTTCAACAGATATGCATATGAGCGGTCAGGCGGTGAAATTCAAGAACTATCTCGTTATGAAATTCCCCGAAAACAGCGTTGACATCAAAAAAACGCAGATAAATATCGGCAGCAAATTCCTTTCGGGAACAAAGTGCAGAGGAAAAAAATCGGGAATTCATATCGCACTTAAGAATAAATCAACGGAAATCAGACTTGCGACTTCATATATCGGCTTTAAGCAGGCTGAACTCAACCTTGAAACAGAGCTTGCCTCAAAAACACTTGCTCAGGTGAAAAAAGAGGCTGAAAATCTCTGGGAAGGCTATCTTTCAAGAGTTAAAATTGAAACCAAGAATAAGAAAATATTTAAAACATTCTATTCATGCATGTACAGAGCATTCCTCTATCCTCACAAATGCTATGAATACGATAAAAACGGAAATCCCGTTCACTACTGCCCCCATGAAGGTTCAACCCGCAACGGTGTCAGATATACAGACAACGGTTTCTGGGATACATACAGAACGGTTTATCCCTTCTTTGCTCTCGTTGCAAAGGATGAACTCCGTGAAATGCTCCGTGCTTTCATCATGGAATATACCGAAAGCGGATGGCTTCCCCGTTGGCTTTCAATCGGTGAATGCGGATGTATGCCCAGTACACTTGTTGATGCCGTAATCTGCGACGGTGCGGTAAAAGGCTTCATTGATAACGACCTTCTTGAAATTGCTCTTGAAGGTATGATCAAGCATTCCGTCAAAAATTCGGGTCACAACGATTTCGGCAGAAACGGCGCAGAAAGCTACTGTAAACTCGGATATGTTCCCTACGAAGAAGAAAAAGAATCCGTTAACCTCACTCTTGATGCAGCTTACGGAGACTGGTGCATTGCCGAAATTGCAAAAATTCTCGGCAAGACCGATGTTGAAAAAGAATACAGAAAACGTGCACTTTACTACAAAAACATCTTTGACCCCGAAACTGGATTCATGCGCGCAAAGGATAAAAACGGCAACTTCAGACCGAACTTTTCACCCATCGGCTGGGGCAGAGATTATACCGAAGGCAGTGCATGGCAGAACTCATTCGCAGTTCCTCACGATATCGAAGGTCTTGCAGAGCTTTACGGCGGCAAGGATAAGCTCATTGAAAAAATCGATGAACTTTTTGCAACTCCCCCTCACTATATAATCCACGGCTACAACTGCGAAATCCATGAAGTAACGGAAATGGCGGCAGTTGATTTCGGTCAGTGCGGCATGAA
>CALAQQ010000095.1 GCA_937888485.1 uncultured Clostridia bacterium
TTTATCATCTTGCGGGATGTATGGGCAACAAAGAATTTCCGCCCGGATTATTCGGTAATTTCATAACCGACGACTTCTTTCCCTGGGCAGGGGATTATCACATGAATTATAACTATGAAGCACCCTATTACTGTGTTTTTTCTTCAAATCATCCCGAACTTTTTGACGGATATATGACACCTGTTAATGAGATGCGAGAAGAAGCGAAGAGATTTGCACAGTTTTTCGGATGCAGAGGTTATGCTTTTCCCGTAAGTTTCGGTCCTAAGGCACTTGATGTTTATACTCAGAAAGACTGTAAAGAACACGGAGTTCTTTTTCTCGGTCAGAAAAGTCACGCTGCCTATGCATGCGTAATTCCCATAATGCACTGGTTTTCAACATATGACAAGGATTATGCGATTGAAAATTACTATGATTTTGTTCTGAATACTGCCGCATTCTGGGAAGATTATCTTGTCAAAGAAAAAGGCAGATATGTGATAAAAAATGATGCAGCGCATGAAATTCCCTATTACCGTGGTGAAAAATTCAGATATATCACACATAAGGGTCAGATTGAAGCGGTCAATGCCATAAATTCTCTCGGACTTGTCAAGCTTCTTTTCAAAGCGGTTTATGATATGTCGAAGGAACTCGGCCTCAATGCTGAAAAATATTCCTTGTGGGAGGATATCAACAAAAATCTGAGCGATTTTCCAACATTCATAAAGCACGGTAAAAAATGTTTCCGCTATTCCAAAAGAGGTATACGCTGGAGAAATGATAACACAGTCGGTCTTCAGCATATATATCCGGCTTCTCAGATTGGTTTTTCCTCGGGTGAAAAGCTTCTGAAAATTGCAAAAAATACTTATTTTATCAACGACAGACGTCTTGACGATAACGGTTCTAATTCATATCTCCCCGCAGGTGCAAGAATCGGCGTTAACCCCGATTTCCTGATTGAAGGTATACACATGAATATAAAGGAATTCGGACTTCCCAATAAGCTGTTCCGTCATCACGGAGGCGGAATAGAGCATCTTACAACTATTCCAGCAACAATCAACGAAATGCTAATGCAAAGTCATGAGGGTATCATCCGGATTTTCCCCTGCTGGAACAGAAAAATGTCTGCTTCATTCGAAAATCTGCGTGCTGACGGTGCGTTCCTTGTTTCTGCCGAAAACAAAAACGAAAAAGTCACATCTCTTAAAATCAAGAGTCTTAAAGGCAGAATATGCAATGTTGAATGTTCCGGAATCAAATGTGTGGTGAGAGAATCGGATAACAAGCAGATCCCTCACAGAAAAATGGGAGAAATCATTTCTTTTGCAACACAGGCAGATTCAGTTTACATTCTTATATAAAATCAAACCCTCAGACCACCTGAAAATCGCGTTCAAATCAGCGATGAGTCGGGTGGTTTGTTTTTTTGCAAATAATTAAATTTGTTGCAGGAATAATTTCTTTATATGATTGAAAACTTTGTATAATAATGTTATAATAAAAAGTAGTATTTATTTGGGAGAGATATTCAATGAAAGAAAATGCAACAATAATTGCTTTATCGGGTAAAGGCGGCGTCGGAAAAACCTCAATTTCCGCCGCAATAGTAAAGCTCCTTGTAGAGGCTTATCCCGACAAAAAAATATTGGCTATTGATGCCGACCCTGCAGTTGGTCTTTCAACGGCTCTCGGTATTGATGTTAAAATGACTATTGATGATATACGCAAAGAGATTGTTGACACTGTCGAGGACGGTCAGACGAGAGCGGCAATCGAGCTTCTCGGAGATGCAAGATATAAGATTTTCGATGCCCTTGTTGAAACCGACGGCTTTGCATTTATTGCAGTCGGCAGACCCGAAAGTGCAGGATGCTACTGCAAGATAAATACTTATCTCAAGGAAGTTATCAGCATTCTTTCAAATGAATTTGACTATGTCGTAATTGACGGTGAAGCGGGCATTGAGCAGATAAACCGCCGTGTCATGGAAAAGGTTTCGCATCTTCTTCTTATCACCGATGCAAGCAAAAAGGGAACTCAGGTTATTTCGACGATAAAGACTGTTGCCGACGAGCTTGTTATGTATAAAAAAATCGGTGCAATCGTAAACAGAATTCCGGATGAAAGCGTAATTCCTTATATTGACACAAACGGAATTCCCGTTTTGTCTTATATTCCTACAGACTCAAACCTTGCTATTTATGATATCGAGGGCAAAAACATAACGAAGCTCCCCGATGATTCAAATGTTGTTAACGGAGCAAGAAAAGCTCTTGTTGAAATGGAGATTTTAAAGTGAGAGATTTAAAGCATCTTTATGAATTTGAAAATCTGCTTCAGGAAGCAAACAACGCTCTTGTGCAGAAAGCAAAGAACGACGGCGGTATTGCTCTCGGTTATACCTGCTATCACATTCCCGAAGTTCTTCTTAACTGCGGAAACTGTTTTTCGGTAAGACTTCGTGCACCGAGAACAGGTTCAATGGATATTGCAACATATTACATGAGCAACTTTCTCTGCGGTTTTTCAAAGGCTGTATTGGAGCGTGCAATTGAGGGCGGTTACAACTTCCTCAATGCACTTCTTGCGAGCGAAACCTGCTCCGAAATGAACAGAACGGCTGAACACTTCGAGCTTCTCAATCTTGTTGAAAACGATAAGTTTTTCCTGACATTTCTTGACATGCCGTTCAAGATTGCGGACCATACCGTTAAGCATTATGTTACCCAGACAAGAAATAAAATCCTCAATAAACTGACAGAGGTTTACGGTGTTGACACCTCCGACGCAGCCCTTCTCAAAGCGGTTGAAGAGCATAATGAGGTCTGCCGTCTTATGACCGAAATAGGGGAATACAGAAAAGAAGATAATCCCCGTATAACAGGTTATGAATATCATATTTTAAGCCTCGTTACATATTGCTGCCCCAAAGCTCTTATTCTTCCCATGCTTCGCGAAACTGCTGAGGAACTCAAAACAAGAGAGCCCGATGCAAAGAAGAATTTCAGAGCAAAAATCGTTGTTGTAGGTTCGGAAATGGACGACCCTGATTTCACCGCACTTATCGAAGACAGCGGCGCACTTGTTGTTGCGGACAGATATTGCTTCGGCTCAATGCCCGGCAGAGAAGAAATAAAAATCAATCCCGATGAGGACGTTTTAACGCAGATTTGCAAGCATTATCTCAAAACAAGTCAATGCCCCCGTTACATGAGCCATGAAAAAGTTCAGGAACGCAGGGATTATGTCAAAAAGCTTGTTGATGATTATCATGCTGACGGTGTTATGTACGAACAGCTCAAATTCTGCGAATACTGGGGCTACGAAAGAGCTCTTGCATCGTATGTTATGAGTGAGGACTACGGTGTACCCACGGCTGCGGTTGACAGACAGTATACCGCATCAGCTTCGGGACAGCTTCGCACACGCGTTCAGGCTTTTGTTGAAAGCCTCGAAATCAAGAAAATCCAGAAGGAAAGGCAGGCGAAGAAAAATGGCTGATCTCGGAAAACTTTACAGCGATGACCGTAAGGCTCTGCTGAAGCACAGAGAATGGCGCGGTTTCAAAGACACAATGTATGATTATTACCGCTGGCTTGTAACCTGGAAAGACATGATAGTCATGGTTCTCAAAGCTCCGATATCAACCGTCAAGGGTCTTTGGCGTTACCGCTGGATGGCGTCATATCTTTCAACCCCTTCGTTCATCGACAGACATACGGCAGGTCTGAGAGGAACGCATCTTCGCATCGTTCACCTTCATTTTAATATGATTGTAAAGCATGCGACGGGTCTTATTCATACCTCGTTTGTTGCCGATGAAAAAATCAATCCGAAAAACAAACTTTCAAAGAAGATTGTTCTTACGGATGAGATTATTCCCAACGAAATATTTTCGGGTTTCCCCAATCTGACGGTTGTTCCTTTGCAGACTATTCCCATTTTCCTCACCTCAATGGTTGACCAGCAGATAACTCCGCCTTACCTTGAAGTGACGGAAAGTTTCGGCGTTCCTGCCGACGTTTGCCCTCTTCCGAGCGCAGAGGCAGGCGTTGCAATCGAGGATGACTATCCGAAAATGGGCTGCTGCATGGTTGCAACAAATATGCCCTGCGACGGTTCTGTTATGAACTCAACCTTCCTTGACAGACGACTCAATCTTCCTGTTCATCTTTTCAATATTCCTCTGCGTTATAATGATGAGGATGTTCAGGAATATGCTGTTGAAGAAGTCAAAGAGCTTATAAAATTCATTGAAGAACAGACTGGTGAAAAATTCAACTGGGATGTGTTTGTTGAAGCTCTCAAAAACTCTAATAAACAGCTTGAATATGAAATTGAAAAATGGGATATCAACAAAACAAAATATCCTCAGATGACGGGCGCTGCTTTCTGGCTTTACAGAATCTACTACTTCAATCTTTCGGGCGGTGTTGACAAGAGATTCCTCAAAGTTGATGAAAAGGTCAACAAGCTGATGCTGAAAGCCTATGAAAAGAAAGAACCCGTTTCAAAAGAAATGCGCCACCGTGCGGTTGTATGGAGTTGCCCCGCAAACTACTACACAAGTTTTGCAAACTGGCTTGAAAACTGCTGGGGTATGAACGTTGTCATGGATATGGAAACAATGATTTCTTATATCAAATACAACACCGAAGATAAAGAAGAAATTCTCAAAGACGTTGCGAAAACATATCAGCGCTCAATTATGCGTAAGCATACCAAAGGCGGCTACAGAAACGTTGTGGACGAGCTCTGGAGAATTGTTGAAGAGTATGATGCGGATACCGTTATCATGTATGACCAGATTTCATGCAAGGGCATGGACGGTCTTGCAGGCATATTTGATGACCAGGCAAGAGAGCGCAATATCAATTTCATCTGGGTTAAGCAGGACCTTATGGACCCGAGAACAATTTCAAGACGCGATATGCGTGAACAGGTTAACAAATATATGCAGACTGTTCTTCAGGAGGAGCCTCTTGACCCCTCGCTTGTAGACTTTGAAGATGACTTAGCTTGGTAAAGGAGTAATATTATTATGAAATATTTCGGCGGATGTGACGTCGGTTCAACCTATACAAAATGCGTGATTCTCGATGAAAACGGAAAAATGGTTGCCAATGTTACAAACAGAAGCAAGATAAATCCCGTTGCAAGCGCAGAAATCGCTCTTAACGATGCGGTTTCGCAAGTCAGCGGTCTTAATTCGGCAGAAGAACTTACATATCTTATCGGTACGGGCTACGGCAGAAACAAGGTTCCTTTTGCAGATGAAAACATCTCGGAAATCAGCTGCCATGCGATGGGTGTTCATGTCACAAATCCGGAGGTTAAAGCTATAATCGATATCGGAGGTCAGGACGTAAAAGGTATTTCAATCGATACCGACGGAACAGTCAAAAACTTTGCGATGAACGATAAGTGTGCCGCAGGTACCGGTAGATTTTATGAAGCAATGGCAAACGCTTTTGAAATGACCCTTCCCGAGTTTTCGAAGCTTTCACTTGAAGCAAAGAACACTATTCCCATTACTGCACAGTGCACCGTTTTTGCAGAAAGCGAAGTTATTTCACTTGTCGGCGAGGGTAAACCCATGGATGAAATTGCGGCAGGAATCCAGCTTGCAGTTGCAAAGAGATGCTTTGTTATGGCTAAAAAAGCCGGTGCAACCGACAGCATAACCCTTACAGGCGGCTGTGCAAAGAATGACGGCCTTAAGAAAGCAATCGAGAAGGTTCTCAAGATCAAGGTTGTTGAGCTTTCAACAGACCCACAGCTTATGGGTGCTCTCGGTGCGGCTGAATATGCCCGTCAGAAAGGTCTGGATAAATAATATGGAAGTTGTTTTTATAATTCTCGGTGTGTTGCTTGCACTGTTTGTTGTAACGTTCATAATCTATTTTTTCAATCTCGATATGAAGCTTATCCGTAAGGTTTATGATCTTCTCGGAAAGCACTATGACACAATGAAAAGGGATAAAAAGCTCTGATGAAATTTTTTGATTCTTTAATCGTTGAAACCGATAAGCTTATATCGTCTTTTCACAAAAGAATTCTTCGGAATGATTCCGTATGGAATGATATCGGTCAGAATCAGGTGATTATGAGACGTGACACGGCATTTGAACTTGACGGAGTCGGATTTAACCTTGTCACATCCGATGATGTTTCCGATGAAATTATTCTCATAGGCGATAATCTTGGTGAAATCAGAGAAAACCGCAAATTTGCCCGTATAACCGTTGTCGGAATTGAAGATACCGATGAACAGAAGGCTTACAATCTAATCAAAAAGATTGATTATGTCAAATATCACACATTTCCCGACGGCTATATGATGAGAAGTACCTCACGTTCACACAAAGAAGCTGTACGTGTTTCAAAAAGTGCAGTGAAAGACGGAATTGATTTTGGCGCTGTCGGTTCATTGCTGATTGAAAAATATAAGGAAATTCCTTCCGTCAAAGGTGTCAGGCTTATATTTATAACGACCCCCGAAGCTGATTATTCTCAGGCGGAAAGAATTGCAAACAAGAATTATGAAATTACCGAGACACTCAATCATGTCATGAACAGCGTTACTTTCGATTGTGACACCTGTAATCTGAAAGCAATCTGTGACGAGGTTGAGGGGATGAAAGAATTGCATTTCAACAAGACAGATAATATTAGCCGTATCCGTTAAATGCGGTTTCAATATAATAAAATTCACTGATAAAAAGGAGATTTTATGAGTAAGATAGTTGATTTAAGTAAAAAAGCGTTGTCTGTTTTTCTGGCTTTGCTTATGGTTCAGAGCCTTTTTGCGGCAAACAGCTTATTGTTTGTCGGAGCAAACGCAGAAGAAGCGCTGACGGAGCTTTCGGATAATAGCGGTACATCGTTGAAAATCCGTACTCAGATTTTGAAAGAAATTGACGGTGAATGGACCGCAACAGATAATGTAATTCCCGGAGATGATGTAAAAGCCAGAGTTTTTATTGAAACGGATTATTACGCTTCTTCCGGAGACATTATTTTGTTCTATAACAACGACTTTTTTGAGGATTCATATCCCGTTGCAAAAAAAGTACCTCTTGTTGTAAATGAAAGCGAGACAAGCTTTACATACACTTACGGTGTTGAAGGTGAAATGAGCAAGCTTCCAAAAGACAAAGGTCTTCTTAAAAAATTCGTTAATTATGGCTATATCACCCAGGATTTCGCAGATAAACATGAGGCAATCGTATTTCTTTATTCATTTTCTTTAACATCCGAATGCCAGATTATTACGGGAGATGAATGGTTTGCTGAGTTTGACCTTAAGGTCAGAGAAGATGCAACAGGTTCGGGCGATTTCTTTACTGTTCAGGAACTTGTCATGAACCCCGATGAAGGTCTGGATGCATATATCAATGTTTCAAAACAGTCGGAAAAAAGCACTTTATGCAGTGCAGCGATTTCTATGTTTTTGTGGAGAGCGGACGTTACTCTGGAAAGCAATCCGGTAAGAATTGAGAGTGAATTTTCCGGTGACTGCGGAGATAATCTTGTCTGGGCATTTGACGAAACAACAGGGGAACTTGTTATCAGCGGCACAGGTGATATGTCTGATTTTTCGGATGACGTGCCGTGGTCTGAATATAAAGAGGAAATATGTTCCGTTGTTATCGAAGACGGTGTGACAAGCATAGGAGACTCTGCGTTTGAGGGATGTGAAGGCGTTTCGGAAATCGTGATTCCCGGTAGTGTTACAGACATTGCTCAGAGCGCATTCTCCGGTTGCAAGGGTCTTATAAATATAACTGTTGATTCATCGAATACAGTGTATTCAAGTGATGAAAACGGCGTGTTGTTCAATAAGGAAAAAACAGAGTTATTGCAGTATCCTGCCGGAAATACAAGTGAAACATATACTGTTCCGGATGGAGTAAGCCATATAGCTTCATATGCATTTGAAGGTTGCGACAACATTAAAAGCATTGATATTCCCGATAGCGTGGAAATCATAGACAGTGCTCTTTTTGAGTGCGGCAATTTAACAGATATCTATTATGACGGAACAGAAGAGCGATGGAATGCTGTTCAGGGATTGGCTGAAAATGATAATATTACAGTTCATTTCAAGCAAAAAACAGAAATAGTAACAGGAGATATTACTCTTGAATGCTATGATGACATATTTGAAGCCGATGTCGTTGTTCAAACACAAAAAGTGAATCCCGAAGCGGAGGATTATGATTTCTCGCTGCTTGGAAACAAGATGAGTCCCGAAGTGAAATACGAGATTACAATATGTGACCGGAACGGAAATGAGGTTCAGCCTTCAGAAGGAGAAGTTACGGTAAAAATAAAAATACCTGAAGGAACCGATATTACAGAACAAGATATAATCGATAACAACGTTATGGTTGTTCATATTTCAAAAGACGGAAGCGTTCAGGATGAAATCTACGGTGCTGACAGACTCAGAATTGAAAACGGCTATCTTGTATTTGAAGTGACTCATTTCAGTTACTTCCTGCTTTGTGTAAAAGACAACAGTCCTAACGATGACCCCAACGACGACCCCAACGATGACCCCAACGATGATCCCGTGGTTGAAGTAAAAAATCCTTCGGTTAAAATCAGAAATAATCCCGGAACAGCGACAATCAAATACGGTGATGTTCTCCGTCTTACAGTTGATACAAGCGATATGACCGAAGATATGCAGGTTGTATGGTATGTCAACGGTAATGAAAAAGGCAACGGTGAATATTTTGAAGCAAAAATAACCGAAGATATTGAAGTTTTTGCAAAGATAACCGATTCCAAAGGAAATGTTGTTAAGGATGCAAGCGGAAATGAAATCGTTGATTCGCAGAAAGTTGCGGTAAAAACGAGTCTCTGGCTCAGATTTGTTTCATTCTTCAAAGACCTTTTCAGAATGAACAGAGTTGTCATTCAATCGGTTTTCAAAGGTATTCTGTAAGTAAATAATTTGTTCCTTTGCAGACATAAAAGCCTTGAAGTTGTAATGATTTCAAGGCTTTCTTTTTGTAAATCTACGTTAATAAACATCGATTTGGGGTTATGATAATACCGTGATGGAAATAATACGGTTTCAATGCTGAATTTGCTTGATTTCCCATATATAAAAATATCAAAATTTGATAAAAAAAGGCTTAAAAAATATAAAATAATACTATTGAAAAAAGAAACCAAAGTGCTATAATAACCTTGAAATCAGGTATAAGTTGGTGATTATATGTTTTCGGATATTATCGGTGCCGTGGTTACGGCAACGGTTGGTTTCCTGATAGCTTTTCTAAACTATATTTTTTCAAAAAAAGTGCTTTTGAAAACTCCCGATAAATATTCCGCCTCATTTGTTGTCCGACAGATTTTGCAGGTGGCATATCTTGTTTTGGTTTATTATATCGGTTCAAAAACACAAATTGCGGACCTCATCTACCTCTTGGTAGGTGCGGTAGTCGGAATGACCGTACCGATGTTTTTCTTCACAAAGAAGCTTTTATCGCTTAACAATGCGATGAAAACGGAAAAGGAGGACAAAACCGATGGGCGAAAAATCTGAAGTGATTATTAATCTTTTCGGAATTCTTGATGTAACCGGTGAGGTTGTCACAATGTGGATAATGCTGTTGGTTATCACATTGCTGTCGCTTATTGTAAAGAAGAATCTTAAAGAAAGACCCGGAAAATTTCAGAATATAATCGAAACCGGTGTTGAATATCTGGATAATTTCTTTTCAGATATTCTCGGCAAAAAGAAGTCAAGAAAGTATTTTACATTTCTCGCATCGCTTTTTATTTTTATAATTTTTTCGAACTATTCAGGGTTGATTCCCGGTGTCGGATTGACGGACTATGTAAAAGCTCCAACCGCATCACTTTCGGTAACAGCAGCGCTCGGTGTAGTTACGTTCGTCTTTTTGCAGGTTTCGGGCATAAGACACAATGCAAAGCATTACTTTTTGCATTTTGTAAAGCCGATGTTTTTTATGTTACCCCTTCTTTTGCTTGACGAAATAATCAAGCCCGCATCTCTTGCGCTGAGACTTTACGGTAACATCTTCGGTGAAGAAACGGTTACGGAGGAGCTTTATCATATTTTCCCTATAGGCGCACCTGTTGTAATGATGGTGCTTTCTCTGCTTTTCTGTGCTTTGCAGGCAATGGTATTCACAATGCTCGTTTCGATTTATCTTGACGAGGTTA
>CALAQQ010000096.1 GCA_937888485.1 uncultured Clostridia bacterium
CTGTACCATGCATGTTTGCCAAGGAAAGGAACGACATTTTCCTTCTCGTTCTCCAGAGTTCCGACACCGCCAACCGAGATGCGTTTTTTCTTCGTACGTCCATGATTGTTCTTGTTTTTCACCTCAAGGAAGGTGTCATCGCTGTCGAGATATGTGCGCACCCTTATCTTTTCCCTTACGCTTCGGCCGGCATGATGCATCGTGTACATCTCGTAATCATTGGTGTCGTAATAGGTAGTATGATAGCTGGCGATACGTTTGCCGTCGATTTCCTGAATGAAATATTTGCCTTTGACCGATGAGAGGAACTTTACGAGTTGGTCGTGGGTTGCCACGAATTTCGTATCGGTCCTGTTCATCAGCTTTATCCCGGACATCTCCTGTAGGGATATCGGTGGGAGCATCTGGGCTTTTTCGGCAATACGGTCGATCATGAAGAGTTGCTGTTAAATAACCAAGGTTTTAAACATCACTTAGCAAAAATATGCAAAAGTTTTAAATTCAAGAAATATCACAGGTGCTTATGCCGCTCAGGCTGTTTTGACTCATTACGGAATTCGTGATGTCAGAATTGAACAGATATCAGGAAAACTGAGTGACCATTATGACCCGAAAGCAAAGGTTATCAGACTTTCTTCAGAGGTTTATTCGGGAAACTCTATCGCTGCCGTAGGAGTTGCCTGCCATGAAGCAGGGCATGCCGCTCAGCATGCGGAAAACTATGCTCCGATAAAAATCAGAAACAGTCTTGTTCCTGTATGCAACATCGGTTCTTCCCTCGGAATTCCTATTGCAATTCTCGGGTATTTTCTTGGCTTTGAACCTCTTATTGTTATTGGTCTTGTGCTTTATGCTTTAATTGCTGTTTTCCATCTTGTTACTCTTCCGGTTGAGTTCAATGCAAGCCGCAGAGCAATTAATGTCATTGACGAAACAAAGCTTCTTTATGATGATGAAATAAACGGAACTAAAAAGGTTCTTACCGCCGCTGCAATGACATACGTTGCGTCTCTTGTTGTTGCAATCGCGAATTTACTCCGACTCATTCTCAGATTTAACAGAAGAAGAAATTGATCCTGAAAGGACGTTGAATATATGAAGAGTGCAAGGCAAATTGCGTTTGAAGCACTTTTAAAAGTTCATAAAGACGGAGCCTATTCCAATCTGATTATTGACAGTCTTTTGAAAGATAATCCCGATCTTGATGAAAGAGACAAATCTTTTGTCTGTAATATCGTTTACGGTACACTTGACCGTCTTATTCTCATTGATTATAATCTCGGATTATATCTTAATCAGCCTGTTAAAAAATTAAAACCCGAACTTCATACCATTCTCAGAATGGGTACATATCAGCTTTTGTTCATGGATAAAGTTCCTTCGAGAGCAGCTGTTAATGAAAGCGTTAATCTTGCAAAGCTCAATAAATCTCATTTTGCAGCTTCAATGGTTAATGCTGTTCTTCGCAGGGTTTCTGATAACGGATTGAGACTTCCCGACAGAGATGAAAATGAAATTGAGTATCTCTCTGTTAAATATTCATGTCCACAATGGCTTGTTTCGCTCTGGATAGAAGCATACGGTTTCGATAACGCGGTTATGCTTTTCGAAAAAGCTCTTGAAGCGCCTCCGCTTGTTATCCGTTGCAATACTGTTAAGACTTCGGTTGATGAATTAATTAAGACGCTTTCCGAAGAAGGGGTAACGGCTGAAAAATCGGACGTATTGCCTAACGCTTTGATAATTAACACCTCAACGGCAGTTGATGAACTTCAGGCTTATAAAAAAGGATTTTTCCACGTTCAGGATTTGGCTTCTCAGATTTGTTGTCTTGCCGTTGATGCAAAACCTGATGAAACGGTATTTGATCTTTGCTCAGCTCCCGGCGGCAAAGCATTTACAATTGCTCAAATGATGGAAAACACAGGTGTTCTCAGAGCTTTTGATATCTATCAATCAAGAGTTGAACTTATCAGGAACGGCGCTTTGAGACTTGGCTTATCTAACGTATTTTCTTATCTTTCCGATGCATCTATATTCAACGAGAACTATGGCTTAGCAGACAGAGTTCTTTGCGATGTTCCTTGTTCCGGACTCGGAATAATTCGCAGAAAACCCGAAATAAGATTCAAAAAACCCTCCGATATTGACAATTTACCTGAATTGCAGTATCGTATATTATGTAATTCTATAAAATATTTAAAGGATGGCGGAAGGCTGGTTTATTCAACCTGCACCCTCAATCCCAAGGAAAACTCTGATGTCTGCGACAGATTTTTGAGCGAACATCCCGAGTTTTCTGCAATTGATATTTTACCCTCATTCAAAAGATACGGAAGCGAAGATAAATATCTTACCTTAATGCCACATCTTCATTCGACCGACGGTTTCTTTGTTGCTGTTTTTGTTAAAAACGGAGGTGCGGAATGAATAAGGATATACTTTCAATGACATTCTCGGAAGTTTCTGAAGCATTTACACTTCTCGGATATCCAAAATTCCGTGCAAAGCAAGTTTATGAATGGCTTCATAAACATCTTGCAAGTGAATATGATGAAATGACAAATCTTCCGAAAAACCTTCGTGAAGAATTAAAGGAAAAGTTTCCTCTTGTTAATTGCAGAATTGAAAAAAAGCAAGTTTCAAAACTTGACAATACTGTTAAGTATTTATTCAGTCTTCATGACGGCGATTATATTGAAAGCGTAGTTATGAAATATAAATATGGATATACCATCTGCGTTTCCTCGCAAGTGGGGTGTAAAATGGGATGCGCATTTTGCGCATCGACAATCGGCGGATTCAAAAGAAGTCTCAAT
>CALAQQ010000097.1 GCA_937888485.1 uncultured Clostridia bacterium
CCGAATAATCCGGGCGGAAATTCTTTGTTGCCCATACATCCCGCAAGATGATAAAGGCTTGAATTATAGAATTTTTCGATTTCTTTATCTTCAAGAACAACTTTTGATGCAGAGAAAAATTTCTTCCATTTTTCACATGTTCTTTCTTTATCAAGCTCATAATCACAATTGACAGCCATCTCAAAAGCTTTGTTTGCATACTGACGGTCATCAAAATTCGTAACAACCGAAATGCAATAACGGGCTGATTTATAACCGTCGGCTGTTGATATTTTAATCTCACGGAAACAAACCGATACCGCACTTTCGCGCTCAACTTCATTGCCGTTGAATTTTCGGATATAACATTTCACACCGTTGTTTTCCGATAAGGAATTATCCGAATTGCATGTATCGGGCAATTCGATATCAACTGTTGGTAATTCTTCAGTGTCTGCTACTTTTATCTGAAAATAAATGATATTTTCCGGAGCAACAAACAAATCAAGCTCCGTTTTTCCGAATTTGCATTCAAGAAATCCTTTGTCAAAATACTGTTTTATATTGTATTCGGACAAATCAACGTTGCCGATTTTCAGATTGCCGACAGTTTTTATACCGCCGTCATTGCGTGCTCCGGGAGCAAATTTCCAGAAATCGCATTTTGAGATATGGATAAGAAGTCCGTTATCATCATTATCAAAAACAACTCCAAGGTCACCGTTTCCGCACATTGCACCTGCAGGTATTTTATAAAGCACACCGGTTTCGTTTGTATTCACGGGTTTTGAGGTTATCTCGTTTAAAAAGGTATTCATCAAATCACCAACCAAAGAGAAAATATGTTAAGTATAAAATACGAAATTAATAAAAAAATGTCAATATTATCTTTACAAAAAGCAAAATCGGGCCGATGAAAATGCACCGACCCGATTCATTTATCTTGTGTATTTTTCTGAGTTTTTAAGCAGTTTTATAAGCGGAACAATCAGGACACCGCAACACAGATTGCTGATTCCGTGAATTATATCAAACGAAAAACCCGCAGCAATCCATGTAAGCATCGATTTGAAATTCAGTCCGAACATAACAGCCTGAGCAGGTGCGTAAAGAATTCCGTATCCGAAGCCGTGAAGAGCGCACACGACAGCATAAACTATCGGTGCAATTTTCTTGGGCATATTCTTCGGAAGAAGCATTACAGCCGCCCAGAGAACGGTCCAGATATAAAGATAAGGTATCCACCACATCGCAAAGCCTGCAAATATTCCGTTAAGCAGAACATAAATATAAATCGGATAAAGCGCTTTTTTCCGGTAGACAACGGTTATCGCAACAATGAACGTTCCGAGAAGATGTATGTTCGGCAAAACCTCCATGAGCATTTTCGATGCAAACATAACTGCACCGAGCATTCCGAAAACTGCGATTTCTTTGGTTTTCAGATTCATTTCTCTGCTCTGAATGAATAAACGGCATTTTCTTCAATTTCCGTAACATCAACACCTGTCGGAGCATATTCGCCGTTGATATAGAAAGCCCAGTATTTTCCGTCGGTATCGTAGTCATAAGTGACTCCGTTTACCGTTTTGACATAAAGGCCGTAGGGTCCTTCATCGCCCGAAAGCAGACCGAGTTCCTGCAAAGCTTCACCGACAACGGTCTTATCGGTGCGTATTTCGAATGCAGTTTCATTGCCGTCAGCATCGGTAACAGAGAAGGAGAACGTTTTTTCGCCTTCACCGAGCTGTGTCACCGCCTCAAAAACAGGGGCGGTTTCTTTTGGGGATTCCGTGATTTCTTTATCGGTACAACCGCTTGTGAAAAGTGCCATGGCCGCAACAAGCACAACACAAAGGATGACCGACAAAATTCGAATAAATTTTGTCTTCTGCATAATGCATTTCTCCTTAATATAAAATTTTCTCCCGAAAGGCACTCGCAATCTTAAATGGGAGCGTTTTTCGTTACCGGGTATTTCGACTTTGTGCTTTGTCTTTCAGCCTTCTCAAGCAATTGCTCAATGACCTTTTCCCCGATTGCGGCATCGGGTAAGAAAAACAATATCAAATGCACATCACGGCGACGGGCTCGTACAGGATTTCCACCTGTTTCCCCGAATAACGCTGTTAATTATATCACAGTCAAATTGATTATGCAACAGAGCAAACATAAAAACCGCATTCCGTAAAGAATGCGGTTTTTAATGATTACTGATTTATCATATTATAAATCTTTCCTAAAAATTCATATAACCTGATTGCATAGGGATTGAGGAAATCCCAATAACTTTCCTCATAAGCGACTGTCCATTTGTATGACACTCTGTAGAGATAAAGCAGTTCACAATCCGAAAGAAGATTTGTTCCGCCCTCCGAAAACAAAACGGCATTCATTTCCTTGAGGTCATCGTGAAGCTTTTTTCCTTCATTCATCCATACATACGGGAACTGCAATCTTGAAAATTCGCCCCGTTTGTTTGCGCTTTTCCAATATCTCCACGAAAGCTCTGAACGGCGGATTTGCTGAAGTTGTTCATCAGTAGCGGCAGCATCCTTTGCTTTCTGCCAGAGTTCGTTGCAGTATTCAACATCTTCGTTTGTCATATTATAAAGCGTATCGGTTGCAGCCTGATAAATGCTGAGATGCCTGTTATCCGTAACAGCGTGTTCTGTTATAATGTCAATAAATTCACGGATATAACAGCCTCCCGGACCGTAAACTCCGTTGAGATATCCGTTCATTTCTGCACTGTAGTCAAGATAAGGATTCTGCATAAGCTTTGAAAGAAGATATGTTCTCATTTCCGCAAATTCGGCATCGCTGTTGAAAATATAGTAATTGCCTTCTTCATAAAGACCCTTGACGTTGTTCTCACGGAAAATCTGAACATTTCTCTGCATGACTCCGAAATTCGGGAAGATGCATAATGTTTGCGCATAGTTATGAACATAGTCCCAGATATAGATTCTGTTGCAGATTTTTCCCCACTCCCTGAGGTCGTTCATGAAATCCGCATTCTGTTTGCATTCAGGATTATCAAGTGTATGACCGAAACAGCATTCAATTGAACACAGTCTGACTATAACATCCTCACGGGGTTTAACCTGCGAGGGTGCTTTTCTTGTGTACTGATAAGCAAAAGTATCAAAAACAACGTTGTCATAGCCATGTTCCTTGACTCTGCGTGCAATTTCGTTGACAAATGAAATCATCGTACCCGACTGCGAACCGTTTTCGCTATCAACCGCCTTGCAATTTTCACACTGACAGAAATTAAAATTATCATGCTGAGTGAGCGAAACAATCTGTATATCCGCATCGGGATTATGCTCTTGCGAAAGTAAGTCAAGTACCTCTGCGGTCACAATTTCTTTCACTTTTTCATTGGTCAGACAAAGCTGATCGGGAGTTCTTTTTCTGTTACGCAGAGCAAAATATTCAGGGTGTTCTTCAAAATATGTTTCTGATTTACAGAAATATGTTGTGAATGTATGGCAGAAGCTGCCGAGATAATTGACGGTTGAACCTTGTTCCGCACTCAGAATTCTGTAAACTCCGCCATTCAGACCGTTTGCAATTGAAAACTCGGGGTCTCTTGAGCTTGCGGTATCTGTCTCGGTATACTCGAAAAACGGAGTGTACTCATCATTTATGCCTTCCGGGATTATGAGATTTTTATTCTCGGGAACAATTATAACTTCAGTTTCATACCAATGGCATCCGCAGTATTTTTCAAGGAAAGCATAAACACCGTTAATTGTGCCTTTGTTTCCCGTTCCATCTATGATAATTCTTTTGTCGGTTGATGTTATGACATAACTGCCGTCAGCTGAACCCACCCTGTTTTCTGCTCTGTTTGTTGCACCAACGCATATTTCATATTCAGAATAAACGGAGTCATCTGTTACGATTTCAATATTTCCGCCGATTATTCTATCAAGATAATACTTTAATCTTCCTGCCGCATAATTATCGGTAGCTGTAGCATTGTCCGAAATAACTATAACGGATTGTGCAACATCAAACCCGTTTTCAACGGCATATGACGATAACTGCATGGAAAAAACAGCCGTTATCAAAGCAATCACCACACTCAGAAATCTTTTTATTTTCATTTTTATTCCTCCTTTATTTCAATATACGATAAAAGAAATAAAAAATCAAGTAAATATATCATATATAGAATGCCAGGTCGCCTCTTTTGTTAACGCCGGTTTTATCCATTGCGGTTTCAATTATATTATTGATTGCATTTTCCGTTACATTGAAACGGCTTGCAATCTGTTTGTCGTTAAGACCGAAAACCGAAAGGCGCGCAACTTCTCTTTCGCGTATGGTAAGCGAAGTTGAAACTGTTCTTTCAAGCACAGCGTTATGGATGGTAGTCCATCCTGTCTGCATTCTTTTATAAAGCTCCTTAACCTTTTTCAGTGCCTGAGGATCTGCCGCAGAAAGACGCTCATCAAGGATAACACCTAGTTGTCTGCGATGTTCAACAAGAGGACCGTAAAGACCGTCTTTGAGGCAATCATCAATTGCTTTATCAATATGGAATACCGCTCTGTCTGTGTTACCGACCTGATGACAGGCAATTGCACAAAGCAGACGAAGATAAATTTCAACAAGAATAACCTTATCGGAAACAGCATCAACAATCATAGGTTCAACAACGTAGGGAATGCTTCTCATAAGAGCAAATCCTCTTAAATCGGGATATTTGATTTCACCCGATGCAAGCTGCTGAGCCGAAACAATAAGATGTTTCACATAATACACCTTTGCGGCATAATGAGCATCAACGGGAAGATTTTCAAACCATCCGCTTTTGAACCATTTCGGAAAATCCTGGGTTGAACGGATAGCACTGTCTATAACTCCAAGCGACAGTGCAATAATGTCACGGTCGGTATTGCTTCTCGCCTTTGCTTCGCAGATATGCCTTCTTGCAAGCTGCCACATAGTAATATCTCCTGCCCAGATGGCACATTGAGCAAGAAGCATTCCTCCTGCAAGAACGGCATAGAAGCTCGAATGCTTTTCAAGAAAATATGTTGCATATCTGTAAACCTTATCGATTTCTCCCCTGCTGTAAGCAATTTCTGCGGCAAGAAGCGCCTGTGCTTCGGGGTTTGACGAGAGAGAAAGAATGCATTTATCAGCTGTACCCGCTTCTGCATATAAATCGGTCATATAAAGAAACGGACACTTTCTCGGAATGGGAATATCCATTTCAGCTTCAAGCTTTGCAGCCTTCCTTCTTCCGTCCATGGGACGAATCGCATCGGCAGGGATAAGCCAGTTTGTTCCTATACGCTGGGCACCAGGAATTTTGCCTTGTCTGCAATAATCCTGAACCCTTCTGACCGAAATATCCCACTTTTCTGCCATCTGTTGAACGGTTAATTTATTCATAATTACCTCCAAGGCGCTAAGTATCCGTCGTTCTCACGACAACTGCAGCTTTATTATACAGCGTTCACACGACAAATGCAAGTGAATTTTTACCGAAAATGCCATAAAAGCCAAGAAGTTCTCTGCATTTTCTTTGCATACATTCAGAATTTATGCATTGGTCTTTTATAATTATAAAGGTACACAAAGAATTCATGCATAATTTTACAAAAACAGGTTTTTCTCCCGAAAAATTGTGCAAAATGCAGAATAAAAAACTTGAATTCATGCCGAAAAAATCACTTTTCCGTAAAGATATTTTAAAAAATCTTTTTAAATAAAAATCTGCCGTAAAATGCGATATTTTGCAAAGGATTTGTTCATTATTGTTTTGTATATTTTGCACAAAAGTTATCCACATCACCCGAAAGTACTGTTTGACTTTTACAAATCCGCGATGTACGATGTAGGTGCAAGGAGGGAACACCGGTTCCCAAAGAAATCGGAGGTGAACACTGATGATTGAAATTGTTTACGGCGGATTGCTCGGTGTACTTGCGGCGTTGGCATTTAACCGGATAGCAATCTTCCAGATTAAACGCAGAACCGATGAAAACGCAAAAATCGAAGCAGTCGGAAACATGGCGGTGATAGTCGCCTGGGTACTGCTTTCGGGAATCCTGTTCGCAGTTGCATTCGCAATTTTCAAGGATACGGCAACAAGACTTGAAGCAATAGCTTACATATCAATAGCAATTTCAATCGGCGTTGTTGACCTTGACATAAAGAAAATACCGAATTCTTCGGTGCTTTCTCTTCTGATTATCAGAACAGCCGCAATTGTTTACGCAATAGCAACGGGAGTTCCCGTAAAACAATGTCTTATCCCCTCGCTGATAGGTCTTGCAGCAGGCTTCATTCTCTACCAGCTTCCGATGCTTATCGGAATACCGATTGGTACGGGCGATGTCAAATACAGTGCAGCAATCGGATATTGTCTTGGAGCTTTCGGATATCTCCAGGCAGCACTGATTATGGCGGCAGGTCTTATCGTTTATCTGATTTATCTCATAGCAACCAAGAAAGGTTCACTCAAAACAGCAGTTCCAATGGGACCCTATCTTTCACTCGGAGTTGTTGTAACGGTTCTTTTACCGATGTTCAGTGAACTTTCGGACAATATCTTCTCGCAGTTATTTTAGCAATAATACCCCATGAGCGGGTAAAAAAATAAAAGGAGGCAATAGTTATGTTAAGAAAATGGTTAAAAGACGAAGAAGGTCAAGGCATGGTTGAGTATGGTCTCATCATCGGACTTATCGCAATTGCTGTAATACTTGCTCTTTCAGCACTCGGACCGAAGATCAGCGAAATGTTCAACGATGTCGGTGCTGAACTTGACAAGGCAGGTGCCGGCGGTGCAACAACATGATTTTCACTAAATAAAACAAGGGATAATAAAAACAGCAGAGAATAAAAATGAAAACAAATTAATAAAGGAAAGAGACGGAGGTATTAATATGTTAAGAAAATGGTTCAAAGACGAAGATGGTCAAGGCATGGTTGAGTACGGTCTCATCATAGGACTTATCGCAATTGCCGTAATACTTGCTCTTTCAGCACTCGGACCGAAGATCAGTGAAATGTTCAATGATGTCGGTGCCGAACTTGATAAGGCAGGCGGCGGTGCAACCTGATAAATACTTATAATATGTACTAAATAAAACTGAATAACTGACTCGTTACGGGTAGGTTCGCTCGCTGAGCGAGCTTACCCGTTACTGCTTAAAACGAACGGCAAACCGGAGGTGACGGCATAATGAAAAAATACAAACGGGAAGATGGGCAGGCAATGGTTGAATTTGCGCTCATTCTTCCGATATTTCTTCTTATTCTTTGCGGAATAATCGATTTCGGTTGGTTATTTTACAATCAGCTTTCTCTGAATAATGCCTGCCGTGAAGGCGCAAGGTATGCCGTTGTCAACACTGCCGATAACGCTGACACCCAGGCAATAATCAATCACATCGAAAACACAACTACAACCGTTTTTGCAAATGACGGCGTTGATATCACGGTTACATATTCATCACCTGCCGATCCGACATCGGGTGATATCACCGTCAGTCTGAAAGCGGATATATCTTTTTTTACCCCGGTACTCAGCACAATTCTCGGAAAAGAAAAAACAATAACCTCAACGGTTATAATGAAAGTTGAATCATAGGAAGGTGACTGTCTGTTATGAAAAAAATTTATCTTATAGCGGTTGTTATCGCTCTGGCAGCAGGCCTTGCAACTTATTTTTTTGCAAACGAGCTGAAAACAAGCAAAATAGTTACGGGCGTCAACGAAGCATCCGTTCTTAT
>CALAQQ010000098.1 GCA_937888485.1 uncultured Clostridia bacterium
TTTTCTATTGGCTGGTTAACATCGCCGTGAGGGACATATTTATAAACAATTTTGTTGAAAACAATTTTGTCATCTTCTGAAAGCTTGAATTCCCTGACAACATCTGAATTAACATTTTCAAAAGAACCGCAGTCATAATGATATGCATATTCAACTCCGTCAACCCTTACACGGAAATTAAATAAACAATCCGACCCTGCTTCAACAGTTTCGGGTTTGTATTTGCTGAACAGCGCATCAACCGTTTCTGCATCTTCTGCTGATAACGGAATATACAGTTCATCTTCTGCACCGTTTTGCTTGATTTCAACTGAAATTATATTCTTTTCCGTGATAAGAACAGTTGAAATCGTTTCAGCGATTTTAGCAGTAACATCATTAATGACTTCGCTGTTTTCGTTGCAAGAAATCAAGACAAAACATAAGAATATTGTAATTAATATTATAGATGCTTTTTTCATTTTTAATCCTCCTTATTGAGGTTTATATTCGGGTAACGCTTCTGTTGTTTCGGGAAACCAAGGGAGAGAAATATAAGATTCTTTTCCGGTAATAAGATTTTTTTCGCCACAGCTTATTATTCTGAGAGTTATGCCGTCAACTTCGATGTTGAACGATTTATTTTCTGTATAAAAATAAACGTTATATTTTGTTTCTCCTTTTGATGTTCTCGTTACAGTTACCTGAGTCTTTTCATCAATAATCTCAGCTGCATCATTATCTTGAAGGAAATCTTTTGCCGCCGCAACAGCTTCTTCGGATGATTTAGGCTTTGCTGCCGAAGTTTTTGCAACGGTTTTCGCTTCATCAACTGAATCGGGTTTTTTATAATCGGAACCGGTAACGGCAGTAACTTTTTCTTCGGGAGAAATAGCAGAGTCTCCGCTTAAAAGCTTATCAGGGTCAAAGGGTTCGCCGATATATCCGAAATTAACATTTCTTGTTGTTTCAATATTTTTTTCGGTTGCGATTTCAGTTTTTAAGATATCATCTCTGCTGTTCTCTCTCGTTTTTCCGTCGTGATCATTCTCTGCGGCATTATATGTCGCTGATTCCGCTGAGTCGTTGATAATATGTGCAGGCTGGGTTTTGAATGATTCGGCAAACTGATAAATAATTGTACTGTCTTCAGGAACAGTTTTATTAATTATCATGTTGTAGGAATAACTGCTTTTATTAACGGATTCAGATGTGCCGACCTTTTTGCCGATTTTTTTAGGAACAAACGAAAAAACAGCAATAAAGCATACTGCAAGACAAGCCAAGCTTGTAATCACCGAAACAGTCTTTCTTCTTTTTGCAAGCTTTTTATCTCTTTTTTCATAGATACTTGATAGATATTCTTCTTTGCTTTTCATTATAGCTTCACCACGCTTTCAAGTTCTTTGCGTAGAGCTTGTTTTGCTCTGTATAAAAGATTCTCAATTTGTTTTTTGTTTTTCTTCATAACCGATGCGGTTTCATCAGCGCTCATATTTTCAAAATACACAAGATGCAGAACGGTTTTGTAATCTTCGTTCAGTCTTTCAAGGGCTTTATGAAGCTCTCGTTCCTGTTCTTTTTTTATAAATTCATCTTCAATATTTTTTCTGTCCGCCTCGTTTTCAATATACTCATATGCATATTCGGGTTTGCGGGCACAACGGCGCAAATAACTGACCGCTTTGTTTCGCCCGATAGTAAACAAATATGTTTTTAAAGATGTTTTAAAATTATATCTTTTCTTATGTAGCAATATTTCAACAAAAACATCTTCGGATAACTCTTGAGCGATTGAAATGTTATTGACATAGCGGTTAATGAAGAATATTAAATTTTCACTGTACATATCGAGAATTTCACGAAATGCACTTTCGTCTCCGTCAAGGAAACGGCGGTAGCTACTTTCACCGTTATCCATCGTCGGAACACCTCCCGGATAAGTGTTTCATCCATTATTCGTCAAAACATGTTAAAACACTCATTCATTTTGAAAAAATTTCGGCAGGAAAAATATCCTGCCGAATATAGAACTATTTAATGTTTTCGAGCTTTTTTAACCAGATATTTGCACATGCGTCGGAGGGCATCATTAAATCCGTTGAAGGAGATATACCTACCGAACCGATTTTAACACCGTCAGGCATACAGCTTCTTTTGAACTGCTGAGTGAAGAATCTTCTGTAAAATGTTCTGAGCCATTTAAGAATTGTTTCACCGTCAAAATCTTCATTGAATGCTTTTTTTGCAAGGAAATATATTTTTTCGGGTTCAAATCCGTAGCGGAGAATATAGTAAAGGAAGAAATCGTGGAGCGCATAAGGGCCAACCAAATCCTCTGTCTGGTGGGGCTGCAAGATCTCCATATCGGCAACCAGGTAAGAAAACCTGTTACCATCCATATCTGTAAATTCGATCTCATCCCCGTAGACGAAGGCGGGGTCGAGCGTCATCAGCCGATCGCGCAGAGCAAAGGACCAGCTCCCCATTCCCGCACCGCATTGGCAAGCCTCGCCGCGCGCGTCGGGATCGTAGGAATAGCGGTTATAAGAAAGGCTGTCGCCGGAAATCAGGATCTGTGCACCCTGCTTTTCCCAAATTTCGCGATACGTACTCATGCGTTTTCTCCCTCAATGGCGGCTAT
>CALAQQ010000099.1 GCA_937888485.1 uncultured Clostridia bacterium
CAGAATTTTACTTTAAGGAGTAATCTTATATGGTATTCTTCCTTGCGGCATTGCTTATCCTCTGCCTTGTCGGAATAAAATTTTCCGGCAAAGAAGGGTTTGACGATTATATGTCGCCCTCAAAAACGGGCGCAATAAAAGGCATTTTCGTTATAATCGTTCTTTTTTCTCATGTGAGACAGTACGTTACTCTCGGCACAAATCCTTTCCACAAATCCTTCAATGATTTCATGCTTTTCCTCGGTCAGCTCATGGTTGTCATGTTCCTTTTCTATTCGGGCTACGGAGTTACCCTCGGCCTTGCAAAAAAGGACGGCTATGTGAAAACACTCGTTTCAAAGCGTGCGCTGAAGGTTCTTCTTCACTACGACATCGCAATTCTGATTTTTTATTTTCTCGGTCTTGCGCTGGGTAAGAATTATACTCTAAAAAAACTCCTGCTCTCCTTCATCGGTCTCGATGCGGTCGGCAACAGCGTATGGTTCATCTTTGTTATTCTTATACTTTATGTCATAACCTGGATATCCTTCCTTTTTGTCAAAAAAAGAGTTATACTCGGCACGGCGATAACAACCGTTCTTTCGCTTGTCAGCGTTGTTGTTCTCTATATTCTTAAAGGCAAGGAATATTGGTGGTATGACACCCTGCTTTGCTATCCCCTCGGTATGTGGTACGCAATCGCAAAGCCGTATATTGACAAATTCCTGCTCAAGGATTTCAACAGATGGTTTTCCGTTACGGCAATTATGTTATCCGTTTTCATTTTGCTCAACGACCTTTTCCCCATCTATCACAAGAGCAGAAAAATCTTCATCCCCATGGCGCTCGTTTTCACCCTCCTCATCGTTCTCATTACAATGAGAGTGAGCATCAACAACGGCGTTCTGCGCTGGTTCGGAAAGAGAGTTTTCGGGATTTATATTCTCCAGAGAATACCCATGATTATTCTTCAGCATTTCGGAATGAACAGCAGTCCCCTGCTTTTTGCAGCGGTCAGCTTTGCGGTAACAATCGTTCTTGCCGAAATATTCGAAAGAGGCATGGATAAGCTTGACACCGCATTGAAACTGAGATGAGGTTAATATGAAAAAAATAAGATTCGGAATAGTCGGCACGGGCACTATTGCACACCGTTTTGCCCAAGCGATAAAAAATGTTGATAATGCAGAGCTTGTTGCAGTTGCATCGAGAACAAAAGAAAACGCCGAAAAATTCGGCGATGAATTCGGTATCCCCGTGCGTTTCGAAAGCTATGAAAAAATGGCGCAGTCCGACGTTATCGATGCGGCATATATCGCCGTTCCCCATTCGGGTCATATCGGCTGTTCATGCCTCATGATGAACAATGGGAAGCACGTCATCTGCGAAAAACCCATGGCAGTCAATGCCCGTGAAGCGGAAGAAATGTTCCGCTGCGCAAAGGAAAATGATGTTCTCCTTATGGAAGCAATGTGGGCAAGACTTGTTCCCGGCACACTCAGAATGCTTGAACTTGTTGAAGAAGGCATTCTCGGCGATATCCTCGGCGTTGAGGGCAAATTCTGCTACACAATGGACGAAGACGAAATGGACCACCACGTTTTCGCACCCGAACACGGCGGAGGTTCTCTTCTCGACGTCGGTGTTTACGGTCTGAATTTTGCAAGCTGGTATCTCGGAAACGACGTTGAGGAAATCAACGCTCAATCGTCGATTTATAACGGCGTTGACAGCCACACCTGTGCAATTCTCAAATATAAAAACGGCGGTATTGCCGATATCTCAAGCGCAATTCTTCTGCGCAAACCCAACGAGGGCTATGTTTACGGAAGCAAGGGATATGCACATCTGCGCAGATTCTATGCACCGCAGGAAATCGATATTTATCTCAACAACGGCGAAACCATGAAAATCTCCGTTCCCTATGCAGGCAACGGCTTTGAGGAGCAGATTGCCCATTTCTCCGAATGCATTTCGAAGGGTCTGAAAG
>CALAQQ010000100.1 GCA_937888485.1 uncultured Clostridia bacterium
TGTGTTATCTTCAATAGATAATACTTTATCATCTTCAATGTTATATACTTTTACATTTTCTGAAGTGTTATCAACTATAATAGTTGATACATAGTCACCGTGTGGGTGGTCAGATTCTGCACTGTTATTTATGCCAGTGTCACTAAAGTTATAGCCGGAATCTATAACTCTACCATTGTAAGCAGGAGAATCAAAATATGCCCCTGTATCAAGTACTGCAACGATTATTTCTTCTTTGTTCAAATTCGATTCAGTAATATATTCTTTTGCTTCATCACCCTGCATCATATAATTGCCGTAGGACAGAGCTTGGCTTTCAACAATTCCGTCAAGCTCTGCCCACTTCACATAAGGCAATTCGTTATAGTATTCAACAGCTTTTTGAGCCGTTTCCGCATCTGAATACTGATAAACATAAAGGTTGTTGCTGCCGGATATACACTCTGCATTTTTGTATGCATCGGGTTTGGATGTTGCCTTGACAATCACTCGGCACGTTACCGATTCTTCAAGTTCTTTGACCTCTGCAACTTCTTCAGCATATAACTCAGACCTATCCTCCGCAAATTCTTCAATGGAGGTATTTGTGGAAGCGTTAACAGACAGCGCAAAACTGAAAAGCGTAAACAACATAGATAATATTAATAAACAACTTATCATTCTTCTCATACAAATACCTCCATATATATTACGATTCACATAGCATACTGGTCTACATTTCTTTGCAAATAAATGTCACGAAAATTAAAATACAGTAATTACTTATAATTTAAATTTATAGATTATTTAGAGCGGTTTCAACACAGAATGCCGAATCGCCGATTTTCAATGCGTGATTGCATTTTTATTTTTCTGTATTATAATTATAAATATAGCTATTGGTTTTATAATGATAATGGTATATTGTGAAAATATAAAGGAGAATGTATATGAGAATTTGTGTTTGCGATGACGATTTACATATGCACGATGAGATAAAACAACTCATCGGTGAATTTTTCTCTCAAACGGATATACCCGAATTCTCCTGTTTCAGTTCGGGCGAGGAATTGCTGGAGTGTTATTCGCAAGGCAATGAATTTGATATCATATTTCTTGATGTCGAAATGTCTGCAATCAACGGAATCGAAACAGCGGAAGAAATAAGAAAAAAATCACCCGAAGCTATCATAATTTTCGTTTCAAGCCACAAAAATTATGTGTTCGATGCTTTCAGGTGTGAGGCTCTGCATTTTTTAGTTAAACCCATCAACAAAACAGAGTTTGAAAATGTTTTCAGCCGTGCGGTTAATAAATATAAGAGTCATAATAATTTCTTGCCTCTGCAATGGCAAAACTCAAGAATGAATATCAAAATCAGCGACATTTATTACGTTGAAGGATACAGAAGACATCTGAAAATCCATACGGCAGATGAATCATTTGAGGCGCAGGGTAATATTTCATCAGCCTATGAAAAACTGTGTGAACACGGTTTTGTTCTCGTTCATCAGGGGTATCTTGTTAATATGCAGTTTATCAAGCGTTTCAATGCAACGGATGTTGTTCTTGAAAACGGTGATGTGGTTATGATGAGCGCAAGAAGACGAGCAGATGCTCTGATTGTTTATAATAATTTTGTAAGGAAATGGAAGTGGTAAGATGGCAGAATATCTGATAAATTTTGTGGGAAACTGTTTCGAGCTTTTTATCATCATTTTCTTTTTAAAAGACAATTATAAGTTAAGGGTGAAAAAGAAAGTTGCAATACCTCTTTGCGGTTTGTTTTTGATGTTTCAGTTTGTGACCAACAACCTGTTTTTAGGGGAATCGATATTAGTATTATTTACTTCGATTGTTTTTGTGTTTTTGGTCAGTCTGATTTATGAAATAAAACTAATTTACAGAATTGTTTTCACTTTATTTCTTTATCTTTTAATAGGACTTTCTGAAATTGTTGTAACAATGATTTTGTCTGTTTTTGGTGTTGATTTATCGTTTATACAAAGCTCTCCTTTAGCTTTTGCAATAGCAACACTTACCGCAAAATTTTTATCATATGTAATTATTCTGTTGACAAAAATAAAACGATTTAAGAAAGAAGATAATGTATTAAACAACAAAACGATGCTGGTTTTTCTTCTTCCTGTTGCATCGATATTAATCATACTGCTTTTCTTAAAATGCTGTTATCAAATTAAAGACACAGGTTTTTATATAATAACGCTAATCACAGCGATTGTATTGATGTTTGCCAACATTGCAATTTTTTATATAATTGATAAACAAAACGATTTGATTAAAACTAAAGAAAAGCTTTTCTTTACAGAAACTCATATCAACAGTCAAATTGCTCACTATGAAGAACTTTACAGACATCAGAACGAGCTTCGCACATTCAGGCATAATATTAAAAATATCTTTCTGTCGCTTATGGGAATTCTTAAAGACGGAGATGCAGATAAAGCACTTCGTGCAATGAAGTCAAATCTTGATATGCTTGATGAAATGAACAAAAACATTGTAAATACAGGACACCCGATAACCGATGCGATTCTGCAATCAAAGCTTCATGATGCCGACAGCGAAGGAATAAAGCTGAACATCTCAACAAAGCTTACAGAGGAAATTGTTATTGATGAATTGGAGCTTGGAATCATTCTCGGAAATGCACTCGACAACGCAATCGAAGCGACAGCAAAAATCAAAAACAGAGCAGAAAAGACCGTTGTGTTTGAAATGATAACAACAACCGAAAGAATTATCATCACAATTGAAAAAAATTCAAAAAGGAAATTTCAATTATTTGAATCAATTGGAATCAATTGAATTACCACTGA
>CALAQQ010000101.1 GCA_937888485.1 uncultured Clostridia bacterium
ATGTTTCCGAGCGTGTCCACACATTTCCATCGTATGTATCATAGATCTGAACTGCCCAGTAAAGTTTTGCCGAAGTGTATGCCCGGAACATAAGTTCCTCACCCTGAGCCTCCCCGCCCCCGTTCCTTGCGTCAAAGTCACTGCTTCCACTTGCAAATACTTTGTTCTTTGCTATATCGTCAAGAATTTTGCTCCTTGTATTCACATTTTCTGCACCCTCCCCGTCTTCACCTCCAACAAGATGCTGCGCCGGCTTGAGCCACTGCCCGCAAAGCTGGGGAAACTCCTGTTCCTGCCCGGTCTGGAAAGACACGGGAAGAATGCCACGGGTGCGCAAACTGCCTATTACAAAATGCCTCATTCCCAGGACCGCAAAAATCACAGCCAGCGCCAAATGCACAAGGCTGGCGCGTACATTGCCGCCGCTCCGAACACCGTATCCGGCGCCGAATGACTGGGAACGGCTCATATACAAAAACATGGAAAACACCAGCAGAAGCAGCACAAACGCCGGGAAATATATATCTCTGCCGGGATGCAGGCCGCCATACAATCCCAGAGCAAAAGAAAGAAACAACAGAAGCCAATGCTCCTTGACCCGCCCCCCGATAAAAAGCGCACAGCACAGAACGGAGGCACACTCAAGCAGAACAATATCCACCTGCACCATGCCGGAACGCTGACTGAACCAATACAGCCCCCCGACAGCAACGGCAATCTGCATAATAAAACGCAGACAGTCAGGAAACCATTTCCGGGGTATCCTGGACAATCCAACGGCCACTGGTGCACCGGTCATTACTCCCAGAGTAAGCATGACATTCCCGTTCTGCCACAGGGCGCAGACGACTCCAAGCTCGTAGGCAATAAGACATACGGCCTGAAGCAAAAGCGGAATGTTGGTCGTCTTTTTCATATTCTACAAAAATACCATGCCCCGATTGGCAAGTTCCTCCGTTACCTTCATCAGAACAGGATTGTCATTGAGAATTGCATCAGCGAAAACCTCGAACTCTCTTGCCGCATTGTGGTTATTAACCTCAACTTCGATTGTCTTTGCTTCTTTTGTAACACCTTCCTCGTCGGTTTCAAAAAGAGTCATTGTCGGGGAAGTGTTGTCACAGATAATTGTTCCTTTTGTGCCGTAAATAACGGTGCGCATTGTGTAATCACGCTTGCATCCGGTTGAAACAAAAACCTTGCCTGCAACATCGTTGTCGAATTTCATAATTGCAATTGTTGCATCATCATAAGTGACCATGGGCAAGAGCTTGTGAGTGCCGTAAGCAAACACCTCTTTCGGGTCACCTGCAAGCCAGCGGAGAAGGTCAACCGCATGACAACCGCCGCCTATAACACCGTGACGCTTCGGGTCTGCGCGCCAGTCATCGCAGAGCTTCATATAATCATGAGCGTACTCGGATTCAACAAAATAAAGTTCACCGATTGCACCGGATTCGATAATTTCCTTTGCTTTCTCAAAAGCGGGAGTGAAGCGGCAAATCTGACCAACCATGAACTTTGCACCCGATTCGTCTGCAACCTTAACCATTTCTTCAAGGTCCTCACGGGTAAGTGCAAGAGGCTTCTCGCAAAGAACATGCTTCCCTGCACGAAGCAAATCACAGGATATATTAACATGCTGCTGATCGGGAACTGCAACGGTAACAATGTCAATATCAGGATTGTTCATGATATCCCTGTAATCCGCAACCCACTTTTCTTGGGGAATATTGTATCTTTCGCCGGCAAAACGCAGATTTTCTTCATTGCTGTCACAAATAACAGCAATTTCCGCACCGTAACTCATGGCACCTTCAACATGGCTCATGCCGAATTTCATACCTATGTTTGCAACCTTCAGTTTTTTATCCATACTGTTCTCCATTCAATTTGTTTTTTAGTGTATTGCTCTTCGCAAACAATTCTGATATAATTTTATTGGTTTACAAGAGTTTTTTCAAGTATTCATTGTGTGAACTTTTCTTCAATTTGTTGGGAGTTGAATAAATTGGCTAATATCCATAGTTTTATCAACCGTCAGGTTCCAACCGTTCTCTATTGTGAAAAAGAATATAATTTATTACCCGGAGAATGTTACGGACCCATTATTAGAAATGTATATATTATAGAGTGCTGTGTTGAGGGATATGGCTCCGTTATCATCAACGATAAAGAATTTCCTATATCTCCCGGTGACTGCTATGTTCTTTTCCCCGGCGACACTGTTATTCACACCGCGGATTCAACAGAGCCTCGGAAAGGGTACTGGTGTGCTATTGACGGATTGGACCTCGGATTCATATTTAAAGAAGCAGGTATATCATCTTCAGCACCGTTTGCTCCTTCTGAGCTTTTTCATGAACTTTGCAGTTGCGTTCAGAAAATGGTTGCCGAATGGGGTACCGGTGATGCAGGTGAGTCTTTGCGTGAGACCTCATGCATCTATGAATTTTTGGGAATCTTGATGAGCAACAAAACTGACGCTGTATTTGATGACAGAATTGAGCGTGCAATAGGCATGATGGAATCAAAATATCATGAAAAACTGAGCGTTGACCGTATTGCGCGTGAAGTCGGTCTGGAAAGAAGTTATTTTTCAGTTCTGTTCAAAGAAAAGACAACCGTTTCTCCTTATCAGTATCTGACAAATCTTCGAATAAACAAAGCTTGCGATCTTATTGAAAAAGAAAACTGCAATATAACAGAAGCCGCAATCGCAACAGGTTTTGACCCTTGCAATTTTTCCAGAATTTTTAAAAGGGTAACAGGGGAAAAGACTGCAGAATATTTCAAACACTTATAATTAAGTCAGAAAAACATGGTTTTTGCATTCGATTTCATGAAATGTAAACTTAAGTTGCTTGTTTTTCACTACAAAAATGATATGATTTTTATAACATCAATAATAAAGGAGCGATTTTATGGGCTCGATTACAGCAATTTTTCTTATACCTTTTTTATCCGTTTTCGCTATCTTCCTCGGTATATTTGAAACAGTAACCGGAATAGGCACCGACACCGTAACTCTTCCTTATAATCCTCAGGAAGGAATTGTATGGAAATATAAAGAGGGTGACGAAGCATATTTGGACTGCATAAAAATTGAAATCAAGAATAATCAGCAGATATTTACTTTCAGAGGCAAAGCATGGTTCGATAAAGACAGACCGTCATCAACAAACTACGAGAACGAAAAACTTGTAGATGATATTTTCTTCGAAGATAAAAACGGAAACACAAAAACATATTATGCATTTTTGAAATTTCGTACCAGCGACCCCAGAACTGATTCTGCAACTTACGGCAGTATGGATATTTATGAAGAATCTGAATGCGCAACCTTCAGATATACCGTAAAAGCTGAAATGGAATCCGAGGATTGCTATTGGCATGTCTATGATCACAATGCGGATTTACGTCAGAACAGATATATAGGTGAGTATAAACTGAAAGACACTCCTGAAAGAACTTATCAGTTTGTATTTCCTCCCGAAGATATAAGAGACCACACTTTCGATATGTCTTTCTACTATAAAACTTCATCAGGTAAACAGCTTGAAAAAATAGGTGTTACCTTCGAAATGAAAGACAAAGAAGTTAATATAATTGAAGAAATAAATTATGTCAAAGACGAAAACGGAATTTTTGTAAAACCTGAATAATATAATGCCTGTGTAATATCAAATTAATCGCTCCAATTATGTAAGCGCCATAATCGGAGCGATTTTACTTAAAGCTAAACAGAGTTCGAACATGTAACGCACGTCGGTCATTAATGTTACGGTGTCATATATTCAACCCTTGCTAGAAGCAAAATAAAAAAAGCAGCACATGCTATGCATGAACTGCTTTTTTCTGGCGCCCCTGAGCATTCTATAATCGAACCGTTTATCTCTTCCAGAGTTACGGTTTCTGTTTTCTCATCTGCGTTATATGTTATCACTAATTTGTCATCGAAAATATATACCGAATTGACGAAAGTTTCTATCAGTATTTTTCTGTGAGCGAGTTTTGCCATATCGAGACTTCTGAATTTCATCAGATAGAATCTTATAAATTCTTCGCTCAATTTCGGCTTTATCATCTTTTCTTCAGCTATCAGAATTTCAAACCGTTCTTTTCTGGTTTCAAGTTCTTCCAATCGTTCTTTTGTCGATTTTGTCAGTATCCCCTGCTGTATTGCATTCAGCAAATTATCAATTGAATTTTCGGTATCCGCAAGTTCACGTTCATAATACGGAAGTTCCGAACTGTCTTTTTCCTGCAACGCAAGAAGTTTCTTTACGATATCATCAATAACCTCATCATTATTGAGCATTGCAATCGTTCTTCTGATTATCAAATCTTCAATCCAATCTTTCTTGACGGATTTCTTTTTGCAATCCCCTTTCAGGTTTTTGATTGTTGCACATTTGTAATATCTGTGAACAGTTCCGTTTCTGCTTTTTCCGCTTTCACCAATCATAAATTTTCCGCAAAATCCACAGAAAAGTTTTGTTGTCAGCAGATAATCATCTTCCGCTTTTCTTCGGGCGGGAGCTTTTTTATTTACCGCAATTTTATCCTGAACCTGTAGGAAAAGTTTCATCGGAACTATCGCCGGGAGTGCATCGGGAATAACCATATCCCTGAATTTTTCTTCACCGATATACCGTCTGTTTTTGAGCATATGCTCAACGGTGTTATATGTCATCGGATTGCCTCTCGGATTTTTCAGCTGATGCTCGTTCATCCAGTCACGGATTTCTTTCATCGTTGCACCTTCGTTATACATTTCGAATGCTCTGCGAACGAACGGTGCGGTAAGCGGATTAATTTTCAGATGTTGATCTTCAACCACATAACCAAACGGAATCGTTCCGCCGTTGAATTTATTCTTGAGAAGATTTTCGGTCATACCTCTGACAACCTTTTCGGACAAATCCGCAGAATAATATTCTGCATAACCTTCAAGAACCGATTCGAGAATAATTCCCTCTGCACCATCGGAGATTACTTCGGTTGCAGACACAACCTTGACTCCGTTTTTCTTGAGCGCCGATTTATATTTTGCGGAGTCATAACGGTTACGGGCAAATCTGTCTAGCTTCCAGACAAGCACAACATCGAAAAGTTTTTTACCACTGTCCTTAATCATATTCTGAAACTCGGGACGGTTATCGGTCTTTGCGGAGAATGCTCTGTCGATGTAACTTCGCAGAACTGTCATTCCGTTTTTCTCGGCAAATTCGGTGCATTCACGAATCTGACCTTCAATAGATTCTTCACGCTGATTATCCGAAGAATAACGTGCATAAATAACTGCTTTCATTTTTCACCAACCTTCTTTTTGAATTTTATTTGCAGCCGTGGAAATATGGAA
>CALAQQ010000102.1 GCA_937888485.1 uncultured Clostridia bacterium
CTCCGATAACAACTTCAGGTGTTTTATATTTTTCAATTTCAAAAATTATAATTTCGTTTTCATCCTTAAGAATTGCTCCCGGCAGATACAAAGCTTTTTGCGGGCCTATATTCCAATATCTTCCGAGATTGAACCCGTTGACAAAAACATAACCCTTTGTAAAGCCGTTCATATTGACAAAACATTCACCGTTACCGGCTTTGAACGTACCTTTAAGGAATACGGGACCGTTTTTGTTTTCTGCTTCTTTGTTCTCAAACCTAAGTTTTTCAAGATTATCTAAGGGTATTGTGTAAACGTCAAAATCGGTCAACACCTGATTTGCAAAATAAACATTTGAAATACCCTTACGGTCATAAAGCTTTTTACCGTAATTTACTCTACCCATTCCCTCAACAAGGATACCTATTTCACTTTCGGACTTCGTGCCTTTAATGAAAAGCTGTTTTTTCAGTTTGATTTTATTGAACAGAGATTTTTCCTTACATCTGTTTATTGTGGCAATTTTTTCCTTTTCAAAATAAACGTGTGCGTAATCATGAACATCGTCAATTGAAAGAAATCCTGCATCGTAATTGCCTTTAAGCTTTGTTACATAATAAATCAGACCGAAGTTTTGCCCGTAAGCTTCCATACTTCTCGGAAGCGGTGAATAATGTTTCTGAGCAATATTATCAAGATTATCAAACAAATCTGCGGACTCTGTGAGCTTTACCGTACCTATATTCTGCATTACAGGCGATGTAGGCAACTCAGCCATAGGAATATTCTGTTTTTCACAAAGAAGTTTTCTTATTTTGTGATATGTATCGGTATAATCTCCCCATTCAGTTAAGGGAGCACAATAATCATAGCTTGTAACAGTAGGTTCATAACCCTTCTGGTGATTTGCACCTGCAGTAAAACCAAAGTTAGTTCCGCCAAGGAACATATACATATTAAAGGAAGCTCCTTGGTTAAGGAATTCTTCGAGCTCAGGAATTAAATTATCAGCTTTCCTCGTGTGATGCTTTTCACCCCAGTGGTCAAACCAACCGCACCAGAATTCCATACACATCTTAGGTATTTCACCGTAAGGTTTTAATGCGTCGAAAGCAGTTGAAGCACGTGAGCCAAAGTTGAGAGTAGGTAAAATACCGTCTATCGTTCCGCCTGAAAGCATATTACACCATGCTCCGTCAGAAGTGAACTTCAATATATCCACACCAAGTTCATCATACATATCGGAAAGTGCACAAAGATACTTTTTATCGTTGGAGTAACTGCCGTATTCATTCTCAATCTGCATAGCAATAATATTTCCACCGTTTGTGATAAACAAAGGTTTAAGAATCGAAAAAAGTTTTTCAAAATAATCTCTTACGTGACCGAGGTAAGTTTCATTGTTGCAGCGGAGTTCGATATTTTTATCCTTTAAAAGCCAGGCAGGGAAACCGCCGAAGTCCCATTCTGCACAGATATACGGACCGGGTCTTACTATTGCATACAAACCGAGCTTATGAGCTGTTTCGATAAACCTTACGATATCAAGCATTCCACTGAAATCAAAAACACCCTTTTCAGGTTCATGAAGATTCCAGCAAACGTAAGTTTCAACAGTATTAAAGCCTGCAAGTTTCAGCTTTAATAATCTGTCTTTCCAATATTCAGGGAGGGTGCGAAAGTAATGCATAGCTCCCGAATAAATCTTAAAGGGCTTGTCGTTAAGGTAAAACTCAGATCCTTTGATTTCAAATGAATTTGCCATTGTTATCTCCTTCGTTAAGGTTTTTACAATTTTACCGGTGTCTTCAAATAAAAGATTGTCTGTAATCACCACAATTTTTCAGGATAAACACCGTCGGTTATCTTCTGCCTTATGGCATCAACTACAGCCTGCTTATCTTCTTTATATGTAACACCGTGCCACTTTTCTGTTGTATCCATAACCTTTACACTGATTTTGCCTTCTTTCAACAGGTCATCAACAACAAAGGGCAGGAAGTATTCACACTTGAGCATATTGTCTTCGTTTTTATCAAGGAAATCAGCAAAACGGTTTTTCAGTTCTGTCATCATCATACCGCTGAAGCCCCAGCAGTTCATTGAAACGGTGCTTCCTCTCTCAAGCTCTGTCCAACTTTCACCGTCATCTTCGGTAAACATAATTTTACCGTCTCTGAGTGCAATTTTTGTTCTTTCAACAATATCTGTAAGATAACCCTCGGCGTTAGTCTGACAGATTCCTCTTGCAACATGACCGTTCTCTGTCAAGGTGTTTTCAATCTTGAATCCTACCATACAGAATTCATTTTCACTCTTGTTGTTTTTCAGTTCATCGTAGATTAGTCTGAAAGTTTCTTTGCCGTAATAATCATCGGAATTGATCACCGCAAATGGTCCGTCAACCATACCGTCGCAAGAGAGCACTGCGTGACCTGTACCCCAAGGCTTTATTCTTCCCTCAGGTACGCTGTATCCGTCGGGCAGATTATTTATATCCTGATAAGCATATCCGACTTTGATTCTATCCTCATATTTGCCATGCATAATCTCTTTAAAGTCTTTTTCAATTTCATTTTTTATAACGAAGATAACCTTGTCAAAACCAGCCTCTATAGCATCGTATACAGAATAATCAAGTATAATTTCGCCGTTTGCTCCGATGGGGTCAATCTGCTTAAGACCGCCGTATCTGCTGCCCATACCTGCAGCCATAATAATTAAAGTGATGTCTTTCATATTTCAAGCTCCTTAATTATGTATTTGTAATAAGTATAGCAAAATAATTTACATTATTCAATAAATATTGGTTAATAAAATGTAATTGAGGATTCTTTTGCAAATTATAGTTTTACCATATTTTGTTTGTAAACAGTATCTCAGAACCATTGATATATAAGGATTTAAAACAGGAAAATCAGCACAGTAAGGCTTTTATACCAATAGAATTCATACGCTGTAAACAGCTATGACGAAGCAACCGTTAAATCAAGCGACAAGGCTGATATTGAGCAGCTCAAAGAAGATATTCAGTCACTTATCGACAGCGACAATACCACCGAAAACGAAAAGACCGCTCTTGGTGAAATGATTGAAAAGGTTGAAGGTCTTGAAGATAAGATTGCTGAAATCGAAGCGGTTAACCCCGATAACCTCACCGACGAGCAGAAAGCTGAATATGATGAAATCAAAGCAGGCTTTGAAGCCCTCCTTGAAGAAATCGCAGCAGCAGAAAAGGATGTTGCAGACATCGGAGCCCAGCTTGAAATGTTTGACGAAGAGAGAGTAACAAAGTTCTGGGAAGATGATATTGAAGCTCTCAAAGCAAAGAGTGACGAACTCCTTGCAGATGAGAATATGGGCGAAGCAGAAAAAGCAAAGCTTAATGAATACAAGGCTCAGGCTGAAAAGCTTATCGAAATCGTCAACACTCCCAAAGAATACTTATCACTCCGTTTCTCCTACCTCATCTGGGATTACCTCACCTGGAAATACAACGGCATTCTCTGGATCTTCTCAAAAATTTTCGGTTGCTGAACTTAATAAAATAACAACCACATAACACCAAAGCCGACGGATTAAAAAAATCCGTCGGCTTTTTGCTATATTATCTTAAATCTGATAAAGGTGTGTAGTCAGTGCTGTTTCTCAAGTATTCTTCCATTTTACCGTTTAAAAGCAATTCAACATAGCTCATCGGATCATTGTATATAAGATAATCAAGTTCTGATACCTCATACATATTATTTGCGTATTCGTTTTCAACGGTGATGCAGTCGATTGACACCATTGAGCCGTCAATAAGTTTTACCTCAACACAAGCGGTATCGATGTTAAATTCACAAGATTTAATGTAGTTCATTAGGATACCTCCAAAATTATAATGTTTTGAAAGTGTTTCAAGCGTGGGTTTTAGGGTGGTATCCTTAACTATGTGAAACTCCTCTTTCCCATTTGCTGACGCTCTGGAACGTTACGCCCAGGAAATCCGCAAGAGTTTCCTGCGTAAGCTCTTTTTCTTTTCTTAATCTTTTGATATTTTCTCCGATATAAATCATCATATTTTTTCACCTCATTCAAGTTATGCTGATCAGCTTGACTTAATGATAGCTCATATACCTAACAAAAACAATAACGGCATTCTTGAGTGCCTTTCAACCGTAAGGTGAAAATTTCAACCCGACATTTTCTGTATTATTTTGATTTTATCATTGTAATTTTATACTATAAAGGTTATAATTGTCGATATCGGTAAACCGAAAGGAATGATTATATGCTTGCAGGAAGACAAACCGAGCGAATGCTTTCAAAGCTCAGGAGATTTGAGAAAACTCTCAATCCCCTTTTGTTTAAAAACGTCATAACATTAGATAAAGTTCTTGCGTTTGAAACACAGGAAAGATATTACGAAATTCCGGATGATTCTCTTTTCACTCCCGTCGAAAGCGGTTGGATTTGGGGAAATGAGGAATCATTTTGCTGGTTCAAGGCGGAATTCACCGTTCCCGAAGAGCTTGAAGGTAAGAATCTCTTCGTTATGCCCCACACCGAGGGTTATGAATCGCTTCTCTGGATAAACGGCAAACCTTTCGGCACATTTGCAACAAAGATTGTTTTCACGGGTCACGGAAACCATTACTGCGGCCTCGTTAAAATGAACGTAAAAGCAGGCGAAAAAATTGAAATTGCGCTTGAGGTTTACGCAGGTCATTCTCATTACGGCACTCAGCCTTTTCAGACTGACAGACTTCTCAAAGAATACAGATATCATTTTGACGGACTTGATATCTGCGTAAAAGATCCGCTTATAAATGATTTCTATTTTGATTTAAAAGTTATAAATGAACTTATTGAAACCCTTCCTGATACATCGTTCAGAAAGGGAGACCTCATAAACGCACTTTATGAGGTACATAAAAGAGTCTATTATTCGCCCGATGATATTGATGAAGAATCATTCAGAGAAGCAATTAAATCGGCATCTCCTTTCCTTAAAGAAGTTCTTGCCGTTAAAAACGGCCCCGAAGCGGCAAAGGTCGGAATAATCGGTCATTCGCATCTCGACACTGCATGGCTCTGGAAAGCTACCGAAACCATAAAAAAATGCGCAAGAACATATTCAAATCAGCTTGCACTCATGGAGCAGTATCCCGAGCATTTATTCATGCAGAGCTCAGCTTGTCATTCAAACATGCTTCTTGAACATTATCCCGAGCTTTTTGAAAGAATCAAAGAAAAAGTTCTGGAGGGAAGATATGAGCCAAACGGCGGTGTTTGGGTTGAATGCGACTGCAACATCACCTCGGGCGAATCGATGATAAGACAATTCCTCTGGGGTCAGCGTTTCACAAGGAAGCACTTCAATTATACCTCAAACTGCTTCTGGCTTCCCGATACCTTCGGCTACAGTGCCGCAATTCCTCAGATTATGAAAGGCTGCAAGGTTGATTATTTCCTTACGACAAAAATCGACTGGAACGACGTTAACCATTTCCCCTATGACACATTCTATTGGCAGGGAATTGACGGCACAAAAGTATTCACACATTTCAACACAACCGCAGCATGGCCTGCACCAAAGGATTTCTATTATGCGGTCACAGGTGATGTGAAAGAACACCATACACTAAATGAGCGTAATGTTACAAGAATGCGTCTTGAAGCTTTCGGTCACGGTGACGGAGGCGGCGGTCCGCAGTTTGAAATGATTGAAACCGCAAGAAGAATCAAGGATCTCAACGGCTGTGCAAAGGCGGAATATATGAGGGTCGGCGATTTCATGCAGGAGCTGGAATCCGAAGCAAAGCATCCAAACACCTACACAGGCGAGCTTTATCTTGAGCTTCACAGAGGCACTCTCACCAATCAGCACAACATAAAACATAACAACAGAAAAGCAGAAATTGCACTTCATGACCTTGAGTTCCTGACGGTAAGCAAGGCTGTTAAAAACGGAGAAGTTGCAAAAGATGAAAAAATCCGTCCTCTTTATGAGGATTTACTTCTTAATCAGTTCCACGATATTCTTCCCGGTACATGCATTAATTCGGCACATAATCTTTCACTTGAACAGACAAACAGGCTTCTTGAAACAGCAAATACTCTTATAAACGAAGCCGTTGCGGGTGACAGTGAATATGTTACATTCACAAACACACTTTCATTTGACAGATGTGACCCGATTTTCCTTGAATGCGAGGAAGGATATATTGCAGACTGTGAATGCAGACAGCAGACTTATAAAAACCTTGACGGTAAAAACATTCTTATTATCAGCGGTCTTGTTGTTCCCGCATTCTCAACCGTTAAAATCAGGCTTATTAAGGGAATTGCGGATAATAACAGTGAAATAACCGTTTCCGAAAACGGTATTTCCACTCCCTTTGCCGATATTAAATTCGACGAAAAAGGCTATATTGATTCGCTCGTTGACAAACGTGCAAACAGAGAAATCAGAGGTGACGGCTATCCTCTCAACGCCCTTATCACCGCAGAAGATATGCCTTCGGCATGGGACAACTGGGATATCGATGCCGACCTCGACTGCAAACTCGCAGACAACTCTGTTCTCGTGAGCAGAGAAATCATTTCTCACGGTGCGGCAGCCGTTATCATCAGAAGCGAGTATAAAATCACAAAGAAATCAACCGTTATTCAGGATGCTTTCTATTT
>CALAQQ010000103.1 GCA_937888485.1 uncultured Clostridia bacterium
TGTATTGCTGACAGTCAGCTTCCTGCCGATTTGTATTTCATTGCCGTACATATCAAAGGCTTTATAATCGCCTTCGGGTGCGGCGGTTTTAGTTTTTTCACCAAGGCTGTAATAAACTTCTATTTTCTTTCCGTTTTCAGTGTATTCGTCAATTACAAGATTCTTTTCGTTTGAAATGTTCCTGACGAAATCGGCATTGCCGAGAAAACGGATAACCGTTGCGTAAGTGATTACAGCTTCGGTGGGTTGCATATATTCGTTGAAAAACGCAAAATCATTTATATCGTTTTCAGGTGTGACGGTTTTTCTGAATGCAAAGGAAACAAAACCTTTTGCTCCCGTTGAACGGGTGTAAAGTGCCTTGCAGGCGATTGTTGCCGCATCTGTGCCGCCTACACCGCTTTCGCTGTTGAAACCGCCGTTTGAAAGTCCTGCCGATTTCGTAAGAGAGAGCGTCTTGCCCATATAGTCATAGTAATTATCAAGTCCGTCGTGGTTGTGATAACCGTAATTATCAAGCAGATTCTTATTAATCAATTCTGCGGATTTCTGATAAAAAACAAGGTTGCTTTCTTTTTCCGCAACAGCAAGTCCGCCCGAATAAACGTATGCCGACGGGTTTTCTGTTTTGATTATTGTTGCGGTTTTTTCAAGAAGTGAAAAATATTCTTCGGGAGTGCCTGCAAAGAAAAAATAGTTCGGCTCGTTCCATATTTCCCACAGAATGTCGGGGTTAGCGGCGTAATGTACTGCAACCTTGCTTGCAAAATCAGACCAGATATTTTCATCGGGAGGGTAAGTCCAGCCGATTGATTCATCGTAATTCTCTTTGTATTTATCTGCGGCAGACCATTTGCCTGCGTTGAAGCCGAGAAGCCAGTTGTATTTCATACCCCGTTCGTTGACTTTGCTGACAAGTAAATCCTGCACGGAGAAATCAACGTTGCCGTAAGATTCGCTCTGCATTGCGTCCCAACCGACGCTGTCCTCACGGACGAGGTTTATGCCGAGATATTGCGCAACGTCAAGAATTCTGTCAACGGATTCTTCTGCGCTGTAATTCGGAAGCTGAAAGCCTTCGCCCCAAGTATATGCACGGGTTATATACGGCTGAATGCCGTAGTAAAAGCCGTCACTTGCCTGCTTGTTTCGGGGAACAACACCGACGTTGAAACTGTATTCGGTCGCATCGGAAAGTTTGATTGCAACGGTAAAAACACCGTTTTTATCGGACGAAAAAGCAAAGGTGTTGTAGGGCAAAGAGGATTTGAGCGTGACATATCCTCGCTTGTCAAAGTCCGTTTGCTCACTTCTGACGGAGATTTTTGCTTTTGTGCCGTCAAGCGATTCATCAAGGCATTCAATAATAACCCTGATTTCTTCATCAGGCTCAAACAGATTGCTGTTGCCGATGACACCGAAACGCAAGTTATCATTTTCACCGTTTACGTAATATTCGGTTTCTGTTTCTGTTTGCGTGATAATGAGCTGTTTTTCGGGAAACAAACCAACAAAAAACATATCAAACGCAAACACAACGGACAGCAAAAATGAAATGATTTGTGTCATATTTTCTCCTTTTATTTATAGTGCAAAACTAAGATTTGTCATTTTGAATCGATATTGATTTCATACGTATCTTCAATGAGTATATAGTTCACATTATGCTTTTGTGCGAGGGCTAATATTTCTGCATTATCTGCCAACACACTCTCCATTGTGCACCATTCATCATCCAAACGATTTTCAATGACATTTGCATATTTCTTTATGTCAGCAAAGTGATTTCTGATATATTCCTCACTCATTACCAGACAGTAATATTTGATGCTTTCAAGATATTTGGAGTCAAAGTCTTTCTGCCAATCGAATGGAATATAGCAACCTTCGACAATTAAGTTCTGCTTGTTTTCGATAGCAGTTTTAACCATTTCACGGACGATGGGCCATAAGTATGCGGTCAAATCCTTATCATCACTCATAGGAGTAAGTTCTGTATTACCGCTACGAATCAGACCCATTTTTAGATGGTCTATTGAAAGATAAGGGTATTTATATTTTTCAAGCAGCTTTTGAGCAAGTACAGTTTTACCTGTATGCGAAGCTCCAGCAATCAGTATAATCATATCAATTCTCCCTAAGCATTTGCCAATCACTTAAAATCAATCTTCAAATTCCATTTCATCAATGACTGCTTCAGATACATGACATTCTTTTAATACCTTTTTTGTATATTCATGGATGTTGCTACTCTTTGATGAATAATAGTTTATTTTTCGAATCATATCTTCAGATACAAATAGTTTAAGATCCAATTCTTTTTGAACCATCGCATACCCAATCACATATTGTCTAATTTCATCGCCAGTAATATTCCAATTTCCTAATACTTTTAAGATCATGAAAACGTTTTTAAAATCATCATATTCAGCGATAGTATTGAGCATTCTTCTCCAAATCGGCGTTTGAATATCAAAATTTTCGACATCAACTTTGACAAACTCACCTTTATCAACTCCATATAAACCATTAAAATGATAATAAGCAAGTTTATCAGCTGATATAATAAAACACGATTTTAATGTATCAGATTACAACTCTCTTAGTGGACAGAAAAGAGATGTGTTTGGTGGTGGATATTTTGAAATCAAGAATTTTGAAAGAATTGAGGCAAGCGCCTCCGACCATTATCCAATTTTGGGCGAAGTTAAACTAAA
>CALAQQ010000104.1 GCA_937888485.1 uncultured Clostridia bacterium
CTTGCAAGAGCCTCTGCCGTGTATGAGCCGACACCGCCCAGACCGAAAAGAATAACGTTCTTATCGGAAAGAATGTTTGTTGAGTTTTCACCGAGAATCATTTCTGATCTGAGAAACTGAGAATGTTCCATAACTGTGCCTCTTAAAAATAATTATACATATTAATAATACAACAAAACATTGCATATTGTAAACTGTATTTTAAAATTTATATTATATTTTTCAAATAAAACGCTCCTTACAGTTGTGAAGCTGTAAAGAGCGTTGATGATTTATTGAGCATTATACATAAGGAATATTGCCTTTTCACCGTCGGGAAGAGGAATTGTGAGTCCGTTGTTCATGAGTTCTTCGCCCGTCATGGTGTAAATCTTTTCGGGGCTGTCAATATCATAAACGGTGTATGTCTGCGAAGCAACAAGACCGTTAAGTTTAACATTATAGTCTTTATCTGTTACCTCAGCTCTTTTGTAGATAAGTGCAGTGCCTGCGAGACCGTCGTCGGTTGAATACTGCATAGCATGCATTTTATCCTTATCAAAACTGCCGAAATCAAGGGGATAATATCTGCCTGCCATCAATTCTCTCTGCTCTTTATGGAAAGCGAATTCGGGATGGGTGTTTGAAAAGAAATCCATGAGCATAAGAGGCATGGCTGCCGATCTTGAAGAATATTCGTTCTGCATGTAAAGAGCTGATCCCGAAATGGGAAGCCAGAATGAAAGACCGTAGGTCTGTGACTGGGTGGCTTCAAAAAGATTATAATGAAATGAGCAGTTATAGTCGCTTCTCCAGAACGGAATACTGCGGAAAGTCATTTCAAGGTCAAGTCTTTTACCGCCCGATGCGCAGTTGTCAACGATAAGTCCGTCGATGTTTTCGGTAATATAATCAAGAAATCTGTAAAGATTTGTAACGTAGTGGTTTTCGCATATACCTGTTCTTCCGTCATAGAAATCTCTATCAGCGTTCTGCCAGTATCCGAGAGGTGCAAAGTTGAAATCCTGGCGGTAGATTGTGACACCGTTTTCCTTCATTGAATTAAGGAGATATTCGCAATAATAGCTGAATGCATCTTCGTTGGCGAGATTCCACATTATATTGTCGCCGTCGCCGTATATCAGCCATTCTTCATGTTGTGAACCGATATTATGGAACTGTGTTCCGGGGTAAACTCTTTCGGGTTCATACCAGAGAACATGACCGAGACCTTTTTCTTTTGCGTATTCCGAAAGCTCGGATATGCCGTTGTCATATCTTGATTTGTCAACTGTCCAGTTGCCTACACCGTCATACCAGCCTTCGTTATATTCGTACCAGCCCGCATCCATCCAGAATGCATCGGTGTTTTCATAAACGGAACTGTCTATGCCGTCAAGAATTTCTATAATTTCATCGGAGGTTCTCATGGATGTGGGACCTGCAACCTCCATAACAGTATAAACATTCTGGGTTATGTTTTCGGGATAAACGCAATCGGTAATCCATTTTCTGAAAAGGTTGAAGCCTTTAAGCGGATTTGAGTTTTCATAAAAGCTGATTGAAACAAGAGGTGAGCGCACTTCTTCGCCGGGAAGAAGGTATGCATTCAGATGTTCCTGTTTAACGGAAATATCCGTTGAACCGTCTTTTTCGGAAAGCGAAGCAATCCATTGTCCTGTCCAGCCGATTCCGAGAATCATTCCGCCGTTTTTACCGCTTATATTGAAATAGGGGAGATACTTTTCAGTGGGTTTACCTTCGTTGCCCGAGAATTCCTTTGCAACGGAGGATAAATTTTTCCTGACAAGGGAGAAATCGCTTGCGGCAGTATCGCTTCCCATTGAATAGTAAACCTCTGCATCGCCTGTTATGAATGACGAATCAAGAGCATAGAAATCGCTGATGACACCCGAGTTTGCGTTGCCTGTGTTTTTGATGTATACAGTCCATTGGCAGGTTGCGTTTTCTTCAAAAACAGTTGCTTCAACAGTTACTTCAAGACCTTTTTCTTCATTCGATAAAATCAGATATTCGGTCTTACCGCCATGGTAAACAGCGCCGGATTCGGTTAATTGCATATTCCATTCATCGGGGTTGAATTCTTCTCCGTCAACCTTGAAAGTGAAAGGATAATCTTTCTTGTCACCGAAGAAATTATCGTTGAACCATTCAGAGGTTCGGTTCTTTTCTTCCTCGGTAATATTCATCTCTTCTGCGCTTACGGAGCCGAAAGCAATATTCTTTTTGTATTCAAGAGCCATAATATTATCCTTATTAAAAACGTAGAGTCCGCCGCATGAAACAACAAAATAAATGATTGCAAAAATAATGTTTGCAATTTTGTGAAGGTTTCTTGCTCTCAGAATAAATGCGGTGAGAAGAAGAACGGCTGAAAGTCCGAAAACAACGGTGAAAGTTTTGATGATAACAATATCATTGTCAGTTGCCGTTGGGTTTAGTTTTTCGTTGAATCCCCATATCAGACCCTGGAAAAATCCGTTGCCTGCAAGGAAAATAATGAGCTTTGCAATCCAACCGGTATTTCTGAACACGGACTGAATGAACATTATCATAAACCAGCCCAAAGCCGAACCCGAAAGAACAGTATACAGATGAACTTCGAAATCGCTGTCTTTTCCGTAGAATATGTACCAGAGTGAGTATGCCGCATAAACAAGAAGTCCGAGAAATACGGTTGTAACGGCAAACTCAGCAATACTTTTTCTTTTGTCTTTGGTCATATTTATATCATCTCCGTTTGTTATGTTTCGGTTTTGATTTTACCATAATACTCCTGTTTAAGCAAGCTATAAAAACTTTTAAGATAAATTTATATATTGCCTTGTGAAAATTCCGATTGTGTGATATAATATCAAACCGATGAAAAAACAAAGGAGAATAAATATATATGAAACTCGGTATAGTCGGTTTGCCCAATGTCGGTAAAAGCACACTTTTCAATGCAATAACCAATGCAGGTGCGCAGTCTGCGAACTACGCTTTCTGTACAATCGAGCCCAACGTCGGCGTTGTTTCCGTTCCCGATGAAAGACTTGATAAGCTTGCAGAGCTTTATAATCC
>CALAQQ010000105.1 GCA_937888485.1 uncultured Clostridia bacterium
AATATTTCAGACTTTATCCCGGCAACGAAGTCCGTCTCAAGAGCGCATATCTCGTGACCTGCAACAGCTATGAAACCGATGAAAACGGCGAAATCACCTGCCTCCACTGCACATACGACCCCGAAACAAAGGGCGGAGATGCACCCGACGGCAGAAAAGTCAAGGGCACAATTCACTGGGTAAGCGCATCGGACTGCACACCCTGTGAAATCCGTCTTTATGACCGTCTTTTCAGTGCCGAAAACCCCATGGCTGACGGCAAGGAAAATTATCTCAATTATCTTAATCCGAATTCTCTTGAAATTCTTGAAGGATGCCTCGTTGAAGGCGGCATCAAGGATGCAAAATGCGGCGATTCCTTCCAGTTTATGCGTCAGGGTTATTTCAGCGTTGATAAGAATTCAACTGACGAAAAACTCATTTTCAACCGTACGGTTGCACTTAACACATCCTGGAAATAATCAAGGTATCAGAAAGGATTGTCAAAATGAAAGCTTTATATCGTGTTGTCAATGCACTTCTTGCGGCAACAATCTTCCCGGTTGCTCTTTTTCTTGAATTTGTCATTATCAGACTTTCAACAACATTTGTTGAAGCAGGTCTTGAAGAAAGCTACTCTCTCAAACAGATTATCGGATTCTTTCTCGGCACAGACAGGCTTTTCGGTTTCAAATATGAGAATATCAAATCTTCCGGACCTGTTGAATTTCCCACAGCGCTTGACCCGGTAAAGGGTCAGCTTATCGCAGTTGTTGTTGCATTTGCAATTGCAATAATTGCCGCAGTTTTTATCCTCATCTGGTCAATATGCAGCAACAAAAGACTTCCCGTCGTAATCAGCTCTGCAGTCGGAATTATTTCGGTAATCGTTATGAACGCCTGCTTTAATTCCGCCGCCGCACCTCTTCTCGACGGCACAATCAATCCCGTTCAGATATTTTCATCCGGCTGGCTTGCGTCACTTCTCGGTAACGTAGTTTTGGTTGATACTCTTCGGTTTGCAGGCTTCCAGAACGGAATAATTATAGTTTTTGTTCTTATGCTCATTTGGACCGCCGCTTATTATCTTGTTGAAATCGGCGAACAACCTCAGGAAGAAAAAATCAAAAAGGCTAAATCAAAAAAATAAGATAAAAAACGGAGCTGTAAAACAGCTCCGTTTTTTATGTATAATACTGATTTTAAAGGAAACAATAACTCCAAACGATATTACCGTAAGGAGTGGAAAAATGAAAAAACCGTCAATTTTTCTTTTTGTTTCAATTATTCTTATTTCCGTTCTTTTTGCAGGCTGTAACGGTGCAGAAGGCGGAAAGGTTACAGACAGAAACGATGATACTCCCGTTCTTACACAGCTTGAAACCGAACTGTCCTCCATGGCGGACATGGTTACGGACATCATGCCTGATATGACGGGGAATATTACCGACAAATCTACTCAATAACTAAAAAGCTCCCCTGCGTTTTCACGCAGGGGAGCAATGCTTTGTTTATTCTGTTTCAGCCGTCAATCATTAGATCGCGCCGCCGAAGCCTGATGTGATACCGCTCCAGAGTGCCTTGATAAGCTCGCCCCAGTTTCCGGGATTGAGCCATGCCTTTGAAAGGGTGATAGGATCAACTCTGATGCTGAGGTTTGCCCACATGTCAGCTTCAAAGAATCTTTCGAAGCTGAATCCGTCGAGCTTGGGAAGGAATCCGAGGACGATAAGTCTGTCGGGAAGAGTATTGAGCTCTACTGCACCTTCTTCATTTGTGGGCTTATCCATGTACCAGAAATACTTCTGGAACTTCTTGTCGATAGCGCTGCGAAGAGCACCGTCGGTATTATAAACTCTGAAGAGGAAGTCCTTATGAGCCATCCATTCAACCTGATAGATAAGTGTATACTTAGCAATTGTTGAACCTTCAGTTTCATTGATACCTTTCTTCCACTCTTTGGGGTTATAAACGTTGTTTTCGTCTACAACGTAGTAAACATTCCAGTTAACAACTTCGTAGTTATCACCGGGGCTTGTTTCTTCACCTACTGTTGATTTTCTGATCATTTCATCAATTGTAAGTGTTTCGCCTTCGGGGATATCCTTAACAACGTCCATGCCGTGGAAGAGGAACTTTCCGTACTGGTTGCTCTTGCTCATTGTTTCTTCAAGAGCAACAGGAGCATTTTCTGTTCCGTAGTTATAGTCAACATAGATTGAAAGTGACTTGCCGGTGTATGTTGCATAAACCTCTGTGCCGTATGCGGGCATAACGTTGGGTTTTTCGGAACCGTCTTCAAGCTTCCAGAATAAGAATCTCTTACCTTCGGGAAGATTTGCATTAACGGTTTCAAGAGCTGCAGCATATGCCTGGTCAAGGCTCATGCCTGTAGCAACCTTAACTGCGAGCATTGCTTCGTAAGTAACAGTACCGTCATCAGCGATTGCTGTTGCATAATTTGCTACGAAATCGTAGTAAAGAGCTTCCCAGAATCCCTTGATTGTAATCTTGTTTCCAAGAGCTGCCGAAGCGATAACTGCGGGTGTGAGAACTATTTCCTGAGTAAAGTCTTCATATTTGGAAGCCTGATTACCAATCTTCCAACCCGAGAACTTAAAGCCGTCAACGTTTCTGTAGGGACCGCCAACCTGTTCTCTGTTTTCCTTGCCGATTTCAGGAAGGATAGCTTCTTCACCTGCTTCGTTGGTAAGCTTTGCTTCAGAGAGCTTGAATGTATCATCAATAGTGAATGTGCCTTCAACGCTAATGATTTCTTTCTTTGCTGATGTGTTATCAACAACAAATTCAATGGAGTATTCAACAAGTTTATATTCAGCTGTGAATTCACGTGCTGTGCCATTTGCATAGTCAAGAACGATTTCACCGGGAGTATATTCATTTCCTTCTTCGTCTGTCCAGCAAACAAATGCGTAACCAGCATATTCTTTAGGTGTTTCTGCAACAACTTTTGCTGTAAGGAAGGTATCATCTGTTAATGATGCAACAGCCTCTGTTACCTCTGTGAATACATCTGTGATATAACCGTTTTCATTAAATGTGGGAGTCTTGAATGTTGCAGTGAAA
>CALAQQ010000106.1 GCA_937888485.1 uncultured Clostridia bacterium
ACAAAGTCAAGGAAGCTGTTTTCAGCGCAATTCAGTTTGAAATTGAAGGCAGACGTATTCTCGATTTGTTCGCAGGTTCAGGTCAGCTCGGTATCGAAGCACTCAGCAGAGGTGCAGAAAGTGCTGTGTTTGTTGATTCGGATAAAAATGCCGTCAAGGTTATAAAAGAAAATCTTGCCAAAACAAAATTCGACTCCCTTGCTTCGGTTGCACAGACCGATTCAATAGCTTACCTCACAATGACCAATCAGATTTTTGACGTTGCTTTTCTTGACCCGCCTTACGGCAAAGGTCTTTTACAGAAGGCTCTTTCAAAAATCGGTGAGCATATCGCTGAAGGCGGCATCGTAATATGCGAACATCCCTTCGGAGAAGAACTTGAGGAAGAAACATGCGGTCTTGTGAAGCAGAAAGAATATAAATACAGCAAGGTTGCCGTAACTCTTTACCGAAAGGTATGATTATATGAAAATTGCAATTTGTCCCGGTAGCTTCGACCCCGTCACGATAGGTCATATCGATATTATTCACCGCGCGGCAAAGCTTTTTGATAAAGTAATCGTGGTTGTGATGTTCAACTATCATAAACCCGACGGATATTTCACCGTTGAAGAAAGAGTTGAACTTCTCAAACGCAGTATAACAGATATTGACAATATCGAAATCGAAATGTACGGCGGTCTTCTTGCGGAATATGCGGTTAAAAAGGGCGCTTGTGCAGTTGTGAAGGGTTTGCGTGCGGTTTCGGACTTCGAGTATGAATTCCAGCAAGCGCTGACCAACAAAAAGCTAAATTCCGAGCTTGAAACGGTATTCCTCACCGCAAATGCAGAGAATATGTATCTTTCATCCAGCGTAGTCAAGCAGGTTTGCGAATTCGGCGGAGATATCAGCGAATTTGTTCCCGCAGAAATATGCGATGATATCATAAAAAGAATAAAAGAAAGGAACAGGTTTTCAAAATGAATATTGAAAATTTACTCGACCAGATTGAAGATATTTTAGAGGCAGGTTCAAAAGTTCCTCTGTCGAATAAAACAGGCGTTGATGCAGGCGCAATCAGAACTATTATTGAAGACATAAGACTCAACCTTCCGAATGAAATCACCCAGGCAAGAGCTATTGTTGCAGACAGAAACAACCTTCTCGTTAAGGCAAAGAACGAAGCTGTTGCAGCAGTTACAGGTGCTCAGGAAAAATCAAGAGCACTTATTTCAACCGCAGAAGACAAGGTAAGAGCTCTTGTTCTCAAAACCGAAGACTATTCAAAGAACAAGGTTGCAGAAGCTGATGCTCAGGCAAAACAGATTGTTAACACAGCAAACGAAGATGCTAAAATCATCAGAGCAAACGCTCAGCTTGAAGCTGCCGCTATGGTTGACAGCAGCGAAATCGTAATCCAGTCCAAAGCTACCGCTGAATCAATTTCAACAACTGCTCAGGAAGAAGCAGCTTCAACAATTGCAGGCGCTAAGGCTCAGGCGGAAAATATTATTGCCGCTGCAACCGAGCAGGCGGAAAGAACAATTGAAGATGCAAGACGCCGCTCCGACGAAGCTATCGACAAGGCTAACAAGTGGTCGGCAGAAATCAGAATGGCTGCAGGCGACTTTGTGGAAGACATTATGAAAACAGCAGACGATGCAATCGCTGTAAGCCTTGAAAGAATCCAGACTGCAAGAGGCAACATAAAGAACGTTGTCGGCAGAGTTGACCCTCCCGAAATTACAGAATAATTATAAAAAGCCCTCTGTTTCTGACAGAGGGCATAAATGTGTTTATTCTTTTATATCGTTTACAATTTCGATATCGGAACTGTAAATTTCTTCTGCCGCTTTAAGAATTTCCGCCTTTCGGATACTTGCGCGGAAATAATCGAGAAGCAATTTTTCCGTCTTTGTAACGACCTGCATTTCATCGGAGTTTTCGCCCGATTTAGCAACCAGGATATCGGATGACTCGCTGAAAAACGGACTCAGAAAATCATCGAGCGAGGTGTTATAAAGGACAGAAAGTTTTATGATGACATCGAGTTCGGGTTTTCTCATCGTTTCATACTTTGCATAGGTTGACCTTGCAATACCGAGATAATCCGCAACCCTCTGCTGTGTCATGCGATTTGACTTTCTGTAAATTTTCAGAATATCACCGACCGCTTTATCATCAAGCATAGAAAATTTTTTCATCGCACCTCACCCTTTCGTTTTATATTTTAAAGTATACAAACATTCGGAGACGTTTTCAGTGATTGTTCCGAATTGTCACGTTTTTGTAGAGGAGTAATAAAATGACAAACGGTATTTTTGAGAAAACAAAGTATTTTATAATCGATATGGACGGCACTTTTTACCTTGACGGCAATATCATCGAAGGCTCAAAGGATTTCATCGAAAAGGTAAGAGAAAGCGGCAGAGATTTTTATTTCTTCACCAACAATTCATCGAATAATGTTGAGGTCTGCCGTGCAAAGCTTGAAAAAATGGGCTTCCCCGTTGACGAAAACAGAGTTATCA
>CALAQQ010000107.1 GCA_937888485.1 uncultured Clostridia bacterium
TTTTTTGAATTTTTTGTGAATTTGTGCCTGTTTTTATTGAAAATTAACAAATTTTTGCAATTTTGTATATGTCAAAATAATTGTGTCTGTACCGAACATCCGAAAGAGTTTTTCGGTATTTGGCACAAAAACAAAACTTTCCATTTGTTCAAACTCACAAATCACAATCATTTTTCCCATTCTGCACAATCAGATTTCGGTTAAAAAGACGAAAAACCGTTTCGTCAAAAAGCCAATGGGCAAATTGTCTAAATCGCAATTTTGTTTTTTGGTTAATTTAACTTTGCCTGCGTGAATTTTTTACAGCATATATGTATCATTTTCTACGGCATACTATATATGCAACCGTTTTAAAGCCGTAAAACACATTACAAAAACGCAAAAATGTAAAAATTCGCAAAAAAATACATCTTTTTTTAATTTAGGTCTTTTCAAATCAGAAATAAGATGATATAATACTTTGGGTTTTTAATAAGATAACTTATTTAAATATATAAAATCAAAAGAAATGAGGGAAATTTCTTTGGAGAAATTTATAATCAACGGCGGTTCACCGCTTCGCGGTGAAGTTGAAATAAGCGGTGCAAAAAACGCTGCTCTTGCTATCATACCCGCCGCAATTCTCTCTCAGGACATCTGCGTAATCGAAAATCTTCCTTGTTCGATAAGCGATATCGGCTACATGATGATGATTCTCAAACAAATCGGTGCGCAGGTCAGAATTATAAACAAGCATACAATCGAAATTGATTCCCGCCGCGTTGATTCTTATGTTATTTCCCACGACATGACAAAGCATCTTCGTGCATCATATTATTTTATCGGTGCTCTTCTCGGAAGATTTTCGAGAGCAAAGGTTTCAATGCCCGGCGGCTGCTATCTCGGTCCCAGACCCATAGACCAGCATATCAAGGGTTTTGAGCTTCTCGGCGCAACCGTTTCCGTTGAAGACAATGCGATTGTCGATGCAAAGGCAGACAAGCTCATCGGCAGCCCGATTTATCTTGACATGGCTTCCGTCGGTGCAACGGTAAACATTCTTCTCGCTGCAGTCAAGGCAGAAGGTCTCACAGTTATCGAAAACGCCGCAAAAGAACCTCATATAGTTGACCTTGCAAACTTCCTCAATTCAATGGGCGCAGATATCAGAGGCGCAGGTACAGACGTTATCAAGGTCAGAGGTGTTGAACAGCTTCACGGCTGCACATATTCCATCATCCCCGACCAGATAGAAGCAGGCACTTACATGCTTGCCGCCGCTGCAACAAAGGGCGATGTTCTTATCAAAAATGTCATTCCCAAACATCTTGAATCAATTTCAAAGAAGCTTATCGAATGCGGTGCAACTGTTGAAGAATTTGATGATGCCGTAAGAGTTGCACTTGATACCCGTCCCGGAAAATGCAACATCAAAACAATGCCCCATCCCGGATTCCCCACAGATATGCAGCCTCAGTTCGCTGTTCTTCTTGCACTTGCGGAAGGAACAAGTATTATTTCCGAGGGTATCTGGTCGAACCGTTTCAAATATACCGAACAGCTCAACCGCATGGGCGCAAATATCAAGGCTGACGGTCAGCTTGCAGTTGTTCAGGGTGTTGAACAGCTCAAGGGCGCTCCCGTCAAAGCAGACGACCTGCGTGCAGGCGCAGCAATGATAATCGCAGGACTTGCCGCAAACGGCACAACAGAGGTTGAGGATATCCTTCATATCGACAGAGGATATGAAGATGTTGTTGAAAAATTCAGAGGTCTCGGCGCAGATATAAAGAGAATTCTCTGCCCCGAACCCGATGCCCTTAACAACGCAGGCTAATTCTTCTATATATTAATGTATATAACCGCCGTAACCCTGTCGGATTATGGCGGTTTGTTTTGGAGTATTTATGGCAAAGTTTTGTTCTTTATATTCATCAAGCAGCGGTAACTGCACATACATAGGCTCATCTCACGGAGGCATTCTCATCGATGTCGGAGTCAGCGCAAAAAGGACAGCGGAAGCACTTAATGAAATCGGTGTTGACCCTTCGTCAATCGGTGCGATTTTTGTAACCCATGAGCATTGGGACCATATAAACGGCGTAAGAGTTTTTGCACAGCGCCACGGTGTTAATGTTTACGCTTCGGAAGGCACTCTTTCGGGCATGGACGAACTCGGTGCACTGACAGAAAAAATGTCCGCTGCTGTTATTCCTTATAACGGAATCGAGGTGTGCGGAATGCATGTCAGACCCTTTAAAACTCCGCATGACACAAAGGAAAGCACGGGTTTTACCGTTGTAACACCCGATAATAAACGACTTGCCGTTGCAACCGATATCGGCATTGTTGACGACTCGGTTATGAATGCAACCTACGGCTGTGACCTTGTTCTTCTCGAATCCAATCACGACATCGGAATGCTCCGAAACGGACCTTATCCCTATTTTCTCAAAGAAAGAATCCTCTCTGACCGAGGACATCTTTCAAACGAAAACTGTGCAAAGACAGCGGTGAAGCTTATGGAATCGGGAACAACACGTTTTGTGCTCGGACATCTGAGCAAAGAAAACAACCTCCCCTGCCTTGCGTTTGAAACAACACACGCCGCCATGACAATGGCAGGCGCAAAAGAAAATATCGACTATATCTTAACCGTTGCAGGCGACAGAAATCCTGTGATTGCTCTGTAAAACTCAAAGGTGATAATATGATAAATATTAACATAATATGCGTCGGAAAACTCAAAGAAGACTATCTGCGCATGGCTTGTGCCGAATACGAAAAGAGGCTCGGTGCATTCTGTAAATTGAAGATAACCGAACTGACCCCTGCAAGACTCCCCGAAAACCCCAACGATACTCAGATTGAAACCGCACTGAACGATGAAAGCGAAAGAATTCTTTCAAAAATATCATCAAATGAAGCTGTTTTTGCACTCTGCATCGAAGGTAAAGAATTATCCTCGGAGGGGCTTTCAAAAGAAATTGAAAAATGCGCAGTTTCGGGTTTCGGCTCTCTTTGTTTCATCATCGGAGGCTCTCACGGTCTTTCTCCCGCAGTCAAAAGCAGAGCGAAATTCCGTCTTTCAATGAGTCCAATGACCTTCCCGCATCAGCTTGCAAGAGTTATGCTCCTTGAACAGATTTACCGTTCATTCATGATTTCAAGCGGCGGAAAGTACCATAAATAAAATCAAAGTGCATAAAAATATATCGATTTTTTTGTTAGAATTGCACCGTTTTTTTCGCTGATTTTTGTAATTTTGTTCAGTTTACCAAAAGTTTGAAAAAACACGAAATTTAATCAAAAAACTGTTGCATATTTGATAAAAAATGTATAAAATATATCTTGTCAAAAAATGAAATTATTTTTGGAGGTAATTCACTATGGCAGTTAAAGTTGCAATCAATGGCTTCGGTCGTATCGGCCGTCTCGCATTCCGTCAGATGTTCGGCGCTGAAGGCTACGAAATCGTTGCTATCAACGACCTTACAAATCCCGCTATGCTCGCTCACCTTCTCAAGTACGATACAGCTCAGGGCAGATACGCTCTCGCTGATACAGTAGTTGCAGGCGAAGACAGCATCACAGTTGACGGCAAAGAAATCAAAATCTATGCTAAGGCTAACGCTGCAGAACTTCCCTGGGGCGAAATCGGTGTTGACGTTGTTCTCGAATGCACAGGTTTCTACACCTCAAAGGCTAAGAGCCAGGCTCACATCGATGCAGGCGCAAAGAAAGTTGTTATTTCTGCTCCCGCAGGCAACGACCTTCCCACAATCGTTTATAGCGTAAACGAAAACACTCTTACAGCTGATGACACAATCATCTCCGCTGCTTCCTGCACAACAAACTGCCTTGCTCCCATGGCTAAGGCTCTCAACGATTATGCTCCCATCCAGAGCGGTATCATGACAACTGTTCATGCTTACACAGGCGACCAGATGGTTCTTGACGGTCCTCACAGAAAGGGCGACTTCAGAAGAGCAAGAGCTGCTGCTGCTAACATCGTTC
>CALAQQ010000108.1 GCA_937888485.1 uncultured Clostridia bacterium
GTTGTTGTTGCGTTTCTTGTTGCTCTCCTTGTTGCGGTGCTCCAGACAAAGGGCGAAACGCTCGATAAAAAATTTGAGATAATGGGGCAGGGTGTCGGCGATAAAAACATTGTCACAATGCTCCTGATATTCCTGCTTGCAGGCATTTTTGTCGGCGTTGTCGGCAGAAGCTCTGCTGAAAGCGTTGCTTACTTTATGCTTTCTGTAACTCCGCCGAAATTTGCGGTTGTAGTGCTTTTTATTATAAGCTGCTTTGTTTCAACCGCTATGGGTACTTCCGTCGGTACGATTACTCTTATCACTCCGATTGCCGCCGCGATTTCCGCTTCGTCAGGCTTCTCGCTTCCGCTTTGCGTGGGTACGGTTGTCGGCGGTGCGATGTTCGGCGATAATCTTTCTTTTATTTCCGATACTACAATTGCCGCCTGCAACGGTCAAGGATGCAAGATGAAGGATAAATTCAGAACAAACCTTGCAATAGTCGTTCCTGCCGCAATTGTAACGCTGATTCTGATAACCGCACTTTCAATGGGCTCAGATATCACGGGCGGAATAATGAAGGATTATAACCTTGTTGAAATTATTCCTTATATCCTTGTTTTAATCAGCGGAATTATCGGCATAAATGTTTTCCTGACGCTAATAATCGGCATTGTTTCGGGAAGTGTTATTATGCTTCTTAACGGCTCGATGAATTTCCCCGACCTTCTTTCAGGAATGGGAAGCGGTGCTTCGGGTATGTTTGAAACCTCAATGGTTGCAATTCTTGTTGCCGCACTTTGTGCGCTTATAAAGCATAACGGCGGCTTCGAGGCTCTTTTAACCGGTATACGACACATATTCAAAGGAAAAAGAAGCGGTCAGCTCGGAATAGGTCTTTTGGTAGGTCTTATGGATATTGCAACCGCAAATAACACCGTTGCAATAGTTATGGCAAATCCCATAGCATCGGAAATGGCAGAAGATTTCGGTATTCCCAACAGAAAAACAGCTTCGATTCTTGATACGTTTTCCTGCATATTCCAGGGATTCTTACCCTATGGCGCACAGATTCTCGTTGCAATTTCGGCTGTGAATACCCTCGGATTTGAAATATCCGCTTTTGATATTATCAAAAATCTTTTCTATCCTATTATGCTTCTTTTAAGCTCGCTGGTGTTCATATTCCTTGTCCCCGAGAAGAAATCTGCCTGATATCTGGGAGGTGATTACCGTGACAGAACGCAGTTTCAGAGTAAACGGTATAGATTTATATACATTTTTAAATCCTCATCTGCACAGTTTCTGCATTTCACTTTATGTCAGAGCCGGTAGTCTTTTCGAGGATGCTTCCGAGTGCGGAATAACCCATCTGCTTGAACATTCAATATATAGAAATATTAAAAGGTATTATAATAATCTTTATGAATTGATGGCTCAGCACGGTCTTGATATGAATGCAACAACTTATAAAGAGTTTGTCGTGTTTTCTGTTGACGGACCTGATGAAAGCTTCGGCTTTGCATCAGAAATTTTATTGCATATTTTTGATGAAATTGCACTCACCGGAGAAGATTTCCGCCTTGAGAAAGAACGCATTTATGCGGAAATATATGAAAAAGACGAAAAAAGCACAGTGGAATACCGTTTCAGAAATACTGTCTGGAAAGGAACGAGCGTTCAGAAAAGTACGCTCGGATGTTGCAGCGGTATTGAAAAAATTTCGCTTAAAAAGCTCAATTCTTACCGTGAAAAGGTTTTGGCAAAAGATAATGTTTTTATATATGTAACAGGCAATGTAAATAACTGTTCAATTGAAAAACTGAAAAGTAAACTTTCCGATGTCAGAATCAACAACTGTTCACCGAATTTTGAAAATAAGGTTAACAACATCGGTGATTTTTTCAATCGCGATAAAAATATTACTGTTAAACAAAGTGATTGGACATATATACAAATCGGTTTTGATGTTGAAACGCAGAGATATAAAAGCGGTGTTCATGATTTGCTGTATTCTGTTTTGTTTAAAGGTGACGGTGCTTTGTTTTATAACATGATGTCAGAGGAAAATGCTTTTGTTTATTCCTATGACTCAACTTATGAGCAATACGATGATTTAAGTAATCTGTATTTCAAATTTGAAATTGACCCTCAGAAAATCTATTCGGGATTTACCGCCGTTGCAGAAATGCTCAATGATTTCAAAAACGGAAAATTCAATTTTGAAGCTTCTTTGAATTTAGAAAAATCAAATTGCAAACGTGACCTTGATAATGTCGGTGGACTTAATTGGTCATTAGCATATTATAATCATATCTTCAAATCTGACGGTATTGATTATTCCAAAGACGGATACGGAATTTATGACGGCTTGTCCAAAGATGATGTTATAAAAGCAGCAAAAGAGATTTTCAAAACATCAAATATGACAATTGCCATGAGAGGCAATAAAAGAAAAATTGATATCGAAAAGATATATGAAATAATGGAAAGCATAAATTAAAAAACCGTGTATGGTTTTGAACCATACACGGTAATTTTTTATCTTTCTTCTCTGAAATAATTAAGTCCGAGGCTTGCGGGAGGAAGATTTTCTCTTTTTCTGCGCATACTGACAAAAACAAGAACGACGATAGTAACAATATAGGGAGTCATTTTCAGAAGCTCCTGCTGTTCAAATGAAAGGTTGGGTATATAGTTATAAACAACCAAAAGTCCGCCGAAAAGGATTGAACCTAAAATGCTGAGGTTGGGTTTCCATACCGCAAAAATAACAAGGGCAATTGCAAGCCATCCTCTGTCACCGAAAGCATTGTTTGACCAGATACCGTCTGCATAGTCCATAACATAATAAAGACCGCCGAGGCCTGCGATAACGCTTCCTATGCAGGTTGAAACATACTTGTATCTGTCAACGTTGATACCTGCGGCATCTGCAGTTGCCGGATTTTCACCGACTGCACGAAGATGAAGACCGACTCTTGTTTTGTTGAGAATAATCGCTGCCGCAACAGCAATTATAATTGCTGCATATGCGAGAAAACTGTATGAGAAGAAAAGCTCGCCGATTTTGCCGAGTTTTTCGGCAAAGGGGAGAGTGGTTTTGAAGAAACGGCTTGTTTCAACAAGAGCAATTGAAGGGGTATCGCTGTCGGTAAGCTTGATGAGTGAACCTCCGAAGAAGTTGCCGAAGCCGACACCGAAGGTTGTCATTGCAAGACCCGTAACGTTCTGGTTTGCTCTGAGAGTAACGGTGAGGAAGCTGAATATGAGACCCATAATTGCACCGCCGAGAAGTGTGGCAATAATGGGAATAAGAACTGCAAGGAAATAGTTTGCACTGTTCTTTGCTGCTGTAAGATAGAGGTATTCGGCGAAGCAGCCACAGGAAGCACCAACACACATAACGCCGGGAATACCGAGATTAAGGTGACCTGATTTTTCGGTTATGGTTTCACCCGTTGAGCCGAAAAGGAAGGTCATACCGAGTCTTATTGCACTTACAAGAAAGGCTAACATCAGTCATTCTCCTTTCTGTTTTTTGTTGAAAGAATTTTATACTGCAGGAAAAATTCGCAGCCGATGATGAAAAACAGGATGATACCCGTAACAATATCGGAAATTGCACTGGGGAGACGGAAATCCGTTGAAACCTGACCCGCACCTCTCTGAAGGAAAACAATCAGGAAGGAGGTAAGCACCATATAAAGCGGGTTGAACTTACCGAGCCAGGAAACCATAATTGCCGTAAAGCCTCTGACGTCAACGGTTGTTGTGCTTATTGTATGG
>CALAQQ010000109.1 GCA_937888485.1 uncultured Clostridia bacterium
ATATCCTCCCGATGATTATGATGTTTATTATAATTATATGGCAGCAATGGCACAGGCTCTTGTTGATGAATTCGGCGCAGAGGAAGTTCTGACATGGCGTTTCGGTGTTATGACGGAATACGAAAATACTCAATGGTTTATTTCGGCAGACGGTTCACCCGAAAAAACAGCAGAAGCTTATTGCAAGCTTTATGACTATACCGTTGCTGCGCTTCAGAAAACAATCGGAGAAAGTGTTTTTGTCGGAGCTCATTCCATGACCGTTACCGAAGGCTTATGGGATGAAAAAATCTTCATCGAGCATTGTGCAAACGGAACGAATTATAAAACCGGTAAAACAGGAACAAGAATATGCTTCCTTTCGGGTTCGTTTTATGATTCAAGACCCGGCGAATATACAAGCGGCAAAACTCTGCCCGAAACAATCGGTTATCTCAAGGAATGCGCTGAAAATGCGGGACTCAAAAATTTGATTTTCGGAATAGATGAAGGAAGAATTCTCAGCGGAAATACTTCAGGAACAGATGATTACCAGCTTCTCACAAGAACGGTCGGTTATACCTATCAGGCAGCTTATGATGCAAGACTTTATAAGCAGCTCTTTGATTCCGACGGCGATTATTTCTCGTCTTGGAGCTATCTTTCGGGCGGTCTTTTCAACGGCAATCCGACCGTAAGCTGGCATGTTGCTGAAAATATCGCTCTCTTCAAAGACCTTAAAAGAATTGAGACCGAAAACACCAAAAAGGGTGTTCTTTACGATACGGAAGTTGATGCTGTTTCTGCATATGATGAAGACGGAAAGACCGTTCGCATTATGGCGTATAACTTTAAAAATGATGTTGAATATGAAAAAACAGCAGACCTTAAGTTCAATATAAACCTTCCGCAGTTCAACGGCAAAAAGGTTAAAGTCAAGGCATATATAATTGATGATAGCTGCAACTATTTTGATGAATGGATTGAAGACAGAAAAACCTACGGCATTGGCGATGACTGCTTTGCATGGTCACCCGAAGACCCGCAGATTGAGTCTTATACTACCCTCAAAGATGAGAATGCGAGAAATATTTATTTCACAAATCTCCGTTCAAAATATGCGGAATGTTCTCGCCTTGTTCCCGAAGAAAAAACGTATACCGTTGAAAACTCAGCTCTGACTCTTGAAAGCAGTCTTGCACCGAACGGCGTTTTGTTCTATGAAATAACTCTTTGCGAATAAAAAATCGGACTGTCTTAACCGATAAGGTAAGACAGTCCGTCTTTTATTGACTGATAAATAAGGTTGCGTCGTTTGTGTAAAGAATATCGAGCGTTTTCAGAATCTGATTATATGCAATAAAAACGCCGTAAATGCGGTCTTCGGTTTCTTTTATGAGGTCGTATGAAATAACCGTACAGCCATCGGTAACGCTTGTTGCGCTCTGACCCGCAAATTCCGCATTGACAAGCAAATCAACATAATCTTCAAGCTCTTCTTCCGTAACGCCTACGAAAGCTCTCTCAAATCCGAAATCCCACGTCCATGATTTTGCATTAAGCGAACCGGGAAAATCATTGGTGATTCTGTTTCCTTCACCGTCATATTCGCTGTAAAGCCCCGTGTTTTTAGCAAATCCGTTGAATTTCGGGAAAACAGTTGTCAGAACGGCAGGGAAATTATCCTTGCATTCGGTTATGTCGACAACAACGGTGACTTCGCCTTTTTCATCATAAACGCTTGCAGTAACCAGAATAAGGTTCTTTCCGTTCTGCCATGCACCGTTGAACCCGACTTTGTAGTATTGCGCAGGTGCTTCGATTTTTTTTGCGCCGCCGATATATCCCGCTTTCAGAAGGTCGTTTGTAAATCTGTAAATCTCGTTTTCGGGGCAAGTGAACTGAATGCTGACCCAATCGGAAGCATAGTTATTATTGGGACTGTTTTGTTCAATTATAATATCGTGAGTGCCGCCTGGAGGGGGCGGAAAATCATCGGGAAGAACGTCGGAATTCCATTCTGCCGAAATTACGTGTTCAGTCTTATCTGTTGATTTTGCGATGGTTGTTGCGATGCTTTCGGTTGTTAACTGAGAAACTGTTGTTGTTTCATTGCCGACGTCTTTTTTATCCGAGCATGCGCAAAGGAAAAGAAATAAAAAAGCAAGCATTAATGCAATTGTTTTTCTCATAAACGACACTCCATTTGTTTTATCGGAGATATTTTAACATGATAATCCGTCTTTGTAAAGAAAAAAGTGCCCGACTCTGTGTCAGGCACTTTCGTTGTTATATCAGAAATAATAGCTCATAAATGTTCTGATAAGTGTGAAGCAATCCATGAAATGATCAAATGAAAGATTGAAATAGTAGCTTGTATCGGATAAGGTATCTTCAAAATCCCCTGCATCATACATTCTCAGCAATTCTGAAA
>CALAQQ010000110.1 GCA_937888485.1 uncultured Clostridia bacterium
ATCGTTTGCATGACAAAAGACTGCGGTTATGAAAAATCCGCAGGAAAGAAAAAGAATGATGAATAAAGTTAAAGTAATCGGCGGCGGCTTTGCAGGAGTTGAAGCGGCATGGCAGCTTGCAAACAGAGGAATAGACGTTGAGCTTTACGAAATGAAGCCCGTTAAATTTTCTCCCGCACATACGGGTGAGGGTCTTGCGGAGCTTGTCTGCTCAAATTCCTTCAAGGCAATGCGTCTCGGCTGTGCGGCAGGCATGCTTAAAGCAGAAATGGAGCTCATGGGTTCACTCTGCGTTGAGTGTGCAAAAGCAACGGCTGTTCCCGCAGGCGGCGCTCTTGCGGTGGACAGAGATAAGTTTTCCGCCCTCGTAACCGAAAAAATTCTTTCACGCCCCGAAATAACTCTTATCAGAGAAGAGATTACCGAAATCCCCGACGGAGTTGCCGTCATTGCGGCAGGTCCTCTCGCTTCGGAGGCTCTTTCCGAAAAGATAAAAGAACTCTGCGGCGGAAACTTAAGCTTCTTCGATGCGGCAGCACCGATTGTTACGGCTGAAAGCATCGACCTTGAAAGAGCATTCATGCAGTCAAGATATGACAGAGGCGACCCCGAAGATTATATCAACTGCCCGATGAACAAAGAGGAATACGAAGCTTTTTATGAGGCTCTCATCAATGCCGAATGTGCACCGACCCATGAATTCGATAAGCGCAAGGGTGTTTATGAAGGCTGTATGCCCATTGAAGTCATGGCGTCGAGAGGTCACGACACAATCCGTTTCGGACCGATGAAGCCGTCGGGACTTCTTGACCCGAGAACAGGTCACAGACCCTGGGCAAATCTTCAGCTTCGCAAGGAAAACACGGCAGGCACGATGTATAACCTTGTCGGTTTCCAGACAAATCTCAAATTCCCCGAGCAGAAAAGGGTATTCTCAATGATACCAGCCCTTAAGAACGCGGAATTTGTCCGTTACGGAGTTATGCACCGCAACACCTTTATCGATTCGCCCCGTCATCTCGGAAGCGATTTCGGATTCAAAGAAAAAGAAGGTCTTTATTTTGCGGGACAGATTACAGGCGTTGAGGGTTATATGGAATCCGCCGCGTCGGGTATTCTTGCAGGCATAAATGCGGCAAACAAAATTCTCGGCAAGGAAGAATTTCTTCCCTCGGAGCTCACCATGACGGGTGCACTTGCCCGATATATCAGCGACCCGAGTGTCAAAAACTTTCAGCCGATGGGTGCATCCTTCGGACTTCTTCCTCCTCTTGATGAAAAAATCAGGGATAAGAAGCTCCGCTATGAAGCACTTGCCGAAAGAGGTCTTTCAGACCTTAAAGCGATGCTTGAAAAGGAAGATTAATCATGAATAAAGAAATAGAGCAGCTCCAAAAAAATCTCGGATATACTTTCAAAAATCCGCATCTTCTTGAAAATGCTCTCACTCACTCGTCATATGCCAACGAAAAAGGCGAAGGCTACAAGAGTAACGAGCGTCTTGAATTTCTCGGCGACTCGATTCTCGGTTTCCTGTCGGCAAACTTTTTCTACAAGCACTTCACGGGTTCCGAAGGCGAAATGACAAAGCACAGAGCAGCAAGAGTCTGTGAAGGTGCACTCTCTGTTTTCGCAAAGGAGCTTCAGATAGGCGAAGCGCTTCTTCTCGGCAAGGGTGAAATCAGAATGGGCGGCAGAGAAAAGCCCTCCATTCTTGCAGATGCATTTGAAGCGGTGCTTGCGGCAGTATATCTTGACGGCGGACTCGGCGAAGCGAACAAAATCGTTCTCCGCTTTATTCCCAGAGAGGATTCTCTCGAAACCAACAAGGACTACAAAACCACTCTCCAGGAAGTTATCCAGCGCAACCGTGAGGAAAAGGTTGAATACGTGCTTGTTGACGAAACGGGTCCCGACCACGACAAAACCTTCACCGTTGAAGTTCATCTCAACTCAAACGTTATCGGCAAAGGTGTAGGCAAGAGCAAGAAGCTTGCGGAACAGCAGGCAGCAAAAGAAGCTCTTGCACTCATGGGAATAAAATGAAGCATATAAATATTGCGCTTTTTGTTGTGCATAAAGGATGCCCCCATATGTGTTCGTTCTGCAATCAGAGGAGCATTTCGGGCAGTCAGAGGGATTTAACCCCCTCGGATGTTCATTCTGCGGCAAAAACGGCGATTGAGTCACTCTCCGAAAATGAAGCATCGGGCGGCGAAATAGCTTTCTTCGGCGGAAGCTTTACCATGGTAGAGCGCGGATACATGATTTCTCTGCTCGAAGCGGCATATGAATATGTCGGGAAAGGTATATTCAAAGGAATAAGAATTTCCACAAGACCCGACGGCATAACCCCCGAAATCTGCGGTATTCTTAAAAAATACGGCGTTACTGCGGTTGAACTCGGTGCGCAGAGCCTTGACGACAGGGTTCTTCTCATGAACGAAAGAGGTCACACCGCAAAGCAGGTTGAGGATGCTACGCTGATGCTCAGAGAATACGGCTTCGAAGTCGGTCTGCAGATGATGACGGGGCTTTACGGCTCGGATGATGCCGACAGCCTTGAAACGGCAGAAAAAATCGTTCGGTTGATGCCCGATACCGTCAGGATTTATCCCACGGTTATCATAAAAGGCACAAAACTCCATGAGCTTATGAAAAGCGGTGATTTTGTTCCGAAAGGCATACCCGAAACGGTTGATTTGTGCGCAAAAATCATTCCCATGTTTGAAAATGCGGGGATAAAAATCATAAGAATCGGTCTTCATTCTGGAGGAAACGTTGAGGAGGATTATGCAGGCGGTGCATATCATCCCGCCTTGCGTGAACTCTGCGAAGGCAGAATTTACTACAATAATGCTCTTTCGTTGCTTGAAAAAAAAGGCAAGGGAAGTTATATTTTAAATGTGAACACCCGTGAAATTTCCAAAATGACGGGTCAGAAAAAAGAAAATCTGTTAAAGCTTCGTGAAAAAGGCTATGACTGCACCGTTAAAGGTGTGGATAGTCTTGCGAAGTATAAAATTGAAGTACAGAGGTAGTCAAATGATATTAAAATCACTTGAAATGCAGGGCTTCAAATCCTTCCCCGATAAGACGGTGCTCGAATTCGGAAAAGGCATAACCGCAGTTGTCGGTCCCA
>CALAQQ010000111.1 GCA_937888485.1 uncultured Clostridia bacterium
TGATTCTTGAAACGGAATGTTTCTCCATAAATTCGCTCATATCAAGACGGATAAGAGTTTCAGGAGTATCAAAAAGCTCTTTTGCAAGAATCTTTACGAGTTCTGTTTTACCGACACCTGTAGGTCCGACAAAAATGAATGATGCAGGTCTGCGGCGGGGACTGATTCTGACTCTGCCACGTCTTACAGCGGCGGCAACAAGTGAAACCGCTTCATCCTGACCGATAATGCCCGCTTTAAGATTATCTTCAAGAGAAGAAAGTCTGCGAAGGTCACTTTCGATAACCTTGCTTGCAGGGATACCTGTCCAGAGCTGAATAACTCTTGCAAGGTCATCCTCGGTAACATGATTATCGGAGGCGAGTTCTTCAAGCTTTGAAACCTCTTCTTTTTTCTGAATGATTTCAGCCTTTATCCTTGCAATTTCTTCGTAATTCTTTTCTTCGGTTGAATCCATCAGCTCGGCTTCATGAGCTTCAAGCTCTTCAAGCTCTGCCGATGCAACCTCAAAATCGCTTATATGCTTATTGCGGAGATTTGCACATGTGCAGGCTTCGTCAAGAAGGTCGATTGCCTTATCGGGCAAGAATCTGTCGTTGATATATCTTTCGGAAAGATTTACCGCTTTTTCGATGAGAGTATCGGTAACTCTTACACGGTGGTAATCCTCATAATAATCCTTGACGCCGATGAGCATTTCAGTTGTCTGCTCGATTGAAGGCTCTTCAACCTTGATAGGCTGAAGTCTTCTTTCAAGAGCAGCATCTTTTTCGATATACTTTCTGTATTCGGTGAAGGTTGTTGCACCGATAATCTGAATTTCACCTCTTGAAAGCGAAGGTTTAAGGATGTTTGCGGCATTCATCGAGCCTTCCGCATCACCCGTACCGACAAGAGAATGAACCTCATCGATAAAGAGGATGATATTGCCCTCGGAACGCACTTCTTCAACAAGACCCTTTATTCTGCTCTCAAACTGACCTCTGAACTGTGTGCCTGCAACAAGTGCGGCAAGGTCGAGCATGTGAATTTCTTTGTCGCGGAGCTTTGCGGGAACATCGCCTGCTGAAATCTTGAGTGCAAGACCCTCTGCTATTGCGGTTTTACCGACACCGGGTTCGCCGATGAAGCAAGGATTGTTCTTTGTTCTTCTGCAGAGAATCTGTATTGCTCTGTAAATCTCATTTTCTCTGCCGATAATACGGTCAATATTGCCCGATTTTGCCTTCGCTGTAAGGTCAGTGCAGAACTGAGAAAGATATTTACGCTTCTTTTCATCCTGCTTTGCGTTTTTATTCTTTCCCCATCTTTTTTTCTTTTCTTCACTGCTTGTTGTTTCGGATGCGGTTTTTTCTTCGTTGTTCTGCGAATTGCTCATTGCACCGAAATTCTGAAGGAAAGGCATTGTTCCTGCGCCGCCGGGTTCAAATCCGCCGTCTTCACCGAACATTGCTTCAAACTGCTCGCTTACATCTTCAAGTTCATCCTCGGAAATACCCATGCTCTGCATAATCTGCTTAACGGGTCCGATATTCATTTCCATTGCACACTTGATGCAAAGACCTTCCTGAGTTGTTTTTTCACCCTCAACCTTTGTTACAAAGAACATTGCGGGACGTTTTTTACATTTTGCACATAAAACCTGTTTCATTGAAATATATCCTTTGAATTATTATATTTTTGCTTTTTCTTTTATCTGATTGATAACACCGGGAACATAGCTCAAAAATGCAACTATTGTAAGAACAATGCTTATTCCCACAAGGACAAGCATAACCGACGCAGGAAGAGTGAATGCATTTCTGAAAATGCCGATATCCGGACCGAATGCCATGATAACGCACATAATGAAATAGAAAGCAAACGTTGCTATTTTACCGGGCATTTCAGCGGCAACAGGTTTGAGACCGAACATTATCATTATCGCACCGCCGACAACCATAACAGCTTCCTTTATAAGGAAAACAAGGAAAATCCAGCTGAATGTCTTAACGGTTTCATCACTGCTGTTACTGAATGCAATATAAAAAACAATTGCGATTGTTATCTGGCTGAGTTTGTCTGCGATGGGGTCAAGAAGCTTTCCGAGTGCACTTATCTGGTTGAATTTGCGTGCGATTTTGCCGTCAAAAAAGTCGGTAAGACCCGAAATTGCAAGAACAATGATTGCCCACACATAGTTGCCGTCATTGAAAAGTACGGCAAAAACAGGAATAAGAGCAATTCTGATGAGTGAAAGAAGGTTGGGAATTGTAAGACATCCCGTAAAATATTCTTTTAATAAAGCTTTCATAATATCCTCCTGTAAAATTATTTGATAATTAAATCTGCCAAAAAATTCGGTATGATTGAAGAATTAACCGCCGCAGCAAATTCCTCGGGTAAAATCGGCGATACAACAACAATAACAACGCTGATAACAGAAATAACCGCTATTCCTTTAACCGCGCCCAAAACTCCTCCGAAAAATTTGTTGAGTCCCTTAAGTACAGGAAGTCTGAATATGTTGTTGAGAAGTTTTATTCCGAAAGAAAGAACTGCGTTGGTTATCGCATAAATAACAACAAATGCTATTGCGGACAAAATCGGGAAAACAAGAATACTGTATATTCCGCTGTAAATCTGTTCCGCCGCCTGAACTGTATCAACCGATGAACCGATATTGGAAACAATTGTTGAAACGGCTACTCCGCCGGATTCGGCAGCCTTGGTTATGTAATCGGGAATTGCATCAATTACAGCCTGCACACCGTTGTTCAGATGAACCGATATTGCTTCAGCAAAAGTATTGACAGCTGCCTTTTGTATGAATGCTTCGTTTGCCCATTCGGCAAGCGACGGTGAGTATTCATAGGCAACAAGAACAGAAATTGCCGTTGCAACAAGAGAAAGTATTGTTTTAAAAAAACCTTTTCTTCTGCTGTCAAGAATTATCGAAACAAAAATGATAATCAGTATTGCATCGATAACAAGAGAAAGTACATTCATCGCCATCCTCCTTTAGTATTTATGTATTGAGCCGCCTTCAACGGTATAAACCGTTCCCGAACAGATGAATATGCGTACAACAGGACTTTCTGTTTTAATAATCTTCACTTCTTCTCCCCTGGAAGAATAAACAGTTATTTCGTTACCCGAAGCAACCGCGATTCTTCCCGAATGAGCTGCAACACAATCGGGCAAACCGTCAATAACAACGGAGCAGGTTTTTTTGCCTCTGTCGGAATATCTCACGATGCCTGTTTTTGAGCCGCCGAATTCTTCATAACAAACTGTTGTATTTCCGTTATCATCGGCACATACGGCAATCAGGCTGTCATCGGAATAAACATGCTCATCGATTACCTCTCCGTTTTTATTATGAACGACCGTCTTGTTATCTCCGACGGCAATGACTTTATTCGATGCCGTATAAATAACCCTCAGAAACATTGTTCCGCTGTATTTTATATCCGCAACGGGTTCAGAGGAATTAACATCAAAAATCAGTATGCGTGTATATATTTCTGCATTTTCAACTCCAGATGCAGCAACCGCAACCTTTTTTCCGTTAGCTGAAAGCGAGATATCCGTTATAAATTCCTGTGAACAGTTCCATTGGAAAATCTTTTTGAATCTTTTGTTGTAAACAGAAAGAATGCTCTGGTTTTCATCAGCCGCATGAGAAGTTGCAAATCCGCCGTTCTGAGCAATGGCGGCAACGGTTACGGGATTCTTTTCCGTTATACTTCCAAGTTTTTCTGTTTTGCTCTGAAGAATAACCTCGTTTGAAGAGGGGCTGAAAATAACCGCACGGCCGTTACGTGATACAGCCTTTGAATCGGCATATTCAAGCTTCATTGTGAACATTTTATCCGCCACAGAATTCATGACGAGAGTTGAGTTATCGTACACAACAAGCGGTCCGCCGCCCATGGGAACAGCACTTCTGAAATTGAGAGCTTCAAGAGAATACGGATAGCCTTTGCTCTTTGCGAATACTGTTTTGACCTGTCTTATGCTGTCTGTTATATTCGATACGGCAACATTTCCCATAAGCCTTGCACTTAAAAACAGCGCCGCCGCAACAACAAGAACAACCATGGGAATGCGAAGCCATCTGAAAATCTTTTTTGCGGTTATCACATTTCTTTTTTTATTCAGATTAATTATTTTTTTCTCTGCCATATATTCACCTTAATAATAAATTTTATTGAGGTAAAGACCGTGAGCAGGTGCGGTATGACCTGCGGCAAAACGGTTCTCTGCCAGAATGATATTCTCTATTGAATCCGCAGGAATTTTACCCCTCGAAATATCAATGAGAGTTCCCGTCATTATACGAACCATATTATATAAAAATCCGTTTGCTTCAACCCTGAATATAACCATATCCCCTTCACGCT
>CALAQQ010000112.1 GCA_937888485.1 uncultured Clostridia bacterium
GAACGCTTCCGCTTTGGTGTTTTCCACAAGTATAACTTGTGGTTGATTTCATAAAATAATGGCTTGAACCGGAATTAACCTGTTCAAGCCATTTTGTTATTTATCAAAAGTCACATCGCAATTCTTTCCGACAGTAAATAAAGAATTGGGTTTAGTGATTCCGAAGCCGTTTGCGTTAACATTCTTTAATTCAACTTCAACTGTATTTGTATCACTGTTATTACCTTGAATTTTTGATGACATATATGAGGTGTAAGTTATATTATTAAACTTAACGTTTTTGATTTCAAAATTCTCTTTTTCTTCGTCATAGATTTTAACAAGAATTGCTCTGCCTTCATCACGGAAGATTTCAATGTTTTCAAACAGTACACCGTCAATTCCTCCGTCGCATTGTTCAGCAACGATAACAAGCGAACCAATACGGTCATTATCCCATATTCCGTCACGGTAGACAACGGCGCAGTCACGGAATGTAACATTTGAAATCTGTCTGCTTACTTCACCGCAGATTCCGAAGCACCTTGCATAACCGCCCCATGCAACGCAGTTTGAGAAGGTAATGTTGTTGCTTCCCATAGGTCCACCGAGACCCTTTACCTCAAATTCATCGTCAGCAGTTCTTGCAAAGCAGTTGTTGATAACGGCATTATCTGTGTTGCATATTGCAAATCCGTCTGCATTACCTCGGTAGCCCAGGATATCAACTTGTTCAACTTTAAGATTTTTACAGCAATATGTTATAAACGACCATTCGGGTGAATTGATAATTTTAATACCGCTTACATCAATATTGTTACAGTAATTGAAAACAATACCTCTGCGTTCTCTTCTGTCAAGGCGTGTCAGGTCAATTGCACCTCTGCCGGTTAAAATAATGTTGTTGCAGTTGTAAAAATTCATGAAAGGATATCTTGTAAGCCCTATGGCGTTATCTGTAAGCGCTTTTTCCTCAATATATATATTTTCATCTTCGGCGCTGTTAATATCGTAATGATGGTTGGCGATGAGATATGCGCCTTGTTTTAAATAAATAACCTGATTATCTTTGCCGACAAAATTATAATAATCTGCTTCATGAACACCTTTTTCAAATACAGTAACATTTTCTTCGCCGTATTGTTTTATAAATTCTGCAATCTCTGCATCTTCATCGATTTTTTCACGGACAAAAAGTGTGTAGCCGTAGGGTTGTTTTGCACCGTTGAAAAGGAATGTGTATATACCCGGTTTATTAATTGATGCAGTTACAACGTTGTTTTTACAGACAGCACCAACGCCGTGTGATGCGGGAAGAACGATGGCATTCCAAAGCGTTATCGATTTTCCTGTCAGTTCAATGTTGAACGAAAATTCTTCATCCGGTTCAACATAAATCTCGGAGTAAGAATGGAGAGTGCCTGTATTTTCACTGCGTATAAAAGCCATTGAAGAATATACGGGAATGCTCTTGTTTGAGATCTTTGCTGTATAATAGGGCGAAACGGTTATACCGTTTATATCGTCATATCCTCCGGACTGAACATATTCCGCAAGCTCTGCGCTTGCACGTTCTGTAAACTCTTTTTCGGAAACATCTGCTTCCTCAAGCGTTACAATAGCTTCGTCGGGATAATGAAGAAAATCAAAGTTAAAGCCTTGGGTTTCGGGATTCAGAGTTGCGGGCGAAAAAAGAGAGGTCAGAAAAACGGATATGGTTGTCATAACCGTGTAAATAATTTTTATTAACTCCTGCATAACAATACTCCTTTTTTCTTTAATTATATCATAATATTCCGGTAAATCAAATCATTTTATTCATTGATAAAATCGGACAAAAATATAAATGCCTGTTTACAAAATAACAGTGAGTTGTTATAATGAAGTGAAAATCACCGATGCTTTCGGGAGGAATAATAATGAAATCCAAAAAGATTCTTGCAATAGTTTTATCGGTTCTTTTGATAATGTTATTTAACGCATGTCATAACAATGAACCGTCTGAAATAGTTACGGAAAACGGAACGGAAAATTCAACTTTTGAAACGACAAGCGATAAATTCTTTGATGCAACAACAACGGTACCGTCAGCTGATGATAAAATAACTGAGATGGCGGTTGAAACAACATTAAATGAAGTTCCGACAAGTGCATTTTCAGTCAAGGATATTTCCGAATGGACTGAGGCAGAAATCGTTGATGCATATAAAAACGCTGCAATAAAGTCACATTCTTCGGTTACTTCACAGCATTCTGTTGAGGTAACAAAAATCGAAATCAACGGTGAAGAACTTGGAGGCGCTTTTGATTTTGTCAAAGGTATAATTTCTACATTTATTTCAAATAATTCTGAGGATTCAAAAGGTATAACCGGCGGATACAAAAATCTTTCCGAGAGTGATGTTGCTTCGATAAAATCATATAAGGTCGGGAAAAACACTGCGATTGAAATGGTGATGAAAAATCAGACCGATGGTGCAAAGACAGATGCTAAGGAAGGAAGTGTCGGTCATGCTATCGATGTTGTCGGTGATATAAGCACAGTAACTTCCGAATTGACAGAACTCGGTCTGCCCATTGAAATTTCAGCTGAATCAACAACTATTTATTATTCAAATCCCGTTGTAAAAGTTCTCATAGACGAAAACGGAAAAATTATAAAAGGAACATGGCGTTATACGGTTGAAATCAGTCTTAAAGATTATAAAGTGTTTGGAGCAAATGTTCAGAGTTCATCAATAGTTATGGACAATGTAATTACCGTAAACGGCGGATTTTAAATAACAATACATACAGTCGGTAATTATGATGACTTGAAAAATTACTTTTTTTGATTGAGAGGGATATATTATGGATAAGAAAATACTCAACATATTGACGTATGACCACGGCGGATTTGTGCTTTGGGGAAATGAAGTAAAACCCAGACTCCGCAAGATTTACGAATGGATGGAAAAATATCCGAAGCTCAGAATAGGACTTGATTATGAGTCTTTCACTTTTGATGAGTTTTCAAGAAAAGACCCTGAAATCGTTGAAATGATAGGGGATTTGTTAAAAAAATATCCCGACAGAATCGGTCTTGGTGCAACAACATACGGTCAGCCTCTTTCGATGTTTGTTTCGGAAGAATCCAATGTCCGTCAGCTTACTTATGCCATTCGCACGAATCTTGATTATTACGGAGTTACTCCGTCGGTTTATGCTATTTCGGAATTTGCTCTTAATAACCAGACTCCCCAGCTTATTTCAAAATGCGGATATAAGGCTGCTATTCTTCGCTCTCATGTGATGGGTTACGGTTATACCAAAACCTTTGATTCGGCATGGGGAAGATGGATTGGCAAGGACTTGACTGAAATTCCTGCTGTGCCTGTTTATGACGGAATGGGTAGGGGATATAACTGCACAACTCTTGATAACTGGATTCTTTCGCGATGGTCTGACGGTGAAGCAGGCTATGACCTTGAAGATTTTGAGGAGAAATTCAAAAAATATGAACCTCTTCTTGCTTCTAGATATGATGATTTAACTCAGCCTATCGAAAAACTCACTGATTATATAGAGTCGAAAGATAATTATAAATATGTTCTTCTTGAAGATATTCCCGAGCTTTACGGCGAAGCTGTTGATGAGCTTAAAACAGAGGATAATGATTTCCATGTTCAGATGCCGTGGGGTTATTGCGGCAACGAAATATTTAACGGAATAAGACAGGGTGAAGCAGATGCACTGACGGGAGAAAAGCTTAACGCCTTTTCTGTTATGCTCGGCGGTGACTCAATGCAGAAATCCTCGGAGGAAGCGTGGAAATATATTCTTGCAGCACAGCATCATGATGTCACAATCTGCGGACTTCTTGACCTTTCAAGAAGATTTATCCCCGAATCACTTAAATACTCTGCCGATGTAAAATCGAAATCTCTCGATATTATCAAAGGCAGATTTGCAAATGAAAAATACGAATCAGTACTTGTTATCAATCCTCAGTCTTTTGAGGTTGATGAATGGATAGAAATACCGACAGACTCTGATATCTGTGTATATGATGATGAAAAGGCGCTTGAATGCGGAATGATTGATGTTGACGGCAAAAAACATCTCAATCTCCATGTTTGCATTCCTCCGATGACCGCAAAGCGTTTTGAAATAAGAAACGAAAAAGCCGACAATTCTTTCGGTTACACATATGATGATAAATCGTGTATCCTTAAAACTCCCGTTTACAGTGTGAAACTCACAAAGTCGGGTATTGCGTATATCGATGAAATCAAAAACAATCGACGTATCTATGATAACGGTAATGGTGCTCTTTTCAGTGCATGGGTAAATGATAAGGAATGCTTCTCCGAGGGTGAGTGGAAAGTCGATGTATTTTCAAGCGGTGCAAAAGCTGTTCAGCTTGGCGAAATCGGCGGTATTCCTTACCGTTTTGAAATGAGTTTTTCGGGTGAGCGTTCAAGAATCGATTGTAAGAGCCGCTTTGAAATGAACGGTGAACTTGTAGGAAGAACGGATATAACTCAGGGCAGACCCGTACCGTTAACATTAAACGGACACCACCAGGAGGATAAACTCTGCTTTGTTATGAATCTCTGTCTTGATAATGACCGCCGTATGGTGCGCGACCTTCCTTTTGCAATTGCCGATTGGAACGGAGCGCTCCGTAAAACTGAGGAATATTGGTATCCCAATGACAGAATACTTATTGATACAGAAGTATCACCCGAAGAATCTTTCAATTCAACAACCTATATGCAGGGAATTTATTGGCTTGCAATGAGAGATAAAAACCACGGCATGGCAGTGTTCAACAGAGGCTGTATGGGCTCTGCCGTTCAGGGCAATAAGTTGCTTATTCCGCTTCTTTATTCAAATGAGTATATGTGCGGAACAAGAATCCTTAACGGTGTTTTTGAAGATGAATTTGCGCTTCTTCCCTTTGACGATATTTCTGATGCGGAAATTCACCGTCAGTCAATGAGTTATAACTATATGCCTGTTGCAGATATTGTTGCCAAGGGAAAAGGCGACCTGAATGACTTCAGTCCTGCTAAATTTGATTCAAAGGGCGGAGAAGTAATTCTGACTGCTTTCTATCCCGAAAACGGCTCGATGTTTGCCCGTTTCTGCAATTTCTCCGATGAAAAATCAGAAGCTTTATTTGATATTAACGGAGAATTGTTTGAAACCGATCTTCTCGGCAATGAAACCGAAAAGATAATTGACAACAGACTTTCTTTCAGCCCCTGGGAAATTAAAACAATAAAAATTAATTAAAAACTGTTGACAAATCGTTTTAGCGGTGTTATTATAATTTGCAAGAAAAGCGATGACGAAGAAGGCGGAGTTGCAAAGTTTTCAGAGAGACGGTGTTTGGTGCGAACCGTCAGCGGAACAATTCAATGCTATCACTTCCGAGCCGAAGCTCCGAACACTTTCGGGTCAGTAGACAGCTTCCGTAGACACAGCGTTAAGGTGTAGGGCTTGTTGGAGTCCGATGAGTGGCGCATATGCGCAATTTGAGTGGTACCGCGGGTTAAGATTTTTACTCGTCTCAAAGCAAAAATAATTGCTTTGAGACGTTTTTTTATTCTCGGAGCGAAAGGAGAAGAAGTATGATAACATTTGGTCAGGGTTCAGTCGAAAACAAAATCATGGAGGTTACTCAGCGTATTATTTCGCTTCGCCTTGATATGGGTCTTACTCAGGCTGAAATGGCAAGCAAAATCGGTCTGAGCGAGGAAGAGTATTGCTTCTATGAATCCGGAAACAAGGATTTCAGTTTCACATTTATTTATAAAATTGCTCAAGTTTGTGGTGTTGAAATCACCGATATCATGGAGGGTTCAAGCCCCGGTCTTACCGAATATACCCTCACAAGAAAAGGTGAAGGAATGCCCATTACAAGAAGAGAGGGCTTTGTTTATAACAGACTTGCTCCCTTCTTCAAGAATAAGATTGCAGAGCCTTTCAGAGTTGTTATTCCTTATTCTGAAGAAGCGCTCAATCCTCCCTATCATTGTGTAAGCCATGAGGGTCAGGAAATCAATATAGTCACCAAAGGTACTCTTAAAATGATTATCGGTGACAGAACGGAAACTCTCAATGAGGGTGACTGCATTTATTTTGATTCATCTGTTCCCCATGATGAAATTGCAGTCGGCGGTAAGGAATGCGAATTCTATGCTATCGTTATTTCTCCCGACGGTTCATCCGAAATGAGCGAATACGTTGAGGAAATCAAAACTCCCAGCACAACAAATGTAGATCTTGCCAATCTTCAAAATCCTGTTTATGCTAAATTTATTGAAACAACTCTTGATGAAAATGGTGTTCTTAACGGAATTAAATTCAAGAATGATGATAAATTTAACTTTGCATTTGACGTTGTAGATGAGCTTGCAAAAAAATCACCCGATAAAACAGCAATGCTCCATGTTGAAAATGACGGAACAGAAAGACGTTTTACTTTTGCTGATATGAGCCGCCATTCAAACATGACTGCTAACTATTTCAAGTCGCTCGGAATCAAGAAGGGTGACAGAGTTATGCTTGTTCTCAAGCGTCATTATCAGTTCTGGTTCTCGATTCTTGCTCTTCATAAGATTGGAGCAATCGTTGTTCCCGCAACCAATCAGCTTGTTGAACATGACTTTGAATATCGCTTCAACGCAGGTCAGATCAGTGCTATCGTTTGTACAGCAGACGGTGATGTTGCTCATCAGGTTGAACTTGCAGCTGAAAAATGTGATGTTCTTAAAACAAAAATCATTGCTCACGGTGAACGTGAAGGCTGGCACACCTTTGACAAAGAATACTGCCAGTTCAGCGATATATTCGAAAGACCTTCACCCGAAGAAGGTGCATTCGGCTATGACCCCATGCTTATGTTCTTCACCTCGGGCACAACAGGATATCCCAAAATCGCAATGCACAGCCACAGATATCCTCTCGGAC
>CALAQQ010000113.1 GCA_937888485.1 uncultured Clostridia bacterium
TTATTCATAGTTTGCTATAACTTCGGTTTATCTGTGCGGCTTCGCCGCACACCGCCCACGACTGCGGGCGGTACACCCCCTCAGTATTTGACTCCGTCAAATCCAGCTTCCCCTGAGGGGAAGCCTTAATAAAAAACGCCTCCCTTGAGCGACCTTCATAAAGAGGTATCCCAAGGGAGGCAATATAAGATTTGTTTAAGAATTATGCCTTTTTCTTTGAAAGAACAATATTTGTGATTATGCCGAGAATAAGCGCACAAGCGATAGCTGTGATTGTAACCTTGCCGATTGCAAGAGCCATACCGCCGATACCTGTGATAAGAATTACCGAAGTTGTAAACAGATTTGCGTTATCCTCAAGATCAACCTTCTGTATCATCTTCAGACCGCTGACAGCGATGAAACCATAAAGAGTGATACAAACACCGCCCATTACACAGCCGGGGATTGAATCAAGGAAGGCGACAAAGGGCGAAACGAATGCGATAAGCATACTGATAATAGCTGTTGTTGTGATTGTTGCAACGGAAGCGTTCTTCGTGATAGCAACGCAACCAACAGATTCACCGTAGGTTGTATTGGGACAGCCACCGAAGAATGCACCTACAAATGAGCCAACACCGTCACCGAGAAGCGTTCTGTGGAGACCGGGATCTTCAAGAAGGTCACTTTCGATGATTGAAGAAAGGTTTTTGTGGTCAGCAATATGCTCAGCAAATACAACAAATGCAACAGGAACATATGCAACTGCGATTGTAGCCAGATATGAAGTATCGAAATCCTTGATTCCGTCAATTGCAGTAAGGAATGTATAATCAGGAAGTGCAAGGAAGGTTTTAAGTGTCACACCGTCAGCAACAAGAGCTTTGAAGGGTGCAAAGTCGATAACCATAAGTGCCTCATTACCGATAGCATTTCCGATAAGAGTGAAAACAAGACCTACGGCATAGCCTGCAAGAATTCCTATGATAAAGGGTATAAGCTTCATCATCTTTTTTCCGTATGTTGAGCAGATTACCACAACAAAGAAGGTAACAAGAGCACATATAAGTGACACCCAAATATTTGTTGTCATAATGAATGAGCCGTTGCTGTCCTGAGGACCGTATGAAAACACATCCTTGATGGCTGCACCGGCGAGTGAAAGACCGATAAGAGCAACTGTGGGGCCGATAACAACTGCGGGCATAAGCTTGTTGATCCAGCCAACACCCACAAATTTAACCACAAGGGCAATCAGCACATAAACAAGACCTGCAAACAGGGCACCGATAATCAGACCCAGATAACCGAGCTGCATTGATGTTGCGCCTGCAAATGCTGCAAGCATTGAGCCGATGAAGGCAAATGATGAGCCAAGGAATACAGGGCTTCTGAATTTTGTGAATAACTGATAAACAATAGTGCCCACACCTGCGCCGAAAAGTGCTGCCGAAGCAGACATGCCGTTGCCCACGATGGCAGGAACAGCAATAGTTGCTGCCATAATGGCAAGTAACTGCTGAAATGCAAAAACTATTAACTGCCCGAATTTAGGCTTATCCTTAACATTATAAACTAACTTCATTTTCTGACCTCCTGAGTTTTCTTCAGTTCATATTAAACTTCTGCAAAAAGAGCTCCTCTTACGAGAAGCTCTTAATTGATAAATTATTCGTTGATAGCGATAACAACGCCTGAACCAACTGTACGACCACCTTCACGGATAGCGAAACGAAGACCTTCTTCGATAGCGATCGGAGTGATGAGTTCAACGTCCATTTCAACGTTATCACCAGGCATGCACATTTCTACGCCTTCGGGAAGCTTGATGATACCTGTAACGTCTGTTGTACGGAAATAGAACTGGGGTCTGTAGTTATCGAAGAACGGTGTGTGACGGCCGCCTTCATCCTTTGTTAAAACGTAAACCTGACCACGGAACTTTGTGTGGGGCTGAATTGAGCCGGGCTTTGCAAGAACCTGACCTCTTTCGATGTCTGTTCTCTGAACACCACGAAGAAGAGCACCAATGTTATCACCAGCCTCTGCGTAATCGAGGAGCTTGTGGAACATTTCGATACCTGTAACAACAGTCTTTCTCTTTTCTTCTGTGAGACCAACGATTTCAACTTCTTCTGAAAGCTTTAACTGACCTCTTTCAACTCTACCTGTAGCAACTGTACCACGACCTGTGATTGTGAATACGTCTTCAACAGGCATAAGGAAAGGAAGATCTGACTTTCTGTCAGGTGTAGGAATGTAGCTGTCTACTGCATCCATGAGTTCAAGGATAGGAGCGTAAGCTGCGTTTGAGAGATCTTCGGGAGCTTCGAGAGCCTGAAGAGCTGAACCCTTGATGATAGGAATATCATCACCAGGGAATTCCTGATTGCTGAGAACTTCACGGATATCCATTTCAACGAGTTCGAGAAGTTCGGGGTCGTCAACCTGGTCAGCCTTGTTCATGAATACAACGATTGCAGGAACGCCTACCTGACGAGCAAGAAGAACGTGTTCCTTTGTCTGAGCCATAGGACCATCAGAAGCAGCAACTACGAGGATAGCGCCGTCCATCTGAGCAGCACCTGTGATCATGTTCTTAACGTAGTCAGCATGGCCCGGGCAGTCAACGTGTGCATAGTGTCTGTTTTCTGTCTGGTATTCAACGTGTGCTGTAGAGATAGTGATACCACGTTCTCTTTCTTCGGGAGCCTTATCGATGTTTTCGAAATCTACCTTTTCGTTACCAGATACTCTTTCAGCCAATACCTTTG
>CALAQQ010000114.1 GCA_937888485.1 uncultured Clostridia bacterium
GCGATTGAACCGATTCTTTTGTTGTTTTCGTAGAAATCAAGAGCTTTATTCATATAGCCGAGGAAGAACGGTGAAACCTTGCAGTCATCCTCAACGACGATTACTTTACCGTATTTGTTTATAACATCGGTAACACCTGCAATAACGGATGCGGCAAGACCTTTGTTGACGGGACTTTCGGTAACCGTGACGGACTTGAAGTCGCCCGAATCCTTTATCGCCGTAACGGCGGCACGGACTTCATTGACCTTATCTTTGCCGGCATCGTTTTTTGCTCCGTCCGAGAAAATGAAAAGCTCGGATTCCTTTGCCTCTTTACAAGCGGCAAGAGCATTATATGTTTCAATAAAATGGTCTGCACGGTTATATACAAATATTATAATCGGTGCGTAACTCATATTATTTCTCCTTCAGAATGTCTGTGTATGCATCAATAAGCAACTGTGCATTTCTTTCTGCATCGTGAGTTATGAGAGCTTTTTTCTTACCTGCTTCTGAAAGTGAAAGTGCAAGCTCATCATTATCGAAAATACGCTTTATATTCCAGGCAAGAAGCTTTGGGTCATCGTTTCTGTAGAAAAGAGCCTCTTTGCCGTCTTCAGCCATATCCGAAACGCCGCCCACATAAGCCGCAACGCAGGGAGCGCCCACCATCATGGCTTCACCGAGAGTGTTGGGACTGTTTTCGATAGTTGAGCATAAGACATAAGCGTTGACTTTCGAAAGAGTTTCTGCTACCTGGTTTGCCTTGAGAGGACCCGTGAATTCAATATGATTCTGAACACCGAGGTCATATATGAGCTTCTTGAGATATGCCGCATATCCTTTTTTGAGGAATGAACGCTTGTCGTTCTCCTGATATGGCTTATATCCTGCAACATACACCTTGATATCGGGATATTCTCTTATCAAATAGGGGAGTGCCATAACAACAAAGTGAACACCCTTGAGCGCACTGTAGCCGTTGCCGACATAGATCGAGTGGCGCTCCATCTTTTCAAGGCTCCATTTTCCCTCATAGAAAGGAGCTCTGAGAATACGGCTGCAAGGATAATATTTTGCGTTGGGATTTATCGCATAGGAATGTGCTCTGTCCCAGGTTGTTCTGCCGAGAATGTAGTCGGCATTTTCTATTATTTCCTTTTCGGATTTCATGCGTGGCTTATACCATTTTGTTTTGCGAAGGTGCATAATCCATGCGGCAAAAATCTCCGTTATTGATTTTGAAAACATCATATCATCAATCGGGAGTTGTCCGCATTGATAAGCATACTGTCCGTTAAGTATTCCCTGCAAAGAAACAACAGCGGGAATGTTGTGCTTTTTTGCGGTCAACTGCATCGCTCTTGCATGCAGGAATTCAGTGCCTTCAATGTTGACTATATCGGGCTTAAAGTCCGATATGATCTTATCGCACTTTGCTTCAAGTTCTGAAAGAGTGGTTGAAGAAGTGTAGTAAAGACTGAAATATGTTACGCCGTCAATAGTTTCACAGAAATCAAGATTTTCTTCGCACTTGCACACTATACCAAGCTTGATATCTTTATTTTTGCTGAGCTGACTTGCCATAGATTCAACCCAGCCGCCAAGCACTTCAGATGCTCTGCCGAGCTTAACCGTAACTGCGGAAGGTATTAAATTAACTGTCCATAATACTTTCATGTCTTTCTGCTCCACTCCATTTAATAATATCCTCAAATAAAAGCGAGGAAACAATCATAAGCATACATGTAAAGGAATAATTGAATGAATCGAGTATGGAAACAAACATCAGTGTGATTAGGGTTGCGTTTGCGGTTGATACGATGAAATTATTGTTGATGTATTGGTGTTTATAGTGGAGAGGTACATGATAAAACATCATAACAAGGGCATATCCGCCGAGCCAACC
>CALAQQ010000115.1 GCA_937888485.1 uncultured Clostridia bacterium
CAAGTTTGTAAGGCTAAATATCGTGAAAAACTTGCGTTTAGTTTTACAATTAACGTTACCGAAAAATCGACACAAAGTACCACAAAACGTACAGCAAATACTATATAATTAAATTAAAGGAGTGGTGATATGTACTTAAAATTAACAATACAAGAACGACTGAAGGATCTGAGAACAGAACAAAAACTGACTCTCGAACAGCTTGCCGAGAGAACGGGTATCTCTAAATCTGCGCTTGGCAAATACGAAACCGAAGAATACAAGGATATGAGTCCGTTCAACCTTGTCACACTTGCAAATTTCTACGGTGTTTCAACCGATTATCTGCTCGGTCTGACTGAACAAAAAAATCACCCGAATGCAGACATCAATAATCTGCATTTGAGTGATGATATGATTGATTTACTTGAAAGCGGAAAGATTAATACGAGGCTGCTTTGTGAAATTGCAACCCACGAGGATTTCAGAAGATTTCTGACCGATATTGAAATCTATGTTGACCGCATTGCCGATATGAGAATCAACGATTTGAACGCCGTTCTCGGTGTTGTGCGAAATGCTGCAATGGAGAAATGCTCCGATGAAAACGATTTGTACGTCAGAACACTTGAACTTGCACAGATTGATGAAGATGAATATTTCAGCCATGTGATACATAAAGACCTTGACCGCATTATCAGTACAATCCGTGAAAACCATAAAACCGACAGAACAACGGCGGACACTGTTTCGCCTGCGGCAGATGCACAAAAGCAGTTGCAGGATGCGTTGAGTTTTGAGGGCAGCGACGAAGAAAAGAAGGTCAGAATGTATCTCAACTCTCTTGGTATCGACTATGACTCGCTTACCAAAGAGGAACTTGTAACACAAATAAACATCCTCAAAAAATCAAAGCATATGAAAAGTCCGTACAGTCAAAGAGGTAAAACCAAAAGGAGACGTATATAAAATTACTATGATGAATGGATACAACTACTGTCGAAAATGCTCTTTAGCGCATAAGGTGTTGACTATGTTCTTGAAAGAGATTTTTTAAAACTTCAGGATTTTCAATAAAATATGAAAATGATGGTAATATGCCTTCATTTAATTCTTTGCTCCAAGAGCCATCATTATAATTAATGTTAATTGTTTTTGAATCATCTAACCACAATTGAGAAAAATCGCTGTTAATATAAATTGAAAACTTGCCATTAATTATAATTTTATATTCAAATTCTCTATTCTTGCTTCTGTCTTCGGAAACAGGAAGATAATTAAGTTTAACTTTCTTTAATTCTTTTAAATCTTTGGTAGGGTTTGTTGTACTGTAAAAATTGTTTTCTTCTGCAAAAAACTGTAACTCCTCAACATTATAAAAAATTCTCTCATAGTTTTCTATGCTGTTTATTTTTGATTCTTTATTATAAGAAACAGCATAGAGCAACCCAAATATAACTGCAACAACAAGAAATAGAATCTTTATATTTTTGGCTTTCATAAAATACATAATTCCTCCACTAACGCTTGATGCTCTCATTTTTCAGATGACATATCTAGGATATTTTACCAACTAATTATCTGTTTTGTTACATATAAATTATTTTCCAGGTATTTTATGACACTCATCTAAATACTTATGTGCAAATGAAATTAGAGTTATAATATCAAGAGCCTTTGCCTCATCAACTTTCCAGTTAATTTTAGGCGTATGTGCCGCTGGATTCCTTACCAAATGAAAAATCGATTCCAATAATTCTTTCAATCCGGTAAATTCACTTTTTTCACTATCCGTCTGCATACTGTTAAAGAATAGGTATGGATCGTTTTTAGAAAATGCAGTTTGAAATAGAGTCCCGCCATCTGTTGTCAATCCAGTAATTTGTCTTACTCTCTCTGCTAATCCTTTCGCAGCCTCAAAAACCGCATCATAATAGTCTTTTTGTAAAAAGTCCTCAATACAATACTTCTGAACCTCGCTGTGAATCGCTCTGTTATACAACTGTCGCTGTAGACTGTTTACTCTTCTATCAACCTCATCAAGCGTTTTCGCCTGGACAACTTCAATCAATTTCCCATCCCTTGTCATCTCAAGCCCAGCTAACAAAAGTGCCTTGTTTACTCCCTCTAACAAATAGATGTACTTATCTCTGTTCTTTTCGTCGGTAAAAGCAACAGGATTTAATGCTTTTTCAAAAAACTCATACACTTTGACAAACGATTGGTCATCGTTTATAGCTGAGGCTAGACAGTTATACAACCAATCTCGCTTGTTTAAACCCAACTGATAAGTATAGCCATTATTTGATTTTCCATCTGAAACAATTTTTATTTTACACTGTTGAAGTAACCGAGTTAGCTCTGTCTTGGTATATCCTGAATAAGTTTCAGCTAAAACATCACAAACTGCCTTTAATTGCTGTTCATCCAAGTATTTATTAACCATATTTTTTTCATAAACCTTTCTTATATCATGTTTCATTATGTTATAAAACTAAATATTGTTCATATTCATTTTCAAATATCATGCGTTTGACCTAAAAACAAAGGATACCCTTGCTGTATTTTTACATCGTTTAGATGATCACCTTTCCATTGAACACAATATTCTTGAATATACTCATTTGTCATGCAATCCACATAGCAAACAGCAAAATTGATTTTATCTCCTTTAATTTCTTTGTTCAAATGTATTTCAAAACAAAGTTCGCTTGTACAATCTACTTGAATCAACTCGTAAAAAGCCTGCCCTCCAATATTTTCCCCTGTATATATCACTGTTGTACTTGCAAATCCTTGTCCAACATTTTTTAAAGCTATCCTACAATAAATAATTCTTTGCGCCCGCCGTTCATCTTTATTTATAGGTGACGTATTTATTATCTTGCTATCTATTTTATATAGCTCAACATCTCCCGTAACACTTCCGATATTCTTATTTTCGCTATAACCTTTTACTTCAGCCATTAAAAATGGCATATGTTCTATTCGAGTTTTTGCAGCATCAGAATTTTTATAATACTTAATTGTCCATGCTACACCAACCACAGCAAGAACTCCTGAAATAATTCCACCTAAAACACCACCCCAATAAGATGCCAAAGAACCAATCCAAGTAGCATTTAAATTATCTGTAACAGCTAGACTATTTATTGAACACCTAATTATATTTTGAACACCAATAGTTAATCCACAAATGATAAATAAGCCTACGATAATAAGCAAAACCCATCTAACATATCGCTGTTTCTTTCGTTTTTTCTCAATTCCGAAACGTTCTTCATAAACAGCAGATTTATTCTTCATTATAATATCCTCCAAGTTTTTATAGACTTAAATTAAATGTTCTAATCAATAGCAATATTTTTAAATTGATTTCTTAATTCCATTTTTGATGTAATTCGTATATTCAATTTTATTTTAGCATAATATAATTGGTTTTTCAATTGGCTGAGAATTTTTGAAAGGTAAAAACTATTATCAAACAAAATAGATTTCTTATTGAATATTATCAAACATTATGATATAGTATCTTCATCACTAAAACAAAGGTGCGAATTAAATGAAACCCATAATCCACAACAAACCCGAATGGCTTTGCGAAACCATAGCTTTGCTGTATATATCAAGACAGCGTGACGAGATGGTTGAACTTATGATAAACCTAATCGGCGAGCGTGAATGGGATGTTCGTGAATTTATGACCCGTCACGAACAACTCCACAAGAAATATACTAATGCTTTTAACAAAAATCGAGTCAGCAGCGAACACGATGAATTTTTCTTTGAAGAAATCCCTCTTGTTGATTATCTTGTTCTGACCGTTATGTATCTAAATAACAGGGATTGGGTGTACGATATTGACTCAACCGATATTGACGAAATCCGTAGCACAATGAAAGAAAGCTATCGTTTCATAACCGATTCAATGTCAAACGGCTCGGTTTGCTGTGAGCTTGAAGAATATCTTGATTCAAGTGACGGACTTAATGCGATTTATAACAATCCCAAAGAATATTTTTCTGCTTTTAATGAGATTATACGCAATAATGTTCCTGCAATGGAAAATGCGTGGGACGAAGTCCGCACGGAAGCACAGAGTTTTATTGCTTTGAGTTGGAATAATTCGGATGAATTTTACGAGAAATCCAATATAGATTTGAAGGCTTCGATTAAACACGTTTACCCCCAGCTGAGCATATACACAAATGCTTTCATAATTAACGAGACATATTATTATGGTCTTTTTAATGCCGACACAAGACCTGAAGAAGAACGGCTCAATGAGAAAGAACGAATAGTTGAAACCTGCAAAGCTATAGGTGATACAACAAGAGCAGAAATCCTTTTGCTTTTGAGCGAAAGACCGTGGTACAACAGAGAGCTTGCTGCTAAACTGAATTTAACTCCCGCAACTGTAATGCACCACATAGATGTTTTGCTTGCCTGCGGAATAGCAAAAATGACTACCTGTGACGATAATCAGAAACGTATTTACTACACTATTGATTCAAATCATGCAAAGTGGTTAACAACTGCATTAGACCGCATATTTTCTAAATAAGTTTAATGTAAATTAAATTATATTTGACAATTATCTAATATAATGTTATACTCTTCTCATATTCTATGGGGAGAGTATTTTTATGGATAAAACTCGGAACAGTATTGTTAATAAAAGTGAAATTGGTATTTATAGTTTTGCCGGCGGCGCACAGTGTCTTGCATATAACCTTATAACAAGTTATATGATGTATTTCTATGTCAATGTTTTCAATGTTGACCTGCGAATCGTCAGTGCTATGCTGATGTTTGAGGGCATATGGGACTTGTTTAATAATCCTTTAGCAGGAATTATTGTTGACAGAACACGCACAAAATACGGAAAGATGCTTCCGTATTTGCGACGCGGAGCATTGCCGCTTGCATTACTTACCGTTTTATTGTTCTGCGGACCGTTTATAATCACAGACACATCGCCAACCGCACCTTCAAAGATATTGTTTATGTTCTTTACATATTTCCTTTGGGAAACATGTTACACTCTTGTTGATGTTTCGTATTGGGGCTTGTCCGCCGCAATATCTCCAAGCTCGTCAGACAGAGCGAATATATCAAAGAATGTTAATATTTCAATGAACGTATTCGCAGCTATTCCGGGTGTAGCTGTTCCGTTGCTTCTTGATTACACTTCTGCTGACAACAGTCCCTTTTCTACCAAAACAGCATTTCTGTCAATCGGAATATTATCTGCCGTTTTAACCGGAGTATTTATGATAATCGCTTCATATAAAGTTAAAGAGCGAGTTCTCCAATCCGAAGAAAAGCCAAGTTTTAAAGAGAGCTTTTCAGAGTTTTTCAAAAACCCGTTGCTTCGGGTGTTGGTTCTTTCTAACTTGACTCGATTTATCGAAGGGATAGGTTGGTCTGTTGCGACATATTACTACATAGATGTTCTCGGATATGCGAGTTTGTCTATTTTAGTTGCAATTCCTGCTGCGATTTCTTGGGGATTCTCATATTCGTTCTTAAACATGCTTAAACAACGCCTACAAAAGAAACAAATTATGCTATTGGCATACTTAAGTATAGGTATTGTTTGGTTTACTGTTTTCTTTGTCGGCACAATATTTTACAATTTGCCGTTTGTGATGATTCCTGCAATAATGGCAGCTCAACTGTTTAACGGTTTGATGGGCACTCCTGCATCGGTTGTTTATAACGAAATGATGGCAGAGGCAACAGACTACACTGAATGGAAAACAGGAAAACGAAATGAGGGATTGAGTTTTTCAATGAAAATTGTAACGCAGAAAATGAGTGGAACACTTTCACAATCGGTAAGTTCTGTTTTACTTTCTGCAATCGGTTATAAAACAAGCAATTCAAGCGTAAGATTACCGCAACAAAATAAAGTTCAAAAAGGAATTTTTAATATTTTTTCTCTGCCGATAGCTATAAGTTATTTGCTTGCAGCTGTTCCTTTCTTTTTCTATAACCTTGATAAAACAACACACGAAAGGATGCTTATGGATCTTGCCGAAAGAAGAGAAACAAACAATAATCAATCTTAACAATTAATTGTAAATGTGATTAAGCACCTTTACTAAAACTTTTTTGAGCAAAAAACAACCCGCATCGTAGCAATTACAGCTATGGTGCGGGTTTTGTCGTTTCGTGTCGTAATGTTGCACAATTTGCGCTACTATAAATTGTGCAAAAAGTAGAATCTCAAAGAAAACCAAAAAAATTGCGTAACATTCCGCAATTTTTGTCATATATATTATGAGATTAATATAATAACCTCATTATTTTTTAAAAGGAGAATTGTTATGAACAAAAAAGAGTATGTTATTTCATGCACAAAAAACACAGAGGATTTACATCAACTTCGTCAACTGTTAAGAATGAATGGAATAAGTTCTGAAATTAGGGATGGCAATTTAAATGATGGACAAATGGGATTGGAAGAAATACTAACAATTTTGATCACTAGTGCAGTCATTCCTAGCGTAATAAGTGCAATAAATATTTGGAATCAAAACAGAAAAGTGGATATTACTATTATCGAAACAAAAACAAAAAAAGAAATTAACCTGAAATCTGATAACGGTAAATCTTTGTCCCCCAAATTATTAAAAGAGTTAAAAGAATTTTTTGAAGATTAAATACAGTCAGTAACTTATTTCAACAAAACTTTAATAAAGAGTGATATTATGATTAAAACAAAATATAATTTAAAGATTGCTTTAGTTTCAAACAATCAATACGGAGAAGATTTAAATAATTTACACGGAGCAAATAAAATAACAGAAGAAATATGCAATTGTTTTAAATCGTTTGTTTCTCACCCTGAAGAAGATATAATTTTTTTGAAAGATATAAATCATACGGATGCAATAAACAAATTGTACCCTTTTATTGACAAAGCAGGAACTCAAGAAAATAATGTTTTTCTTTTTTATTTCTGTGGTCACGGAAAAATCTCATATAACAATATTTCCGAACTTAAATTAGCTTTGAAAGATACATCTTCTCATAATTTTGATTCTATTGGCATATCATTTAATACACTAATTAACAAAATTAAGAATTCGAATATAAAAAGATTTATAGTTATAATTGATAGTTGTTGCAGTGGCTTGATTAATGAAACAATGGGAGACGAGCAAATATCAATAAACGATGAACTGTTATTAGAGGGGGCGGTTTATATTTCCTCTGTTAAAGGTGTGTTGCCTGCATTTGAAGAAGATATAGATGGCGAAAAGATCCCATGGTTCTCATACTGTTTTTGGAAGGCGTTTGCAGAAGAAATGAAAAGTAAATCATCTTTTTGTATTGATGATGTATTTTCCAAAACATTTAATCTCGTTTCAAATAAAAAGAAATTGGGTATGGTTCCTCAAATATCTACAAACAATTATTTGAACCGAGAAAATATTTTTGCCAACTTAAATGCAACCTCAAATGTTTATAACGAAACATTAGATGTTATAGACTGGAGAATCACTTTTAATTGCAATAATCATTGTCCAGTATGCTACGCTTGCAGCGATGACAAAAGTTTTGATTTATCAGAAGAACAAATTGATATAATTATAAATAAGCTTTCAAAAATTCAATGTAATTCTATTTGTATATCTGGAGGGGAACCTACCTGTTCAGAACATTTTGAACATATTGTTCAAAAGCTATTTGAAAAAAATTTTTCAATTTTTCTTTCAACTAATGGGACAAAATTCATGCATTATCGTGAAGAAATTGAATCATGCATAGAAAAACTATCTCTACCATTAGATGGTTATGACGAAAAAAGTAATACTATAAATGGTAGAAATTCTGATAGTTTTAACCATGTAAAAGAAATACTAGAATATTACCAAAAAAACAAACCACATTTTCCGATAAAAATCTCAACAGTTCTCACTAAAAAAACATCTAAAATAAATCATTTACAAAAAATATATGATTTTTTAAGTCAGTACGATATTTTTATATGGAAAATATATGAATTTATTCCAGAAAATAGAGGGTCTAAAAATAAAAATAATTATACTATTTCAAAAACAAAAGTTCGCGATGTTCAAAATTGGATCAATGGAAAAAAGGATCAATGTAATTTTAAAATTGAATTAGTTAAAAGAAAAAACAGGGATTCTGCATATTTTATTATCCAGCCAAATGGGGATATCATAATCCCTAAAGAAGATGAGACTTCCGAAACTGTAGTTGAAGAAAGATTAGGCAATATTATCGAAGAAAACTTTGATTTAATAATTCAAAAGTGGAATGAAGTTGTAAATAAAGATAACTATTTTTCTAATATAAAACTTAGAAAAATAAATCAATCATATCTGTTGCTTCCACATGAAAAAGATCTTTTATATAGCATTCTTTCTGAAAACGAACTCCCTTCATTGGAAAAATTATCAAAAATTTTTTCTACAGAGACCCAAGAAATTGAAAGCCAAATAAACTTGCTTTATGAGCATAGAATAATAAAAAACATTATTCCAATTGTTAACTTAAAAATGTTTAAGATAAAAACTTATTTAGCAACGTTATATTTTTCTAAATTCGTTACTTATCCTGAAGGGCATTTAGAAGAGTATCTGTGCTACAATTCACATATTGGATGGGTCACAAAGTGTGATAACAACACATTCAGAATCGCAATTTTTGTTAAAGAATCAGTAGAACCTCAAGTTATTCTAGATAAAATAAAAAAAGATTTGAATTATGATGTTAAATATGAAATTTATGACTTGAATTGTTCTTATTCTATTGGCGAACAAAAATTGTTTTACAATGTTCAAAATTGCAATCTAGAAGGAATTTCAAAGTATAATTCAAACGAACAATGTGAACAGCTTCACAAAGAAGAAACCATGATAACTTATGAGGAATTTTTTGCTCTTAAACAAATTGAAGAACTAAGAAAGCCATTGAAAGAAAATGTTGATAAAAAAACATTTTTAAAATCCTGCATAGAAATAAACAAAAAAATTGATTCCTTAAAAAACAAAGGTATTATTGAAAGGTTATCGGTTATTTTGGACACTAGGTTACTGGGATATAATTGGTACATAATATTTGTAAGTATATCCAACGAGGAAATGCCTGAACTAATAGAGTACCTTATTACTAATTTTAATAATGTTACTCATATTAATTCATTAAAGCCATATACTTCAGACTGGAATCTTGATTTTGAAGTACATGTATCATCAAATGCTGAACTCGAAAAAATATATGAAGCTATAGAGCAAAGATTTGATGAGTCTAAACTTAAACCTGCTTTAAGAATTTTCAAAGAATGTAAATTCAGCTTTTTGCCACATTCCGTTGCAGATATAATTTTAAGTGATTATGTAATTGAACAGAAGGAAGGTACCGATAATGAAGATTCTTGTTCACTCTAGTTTAGATTTCACAAATGAGATGCTTTTTGCACAAAGCTTTCTCGAAAAGAACACTTGCCTGAACATTATTTTACCAGAATTAACTTGTTATCAACACATTAGAGATGAGCTAAAAGATGATGTATCGTTTACAAAAATAAAAAACAAATTAACCATCGAAAATATAAATAATGTAGAAACATGCGATTGTTTGCTGATTTTAAATTATACACATAGAGGTGTGAAGAATTATATTGGAGGGAATTCGTTTTTAGAAATGGTCATCGCATTTTATCTAAAAAAACCAATATTTTTATTAAATGATATTCCTGAAAAAATGTCATACACTGAAGAAATCAAAGCTATGTATCCTATTGTTGTTTATAATTTAGAGAATTTTGCAAACATTATAATAGAAAATCTGATTGAGAATTAATTTGTTGATAAATCCACCAAAAATTTAGACTGGTTAATTAAGAATTGCTAGGATAAAAAGATCTTCAATATAAGTTCCAAAAGCCGTACAAGCTGATTTTTATATCAACTTGCACGGCTTTTGGTTGCATTTTTATATTTAGATTATCTCATATCAGATAATGGAGTATAATCTGTGCTGTTTCTCAAATATTCTTCCATATTGCCGCTTAAAAGTAATTTCACATAACTCATCGGCTCGTTGTAGATAAGAAAATCGAGTTCAGATGTTTCATACATATTGTTTGCATATTCGTTTTCAACGGCAATACAGTCGATTGATACTATTGAGCCGTTGTCAAGCTTTAATTCAACGCATGCAGTGTCGATGTTGAATTCGCATGATTTAATATAGTTCATAAGGATACCTCCAAAATTTTATAATGATTTTGAAAGATTTTCAGCGTGGGTTGTTTGTTTCGGTATCCTTAATTCATATAGATCTACGCCTTCGGTCGAAGAAAACGCCATTCAGCTTCCTTTCTCAACGAGCCATAAAGCCCCCTCTTTTGAGGGGGCTTTAAATTTGTCATGCGTAATCTTCTGCGGGAGAAAATTCATCCGTGCCCACTCCGCAGAGAGGGCAGACCCAATCATCGGGAATATCTTCAAATTTTGTTCCGGCAGATATTCCGTTGTCGGGATCTCCGATTTCTTCATCGTAAACATAACCGCAGATATCGCAAATATACTTCATAAAACGCTCCTTTGGTTTTTTATTATCATGTGCGTTTTATGTACAATTTATTTACAGAGTTCTTCTGCAAGTGCTTCAATTTCAGCGATGTTGTTTTCGTTCATTGCCGATTTGATGTGAACTCCTGTTTCCGTATATGTCAGATTCTTGCAGCTTTCAAGCGCTCTTCTCATGAACTTTTCAGCCATGAGTGCCCATGTGCCGTTTTCAATAAAACCGACAGTCTTATTCTGGAAGAATCTTTCGGAAAGATGCTTTAAGAATTCGTGCATGAAGGGGAACATCTCGCCGTTATAGGTTGTGGTGGCAAAAACGATTTTGCCGTAACGGAATGCATCTTCAACAGCCTCCGCCATATCACAGCGTGCAAGGTCATTGACAACAACTTTGGGGCAACCCTTTTCACGGAGCTTTTCAGCAAGGAGTTCAACCGCCTTCTTTGTGTTGCCGTAAACCGAGGTGTAAGCGATAACAACGCCTTCTGTTTCAACTCCGTATGATGACCAGATATCGTAGAGGTTGATATAATAACCGAGATTTTCGGTGAGTACGGGTCCGTGGAGGGGGCAGATTTTTTCGATGTCGAGAGTTGCTGCCTTCTTGAGAAGTGCCTGAACCTGAGCACCGTATTTTCCGACGATGCCGAAATAATAGCGGCGGGCTTCACAAGCCCAGTCCTCATCGGCATCCCATGTTCCGAATTTGCCGAAGCCGTCAGCCGAGAAAAGAACCTTATCCTTGCTGTCGTAGGTTACGATAACCTCGGGCCAATGCACCATGGGTGCGGTAACGAAGGTGAGTTCACGGTTGCCGAGAGAAAGGGTTGAACCCTCACCCACAACGAGCTGTCTGTCAGCAAAATCCGAGCCGTAAAACTGCTTCATCATGACAAATGCCTTTGACGATGCAACAACCTTTGCTTCGGGATAGGTCTGCATGAAAAGGTTGATGTTAGCGGAATGGTCGGGCTCCATATGCTGAACAATAAGATAATCGGGAGTCTTGTCACCGAGAACGCTCTTTATGTTTCCGAGCCATTCTTCGCCGAATGCAGCGTCAACGGTGTCCATGATTGCGATCTTTTCACCAAGAACGGCATATGAATTATATGCCATGCCGTTTTCAACAATATACTGACCCTCAAACAAATCAATGTTGCGGTCATTTACGCCGATATATTTAATGGTATCTGTAATAATCATAGTATTCTCCTATTTCAAAAAGCCCTGAATGATAATTTCTTCGGCTTCTTCTTCGTTCATGCCGAAGGTCATGAGTTTTATGAGCTGGTCGTTATTGATTCTGCCGATTGCCGCTTCATGAACAATCTGTGCATCTGCGGAATTGGCAGTGATTGCGGGGATTGAGCTTACGGTTGCTTCGTCCATGATAATCGAGTCGCACTGAACATGTGCTCTGCACTTTGCGTTGCCGATTGCATTGGGATGGAAAATCTGGGTCGACTTATCCTTTGCAACCGAGCGTGAAATAATCTGTGATGAAGCATCCTCGCCGTCAAGATAAACGTCCATATCAGAACGTGCATACTGATTTCCGTGGGTGAGAAGACGCTCTGTCATGATGAGCTTTGCGCCTGCCTTGAGATGAGCTTTTGTATCTCTCACGGTTGAGTCAACGCCCTTTATCTGAACCATTTCCATTTCGCAAACGGAATTTTCATCCTGTTCAACAACGGTAACGGGATTGAGCACTCTTTCGCCCTTGCCGTCGCCCTCTCCGT
>CALAQQ010000116.1 GCA_937888485.1 uncultured Clostridia bacterium
CAAGACCTATCGCACCGACACCGTAGCCGAGTTTTTCTTTGAGAGAAATTTTGTTCATGGCAGCCTCCGTTAGGATTTATATTCAAATGTCTGCGGTGCTTCAAGAGCCTTGAGATATCTGCGGCATTCTTCCTTTGCTTTTTCAAGGTCGAGGTCAAGATAATTTCCGCATTCCTTTTTTGTGTTGCCGAAAACCTCGCCTTCATATGCGATGATATCGGCAAGAATTTTCTTTGTTACTTCAAGGATTTTTTCATTGTCCGCATTTCTGACGAGCAGATAAAATCCCGTTCTGCAGCCCATGGGTCCGAAATAAATAACGTCATCCTTTATCTCGGAATTTCTGACGAAGGTTGCAAACATATGCTCAACCGTATGAGCTGTTGTTGTGTCCATGAAATCGCCGCCGTTGGGGATTCTTGTGCGCATATCATAGGTGGTGATATCGCCGTCAATTCGTGAAACATAGATGCCTTCCGTGAGAAGGTCGTGGTCAACTGTGAAGCTTGTTATTTTGTTCATGGTGAATTTCCTTTCTGCGTCTGATAAGTGAAACAATAAATGAGTATATCGGTAAAATATATAAATAACCTGCAAGAAGAAGTGAGGAAGTCGGAGCACCTGCGGATGCAAGGGGTACTGCGCCTGCAATAGACCACGGCACAAGAGGAGAAATTACAACCGCCGAATTTTCAAGGTCAATCGCCGCTTTGTCGGGATTTTTCTCGTTGCCTTCGCAAAGCTGATGTGTGAGAATAATTGCAAGGGTCTGATTGCATGAGATGAGCGAGGTGAAAATTGAGGTTATCATCGTTGCGCCGAAGGGCGTTGTTTTTTTGCTCAGAAGCTCTGTTTTTTCTTTGAGGGAATTGAGAAGCCCCGTTGCCGAGAATATTCCCGAATATGCAGACGAAAGGCAGACTATCGCCGCCGATTTGAGCATTGAAACAAGTCCTCCGCCGTCAATCATGTGCTTGATTTCAGCCGTTTCCGCTTCATATCCGAGTATCATTATTTTGAAAAATTCAAGGATTTCAATATCCTGAACAGCCATTCCGACAACAAGTGCAGAAGCAATACTTGCAAGCATTGCATAGCGGACTTTGACTCGCAGAAGTGAAAGAACAAGTATAACAACCGCAGGAATAACCGATGCCCAATGCAGATTGAATTCCGATGAAAACATCATGGATAAATCGGGGATTTCGTCGCTGTTGCCTGCGGAAAATCCGAGAATTATATACATTATGCAGGTGAGTATAAACGGCACGAATGCGGTGCGGAACATATTTTTTATGTTGGTGAAAATATCGGTTTTTGTCAGCTCCGAAACAAGCAATGCGCTTGTTGAAACGGGGGAGCATCGGTCACCGAAAAGAACGCCCGAAAGCATTGCACCGCCTGCAATTACGGGGTTGATGTTCATCGAATAAGCCATCGTCATGCAGATAACCCCTATTGTTGCGGCAGAGCCGAAAGATGTTCCCATAAGGAACGAAACACCGCAGCAGAGCAGAAATGTCATCAGCACAAAAACGTTGGGATTTATGAGCTTAACCGCCGATAAAATAATGAACGGAATCGTTCCGCTTGCACGCCATGAAGCGGTGAGCATTCCGACAATGAGAAAAACAATCAGAACGTTTTTTGATGTTTTCATTCCGTCGAAAATCATTTTCAGTATTGACTTTAGGGAGTGCTTTTTGATTAATGCATAGACGGAGAAAATTATCAGCCCCGCCGTGAGGGCATAAAGCACGGAGGCGTCAAATATAACGCAGATTAACAAAACGGCGCAAAACAGCGCCAAGGTAAGAATTTCCATATAAACATCTTTTCAAATAAAAATCGGTGCGGAATTATTCCACACCGATTATATATCATGTTATTGTTTTTTTCAAGAGCGATATTACCAGTCAAGGGTTTGATAATAGGGATATCCCGAACGTGAGCCTATGGTTATTTCTGCAATATATCTCACTTTTCTCTGCTTATCGTTATACGCAAAGATATAATTATCAACATAATAATCGGATTCCTCACGGTAATAAACAAGAGTCCAGTCGCCCTTTTGCTCCGTGTATTTCATATTTTTCATAGACTTTTCTTTGGCTTTTTCGTATTCCTGAATATGCAGTTCCCACTCAGCAACAATGTCCACAAACTGGTCAAGGTTATTTGTGTGCTTATAATAATATCTTGTTGTGAACGGTACACTTCCATACATCTTATCCGGTGATTCAAGTGCATCTTCGGGCACTTTTTCGGGAAAGAAAGCCCGTATTTCATTACCGTAGGAATTCTCTACCCAGCTGTCAAGGACCAGGTAATCTCTGATGTCGGTTGTGAGAGAATAAAACGGCGACAGAAACGAAGATAATAGTGAGATGTAAAAAGCCACCACTCCTACGAATAATGACAGTGTGGTTAAAATAACAGAAATTACTCTGCGTGATTTTTTCTTTCTTTTTTCGGATTTGTCACGGTTGAATAAAAGAAGCAAAATGCAAAGCACATCAAGGGTTAACCAACCTGAAAAGCATATTAATACCCACGAGTACCAATCTTCTGCAAGTGCGAGATGTTTTGATTGACTAAGCCACATTAAGAATGTAAGGATATATGCAACACCCGTAAAAATCAAACCGGTTATGCCTGCAAATTTGTATGGGTTGTTTTCTGCTTTTTTCCAGAAAAGAGATTTCAAATCCTCTTTCGGAACTTCCCTTTCCTTAACCGTTGCGGAAAGTGATTTGCAGATTTTTTCGAGTGTTACTTCTTCATCGAACGAAATTCCTTTGAGTTTTTCAACTATTTCCGTTTCATGAGCAATATTGTTTTCGGTCTGTTCAATGAATTTTTCTATGATATCTTTGGCTGTTGAATTATCGTC
>CALAQQ010000117.1 GCA_937888485.1 uncultured Clostridia bacterium
TTGAAACTCTCGGCAGAATGGTCAATGTTACGGGAAAACCCATTGACCGCGGTGAAGATATAAAAACGGAAGAACAGTGGCCCATTCATCATGCCGCACCGTCATTTGCGGAAATCGTTTCATCTAACGATATTCTCGAAACCGGAATAAAGGTTATCGACCTTATGACACCATATGTCAAAGGCGGAAAAATCGGTCTTTTCGGCGGTGCAGGCGTCGGAAAAACGGTTCTTATCATGGAGCTTATCCGTAATGTTGCTTTTGAGCATGACGGCTACTCTGTTTTTGCAGGAGTAGGTGAACGTTCAAGAGAGGGTAATGACCTCTGGAATGAAATGAATCAGTCAGGCGTTATTGATAAAACTGCCCTTGTTTTCGGACAGATGAATGAAACAGCGGGTGCAAGACTACGCGTTCCTCTTGTGGGGCTTACAATGGCAGAATATTTCCGTGAAAAAGCCCATAAGGATGTTCTTCTTTTTATTGATAATATTTTCCGTTTTACTCAGGCGGGCAGTGAGGTTTCTGCACTTCTCGGCAGAATGCCGTCAGCAGTCGGCTACCAGCCCACTCTTGCCTCCGAAATGGGTAAGTTGCAGGAAAGAATAGTTTCAACGGGTAACGGTTCAATAACATCGGTTCAGGCTGTTTATGTGCCTGCCGATGACCTTACAGACCCTGCTCCCGCAACAACTTTCTCGCATCTTGATGCCACAACGGTTCTTTCAAGAAAGATTGTTGAGCTTGGCATTTATCCTGCCGTTGATCCTCTTGAATCATCTTCAAGAGCGCTTTCTCCCGATTTTGTCGGTGAAAGACATTATAAAGTTGCAAAAGAAACTCAGCGCGTGTTGCAGAAATATGCAGAGCTTCAGGATATTATCGCAATTCTCGGTATGGACGAGCTTTCGGCTGATGATAAACAAACTGTCAGAAGAGCAAGAAGGATACAGCGTTTTATGAGTCAGCCGTTCCATGTTGCAGAAGGTTTTACAGGACAAGCAGGCATATATGTTCCTCTTGAAAAAACCGTTGACAGCGTGGAAAGCATTCTTTCGGGTGAACTTGACAGTATTCCCGAACAGTATTTCCTTATGTCGGGAACAGCCGATGATGTATTTTCATCTTATAAAAAAGAAAACGGGTGATGAATATGAAGGATGTTCTTACCGTCAGTTTTTTTACTGTTGACTGTCAGATTACAGATATGGAATGTGACAGCGTTCGCATTCCGGTATCCGATAGTGTGAAGGGAGAATTTTCAGGTTCTTACGGCATAAGAAAAGGTCATGCAAGAGCAGTGTTTTCTCTTAAAGAAGGAAAAGTTATTTTGACTGCAAACGATAAAACTGTCTTTTCGGTTGATATTTCCGATGGATTTGCAACCGTTGAAAACAATGAGGTTCGTATAACAGTCAGCAGTATGAATCAATAATCAAACACAGCAAAACAAATGACTTATCAGTACAGCGGAGGATTGTTTATGGGAAATGCTTTATATGTTGATACCATGATCGGTACTGTCGGAGACGGTCAGATTGAAAAATCCCACGGCGGCGGGAAAACCTATCCCGGTGCTTGTGTTCCCGGTGGAATGGTTCAGCTTTCTCCCGATACGGTAAGCGGCGGTGATAACGGCAGCGGCTACAACTATTGCCACAATACAATTGAAGGCTTCAGTTTCAACCGAATGAGTGGTATAGGTTGGTATGGCGATTTAGGAAATATACAGGTTATGCCCTTAACGGAAGATACAGACCTTCGCAGCGGCAGCAATGATGAATTGCCGTTCAAAAAGGGCACAGTCGGCTGGAAATCAGAGTTTTCTCACGAAAACGAAAAAACCCGTGCAGGGTATTACTCTGTTATGCTGGACAGATATAATGTATTAGCCGAATGTACGGCATCTGAACACGCAGGCTTTTTGAGGTTTACTTACCCATCGGATGCGGAAAAAAAGATTATTATAAATTTCAGCAGAAGAATCGGCGGTAAAGCGGATTTTCAGAAAATTGATATTATAACCGACAAAAAAATAGAGGGTCATATTAAATGCACACCTGCGGGTGGCGGATTTGGTCACGGTCATGGCGGAATATTTTATGATTTGTATTTTGTTATGGAATTTTCACATCTGTTTATTAATAAAAGATTTTTTGATAATGAAGAATTTACCGATTTATGTGAGGGTGAGGATTTAGGTGTTATTCTTGATTTTTCAAAAGAAATCAAGGAACCCGTAACGGCAAAATGTGCTGTTTCTTATGTTGACATTGAAGGTGCAAGAAAAAATTTCTTCGCTGAATGTGAGAGTTCCGACTTTGATTCTATGTCAGAAAAAGCTCTTGAAAAATGGGATGAGGCATTTTCCTGCATAAGCGTTTCGGGTACAAATGAAATTGATTTGAAACTTTTCTACACCTGTCTGTATCATGTTCTTTTAGACCCTCGCACAATGGCAGATGTGGATGGCAGATATAAGATAAACTATGAAATATTCAAGAATTCCGATTATAAGCAAAGAACCGTATTCAGCGGCTGGGATGTTTACAGAAGCGAGTTTCCGTTTTTGAGTATTATCCGACCGGATATGGTTCGTGACGAGATTAACTCTTTGCTTAAAATTGCAGAGCTTAATAATTCTTCGTTCCCCCGATGGGAACTTTTGGGTATAAATGCAGGTTGCATGGTAGGAGACCCCGGTCTTATTGTTATGGCGGATGCCGTTACCAAAGGGATTGATTCCTATGATAATGAAATGGCTTACAAAGTGGCAAAAGCATCAAGTCTTTGTGAAAAAGAACTCAACGGCAAAGAATTCAAATCCATAAGACCTGACTGTAAGGAATATCTTGATGATTGTTTTGTACCGGAAAAACTGAGTGATACACTTGAGTATTTATTGGCGGATTTCACTATGGTAAAATTTGCCGAAGTTTTAGGCAAAACAGAAGATGCAGAGTATTTTACCAAAAGAGTCAGTCGTTACAGGGAAAATTATAATGAATCACTGCAGTTTATGGCACCCCGTAAAGAAAACGGTGAATTTGTTTTTGAGCAGGACAGATACGATGATGACGGAACTGTGGAAAGCAATATTTTTCAGCAGTCCTGGTTCGTGCCCTATGATGTGGAAGGTCTTAGCAGACTTTTCGGAGAACAAAGAACTGTCGGACTTCTTGAAGAATTCTTTGAAAGGGCAGACTTAAAAAGTCTTTGGAATGATGACTATAATCACTCCAATGAGCCGTGTCACAACATAACCCACTATTTCAGCATTCTCGGACTTCCGGAAAGAACACAGTATTGGACCAGGCGTGTTCAAAAAGAAGCTTATCGCACAGGGGCATACGGTTTCTGCGGTAATGAAGATGTGGGTCAGCTTTCGGCGTGGTATGTGCTTTCTGCGATAGGATTTGCGCAGGTTTGCCCTGCCGACCCCAAATACTACATAAACACACCGATTTTTAAAGAGGCGGAGATTAAACTTGACAAGAACTTCCATTCTTGCGGAGTTTCAGATACATTAATAATTAAATGTGATAAAAATCCATTGGATTTCCCGTATATCAAATCCGTTAAACTTAACGGAAAAGAAGTGAAAAAATGCTATCTGACTTATGAGGAAATTACCAACGGCGGAGAAATTGTTTTTGAGCTTAAATGAGATTGTGAATGCACAGCGAAAGCTGAAAGCAAAAAAATAAGAAAAAGCAAGCGGAACGAAAGTTCAGCTTGCTTTTTCTTATTAATTACCGCAATAATAATCAATCGCTTCACAGATAAATGATGCTGTACCGTCAGCGTGCTTATCGATATTATTCTTGAAGCGTTCATCTGCAACATACATCTGACCGAGACCCGCTAAAATCTTATTTGTACAAAGATAGTAGTTTTCGGTGATATGGTTCTGCAGCTTTTTAACAAGGTTCTGTGCCTCGTCGGAATCGGGTACTTCTTCGTTTCTCATGCAAACCGCAAACTCTGCCATGATGCGGTCCATTTCCTCGGAGAGGTCATTCCAATTATGTTTTGAGTAGTTCTTCGTTCTTTCTTCATGTTCCTTGTATGCGTCGGTTTTGCCCCATTTTTCCTGAGCCTCCGCCTTGTATTTTTCAAATTCACTGTTATCAAATACGCCCATAACATTTGCTCCTTTCATTGGTTATATATTCTGCTTATTACCAAGCTGATAGAAAGCTACTGCAGAAGCGGCGGCAACGTTCAGCGAATCAACACCGTGATACATCGGTATTTTAACGGTGTAATCGCAGTCAGATATGGTTTGCTCGGAAAGTCCGTCGCCCTCTGTACCCATAATGATGGCGAGCTTCTTTTCGTTAGTCAATACGGGGTCATTGACGGAAAGAGAATTATCCTTAAGTGCCATAGCAACTGTTTTAAACCCGAGAGCCTTTATTTTATCAAGACAGTCGTCATCTGCAAAAGTCCATTCAATCTGAAATACTGTGCCCATACTGACTCTTGCGGCACGTCTGTACAGAGGGTCGGAGCACCCCGGAGTGAGAATTACCGCATCCATTCCGAGTGCCGCAGCTGAACGGATTATGGCGCCGACATTGGTCGGGTTCATAACCCTATCAAGTATTACAATTCTGCTTTTGTTTTTACAGATTTCACATATATCGGGCAGAGGTTTCCTCTTCATGGCGCAAAGCATACCTCTTGTGAGTTTGAAGCCTGTCAACTGAGTCAGAATATCGAATTCTGCGCAGAAAACGGGAATGTCTTTGATTCTGTCAAGAATACGCTTGCCTTCTCCTTCAATATGTCTTTTTTCCATCAGACATGAAACAGGCTCATAACCTGCATCAAGTGCCCTTTCGATAACCTTCGGGCTTTCGGCAATAAACAAGCCTTTTTCAGGAAATTCTCTGTTCAGAAGCTGAACCTCGCTTAATCTTGCATATATATCAAGTTCAGGAGCAAGAAAATCCGTTATTTCGATTATTTCATTCATATTCTTCTCCATAATAAGTAAATCTAATTCCACCTGGAGACTCTTCAGATAGTTCTCTAGTTGCAGTAACTTTTACTTCCTTTACTGTTTCTACTTTTTCAACTATATTTTCTAGTATGCTAGGTGAGAATTCTTCAACAACTGCTTGCATGTAAGAATCTTTTTCCCAATA
>CALAQQ010000118.1 GCA_937888485.1 uncultured Clostridia bacterium
GGTCGACAACATATTGCGCAATTTCTATATCTCTGTCAAGAATTCCGAAATTTGCATCTGCACAATAACAATAACGGATTTTATTCTTTGCTATCCACTCGATTTCGGATTTGATTTTCTCCATCGAAAACGTTCTTATCTTGTGAGTAAAACACCATTCACAATAAGAGCAGGTATACGGGCAACCGCGGTTGGTTTCAAGCGTCGCGTGAAACTCAACATCGGGAAACTCGCGCAAAAGATGGTCGAATATTCCCTCTGTATAAGGCGAAGGATAGTCCGAAATATCTTTGGGATGGTATTCGCAGGTGGTTATGTTGCCATTGTTTCCCCTGTAAGACAGATTCGGGACTTCCGACAAATCTTCTCCGTTTGCCATCGCTTTCAAAAACATAGCGGTTGTTTCTTCGCCCTCATTGTGCATAAGATAGTCAATAAACTCATACTTATCAAGAAATGACGAATCCTTGGGCACACTGTGTCCGCCGAATAATATCTTAACATCGGGATAAACCCGCTTAAGTTCCTTTGCGAGTTCCTTGTTGTATTCGATATTCCAAACAAAATTGGTAAACGCAACTATATCGGGATTATCAAAGCGCTTTATTATATCCTGAATTTTTTCACGCATGCCTATAACATCGGCTATTTCATAATGATTTGTGATATCGCTGTCTTTTTTCAGATATGCGGCAATGCAACCCATGGAATAAGGCAAAAAACATGGAGAGGAATAAGATAATGCAATTTGAACCAAATATACTTTTTTCTTCATCTTATTCTCCTTGTTTTTCGGATATATCATTCTTATAACTTGCCCAGCCTATTCTTTCATACCAAATAACGTATTTTGCAAAATCAGGCCATTTATCATACATCTTGCTGTCCTTTAAAACAAGTGTGTGCGGTCTGTATTCAAGAGGATGCACCTTATTTATATAGATATCCGACGCATAGCTGTGTACTGCATAATTCAGAGAGATTTCTTTTGAATATTCTCCGGGTCTTCTCATAACAGCTTTCTGATAACTGAGCAAGTCAGCAAAAATATCTTCGGGAATATCGTAATTCTTTAAATAAGGAATCAATTCTTCATAAACTTTGTCAAACTGTGCAAGGAAATTAAGCACCAGATATTCATGGTCTTCCCAAAGAACATCTCCTGTGCGGTCAAACATCATTCTTTCGTTATTCCCGCCCAAAGACAGCCTGTTTGATTTTTCTTTTATATCGAAATAAAGACCTGAAACAAACAAGTCGGGATTCTCTTCAAAATAATCAATTATCTTATCATAGAATTCTTCAAACGGCACCCCGCATTCATAGAACAAATACAGCGCAAAAATTCTCAAAAAGCCGTTTCCGTGCAAAGCCTTTGTCAGATGGCTGAACACCGAAGCTCTTATCCACATTTCACGGCTCATGGTATTGGTTTCAACAATTATGCGGTTATATTCGGGCACAGAAAACGATGCATTGTTAAAATGCGGTCTGAGTATTTCAACATGCACTGTTTTTATTCCGTGCTTTTTGATATATTCTTCCTGACCCATTACGGCATTCGGAAGAACCATGCAGTTATAAACTTCAAAAACAAAATGCTGTCCGATTTCAAAAAGCTTACCTATTCCCTGAATAAAGCTTTCATAAGTTTCTCCGGGCAATCCGAGTATAAGCTCAGAGTATGTTTTCATGCCCTCTTTGTTATATGCCTCCAGTAAATTCTTGTAGAAATCCAACGAAGAATTGACTCTGCCGATATTTTTAAGAACTACGGGGGACATGCTTTGGAAAGAAAGAGTTGCACCAACTCTGTCAAACTCACACTCTTTAAATTTCTTGACTATTGCAAAAACATTCTCAAACTTGTTTTTTGCATAGTTCATTCTCATTCTTTCCGGATATCCGGTTTCCTTCTTAGCCTTAACCAAAGCATCGGCAATCTCAAGGTCACGGTCAAACAATCCGAAATTGGCGTCGGCTCCCCAGACAAAAGCAATCTTGTGTTCACACATCCAACGGATTTCAGCTTTTATTCTTTCCAACGGGAACAGTCTGGTCCTGGCTCTGAGCAATCCCCAATCGCAGTAAGCGCATTGGTTCGGACAGCCTCGGCTTGTTTCAAGTATGGCATTAAACGTGATTTCGGGATGAGATTCAATCACATCATCAAACCATCCTTCAAGATAAGGAGAAGGATAGTCAAGGGTTGTCTGAAGAACTGTTTCCGTTCTCACAAAACCGCCGTCATTATCTCTGAATGAAATATTATTAACGCAATCAAACGAATTTCCGACGGCATATGCCTCAAGCAAAAATTTGATAGTATCTTCGCCCTCTCCGTGGCAAAGCACGTCAATAAACGGACATTCTTCAAGCAGATTGAAATTATCGGGCACATCGTGTCCGCCAAAAACGATAAGGCAGTCGGGATATTTTTCCTTTACCGCTTTTGCAAGGCATTTATTATATTCAGTGCTCCAACAATAGCTTGAAAAACCGACAAATGCAGGCTTTTCCATGCGTTCAACAACCGCATTTATATCTTCACGCAGGAACACAAACTCTTTAAAAATATAATTTTCTTTCACCACACTGCTCTGAAAGGCAGACGCCACCAAAAGACCCGCAGTGTAAGGTAAATATGCATTTTGCGCTTCCGAAGACGCAGAAACGTCCACTTGAACAAAATATATATTTTTCTTATTCATATTTTATTTACTCCATTTCAACAAGCGCTTCTTTTATATACGTACTTCTTCCGTTCTTTCTTCCGTACCATGCGATAACCTTGGCAAATTCTTCCCAGTTTTCAAAACGTTCGGGATTAACTCGCACAAACTCATCTGAGTTTTTGAGTGTTTGTTCTTTGCCTTCAATTATGCCTGTAAAATACTCTGTGAAATTATATCGGGTTTTAAAACCGCAATTATTTTCAAAAGGTCTTTTCATGATTTTAGTCTGAAAACCGAGAAGTTCATCAAAAACATCTTTATCAATATTGAATTTTTTCAAAAACGGTGTTATTTCACGGTAAAAATCATCAAGATAATAAACTATACAGAGATACGCATATTCTTCGAAAGGCCACTGCACTTTGCCGAACCTTTCATCACGGCAACTGAGTGTTCCTCTTTCACGGACAACATCCTCCAGATATATTTCTATTTGTCTGAACACTTTTCCCGCAACCGTATCGGGGTTATCAAGAAAATGTTCGAGCAAGGATGTGTAAAACTCTTTATATGAACAAAATCCTTCGTTAAAAAGATAGAGTGCAAAAAACTGTAAAATACCCATATGATGGAAAGCCTGAACAACATATGAGAAAAGATTCATCATTTTCCATTCTTCGCTGTTCATTGAATATGTCGAAGTTACAACCTGTGACCATTCTTTGATATCATCGTCATCATCCGGCTCGCGGTGAGGCTGATTAAGAGGAATGCGCGACGTTTTTATCTTGTATAGCTCAACATAATCCTTCTGTCCCATTATAGAACACGGCAACCATTCGCAGTTATGGATATATATTGAATTATGCTGTCCCAGAACAAGAAGCCTGTCCATACCGTCAACAAGACTTGCATAAGTTTCACCGGGCAAACCCAATATAAGCTCGGTATATGTAGCCACTCCCGCCTCATTATATAAATCCATCAATTCGGAATAATAATCAATGCTTATATTCTCTCTTCCGATATTCCTCAGCACTTCTTCGCTCATAGACTGAAAAGACAAAGTGATGCCTCTGTTCATATCAGCCTTCTCAAGCTTCATTCCTATATCAAACACACGTTTGCTGCTGTTCTTTGCATAAGAGGTCTGAAATCTTACGGGATAACCTGTTTTGATTTTTGCTTCAACAATTTTATCGGTTATTTCTTCATCTCGTGCAAACATACCGAAATTTGAATCAGCAGAACCCAAAACACAAATCTTATTATTCATTACCCATTCTATTTCGCCATATATGCGTTCTATGGGGAACTTGCGGATTTTGGATTTCATATTGCTCCAATCGCAATATGCGCAGGAATTCGGACAACCTCTCGATGTTTCAATAAGACCCATAAACTCTGTTTCGGGATTTTCCTTGATGATACTGTCAAAATACCCGTTCAGATACGGAGAAGGGAAATCACATTCACAAGATATTTCTTCGGGATTCGTGATAATTCCATCTTCTGTTCTGACAGAAACGCCCGGAATCTCTCTTATATTTTCAAGTCCGATAATTCCGCGCATAAGCTTTCGGAAAATAATCTCCCCTTCGCCGTGGAGAAGATAGTCTATGTACGGACATTCCTCAAGCATTCCTCCGCCCGGAGAAACATGATGTCCCCCAAAAATAATTATACAGTCGGGATATTTCTCTTTTATAAGCTTGGCTAAAGTTTTGTTATAATTACAATTCCAGATATATGTAGAAAATGCAACAACCGACGGGGCTTTTATCTTCGCCATCACATCTTCTGTTTTTTCTCTTAAAAAGAATATTCTTTCAAGACAGAAATTTTCTTTGACATCTTCATCTGCAAAAGCATATGCCGCAAGCTGACCTGCTGTATAGGGAATGTGGGCTGATTTACCGTACGGATAATTCACCTGAAAAAAGTACAGTTTCTTTTTCATTTTTCCACACTCCTTTATAATATACTTATAGATTATAACATTATAACACCTTATTATTTTTGTGTCAATGTTTAAGACTTTCCATATTTCAAAACACGAACCAACCCAAGCGTAGCGTAACAAAAACATCCTGTGACGAAAAATCACAGGATGTTTCATTAATTATATATTTGAGAATTTGTTGTTTTTGATAATCTGATACGCCTTGACAAGTTCCTTTATTCCGTCGTCAAGCGAATATTCAGGCTTCCATCCGAGAGATTCGATTCTTTCATTTGAAACAATATAATTTCTCTTGTCAGGATCTTCACCGACAGGAGCTTCAATATAAACAAATTTCGGAAGGATGATCTTGATTTTCTCGCAAAGCTCGATTTTGGAAAGGTTTGAATCGGAAAGACCGCAATTATGGGTGTTTCCTTCCATCTTTTCAAAATTCTCAATTGCAAACCAGAAAGCATTTGCCGCATCTCTCACATGAAGATAATTTCTCTTGAAATTACCCTCAAAAATAACGATTGTGCGGTCAAAAACAGCTCTGTAAACGAAATCGTTAACCAGAAGGTCGGTTCTCATTCTCGGAGAAGCTCCGAAAAGAGTGGCAAAACGGAAAGCTGTTGTGTTACTTTCGGAAAGTACGGCAGCCTCCGCTTCAACCTTGCTTTTTCCGTAAATGGAAATCGGCTTTATGGGGGAACTTTCAGTGCAGAATTTCTCGCCCTCACCAAGACCGTAACCGCTGTTAGTACAAGGGAAAATAATTCTTTGTGACTTATCTCTCAGCCGAAGAATCATTTTTATTGCATCGTAATTAATCGAATAAGCTGAGCATGCTTCTTTGTCACAGATGGGAAATCCTGCGAGAGCGGCAAGAGGAATTATATAATCCTTGCCCTTCATTGCAGCAGCAACCTCTTTTTCGTTGCGTGCATCAGCATTAATCATCTCAAAATTCGGATTGGCACAGCATTCAAGCAAGGGGCTCTGATTATAAAAAAGATTATCAAGCACCGTAACCTTGCATCCCTTTGATAAAAGCAGAGGTACAAGTACAGAGCCGATATAACCTGCGCCGCCCGTAACTAATATATTAAGCATAAACTTCACTTCCTTATTGGTTAACTTTACCACATTTCTTCCCGATAGTCAACAACTCAGCCGATTTTTAACGGTTCAAAACATTTGACATTCCTATATTGACGTATTATAATAATATTATTAAAATGGAGGGAGTGTGTTGATGAAAAACATTTATTTTGTTCAGGCAAATAATGTTTACGGAAATGACCGTCGCTCCGTCTATATTCCCTATGCTTCCGGCTGTATTGCAGCATATGCATTTGATGATGAAACAATCAGAAATCAATGCGTACTTGCGGGATTTGTTTATACTCATGAGCCTATAAAAAATGCAGTCAAAAAAATCGCCGATCCGTTTATTGTTGCTTTTTCTTGCTCCGTGTGGAATTATGAATACAACAAAGCGTTGGCGAAAGCTATAAAAAACGCTTATCCCGAAACAATTATTGTTTTTGGCGGTCATAATGTGCTCAGGGATTTCGATACTTTTGACGATTGTCCCGAGGCCGACATCCTCATTTACCGCGAGGGCGAAGAAGCTTTCCGCAGAATTGTTATTGCACTTCTTGAAAACAATGACCTTGATGAAATCGCCAACATCGCTTTCAGAGCGGGTGATGAATACAAAAAAAACAAAGAAGAAGCATTTTGTATGAATGAATATCCGTCGCCTTACCTGAACGGTATATTCGACGGCATACTGAATGACGGTGTCAGTTTTTCTGCCATACTTGAAACAAACCGAGGCTGTCCGTTCAAATGCGCATTCTGTGACTGGGGCACTCTCGGAAGCCGTGTAAGGCTTTTCCCAATGGAAAGAATCAAAGCCGAACTTGATTGGATAGCAAAAAACAAAATAGAATATGTTTACTGTGCCGACGGAAACTTCGGAATTGTTGACCGTGACGAGGAAATCGCAGAACATATTATTTATCTGAAAGAAAGAACAGGTTATCCGAAAAATTTCAGAGTTTGCTTCACTAAAAACAGAACAGATTTTGTCAAAAAAATCTGTATGAAATTCAACAAATACAATCTTGATAAGGCGCAGACGCTTTCTTTCCAGAGCCTCTCCCCCGTTGTTCTTGAAAATATCGGCAGGAAAAATATTTCTCTCGGACATTTCCGTGAACTCATGAACGAATACAGCCGACTCGGAATTTCAACATCTTCGGAATTGATTCTCGGTCTTCCCGGTGAAACAAAAGAAAGCTTCACAAAAGGTCTTTGTGATTTGCTTGAATACGGTCAGCACAAAGCAATTCAGGTTTACACCTGCGATTTACTCCCCAATTCGGAAATGGGTTCACCGGAATTTGTTGAAAAATTCGGCATAGAAACAGTCAGAACGCCGTTCTCCCAAGCACATTGCAATGCAAACGAAAAACACGAAATCCAGGAATATAACACCACCGTTATAAAAACCGATTCCCTCTCCGTGGATGACTGGATTTACTGCGTTGTTTTTGCCTGTCTCATTCAGGCTTTTCACAACATCGGTTTTTTCAGAAGCATTGCCATATATCTTCGCAATGAATTCGGTATAAGTTATTACGAAATATATTCAAAAATAGCTGAATTTTCAAAAAATCCGGAAAATCCGGCATGCCACAAAGTATTTTCGCTTATATCAGATTTTGCACAAGGAATGTCACAAGGAAAAAATCCGTGGGCTGTTGCGTGCGAAGGACTCGGAAATATATGTTGGCAATTTGATGAAATATATTTTCTCAAAAGTCTTGAAAATGCCGATGTAATATATTCCGAACTCAAAAAACTTATTGCGGATAATTTTAATTTTGATGAAAAACTAAATGCCCTGTTTGATTATCAGTGCAGTATCCTGAAAAGATATGACGGAAAATGTCACCGTGAAATTAAGAGTGACTATGATTTTTACGGCTATTTCAACAGAATATATACAGGAGATTATTCACCTCTTGAAAAAAACAGAAATATTATATCGGTCAGCGACGTTATTCCTTGCATGAATTTGTATGACTATGCGTGCAAGGTTGTATGGTACGGACGAAATCAGTCTGCCGCACTTTACACCTCTGACTGCTATAAACCCAAATTAAAATATTATTAAGAAAAGTGGGGTAAATCATGTTATCAAAGCTTCCTAAAATTTCAAAAGAACTGCTCATCACGAGTCTTGTTATTTTCGCCGCACTGAACTTCAGAGCTGTCTTTGCCCTGACACAGACATCGCACTTTGTTGCAAATCATATTATATATTTACTCATTGCATTTGTTCCCCTTACGATTCTCATCGCATCCAAGCTTTCCGAAAATTTCATGAAGAATTTGAAAGCGGTTGATATCCTGGCGCTTGTTGTTATCATGTATGCGCTCGCTGTAGCTCTTCATGACACAGTAATAAGATATTATTTGCTTTCCGCAATCGGTGTGGCTTCTGTTTCGTTGCTTCTTTGCAGAAATATTTATACTCTTCCTGTTGCAGCAATTCTTAATCTTATTGCTCCTGTCGTTCCCCAGCTCGGAGCTTCAGCAGCTATGTCCATACCCGCTGCTATATGCTTTTCTACGGTTTATTTCTCATTTATTTTCGAAAAGAAAAAATCAAAAAAAGCAGAAAAAAACATTCCTGCAACCGATTACAAAAAAGAAAAAATCATTTTCACAATAAGCGAACTCATTTTGTTTGCAGCTCTCGTTGTTATGGTTTATTACAGGAAAAACACTGTAGCACTCATATCATTCAAATCCAATATACAATATATAATTCCTATTCTTATCCCTGCGATACTCTTTATTGTTTTTGCCGTTCATACATTAAAGAACAAAAAACCTTTCATCGGAGTTATCGGTTATCTTGTTGCTGTTGCAACAATGCCTCTTACGCAGCTGTGTGAATACAGCGTTGCAGCATGCGGAACCTTTACAGCATTTGTTCTTCTTCTTGCGCTTTGTGAATCCGGACTTGATTCGGGACGCCTTGTTGAAAATACATACAAAAAAATTTCAGACAAAATAATCAAGAGCAAAGATGCATCTAATGCATAACAGTTTTCTGTGCTCACGGTATTTCTCGTGATGCAGATGGTGTGCAAAAATCATATAACCCAAGATTCATCCTTCAAAAAAAGCTGTTTCACTTTTCACGGTGAAACAGCTTTGATTTTTATGCGACCAATCCGACATATGCACTTGTAAGATAAACAAGATAAATAATTATCAGAATGATTTTGTTTTCAGAAAATCTTTCCTTGAGTTTTTTGACGGTTTTATCAAACGCCTCATCCCTGACATAAAACATCAGAAAACACATGGCAAACTGACACATTATGATTGCGCCTATCCATCTGACATAATCCGTCGAAAGCAGGCAACACAAAGGAATAAACAATACAGAAAGAATTGCGCAGAGATAAACAAACTTCGTGCCTTTTTTCTCCGTATTCTTAATACACATAATCCAGATTACCCAGAATGCAAGGATAACAGGAACGGTAACAAGAGTAAGAGAGAACAAACCTGCTGTGCCTGTTCTGTTTTCAAGAATAAATCTTACAAAATAGTAAATAAACTGAACCGGCGTTGCTTTTTCAATATCAAATCCGTAGAGCTGTTCTGATTCGGGATGCACTCCGAAAAGATGAAGTGAAATATATTCTCTCTCTTCTTCGGAAAACGGATGACCGATTTTTGCTTCAATCAAAGCCACCGCTTCTTCATATGTCATAAACATATGCTTGTGCGCTTCGAAAACAAAATAATAGGTAAGAGCAATAACCGATACAACCGTTATAACAAAAACAGCAATATCTCCTGCTTTTTTCTCGTTTCTGTCCGCATAATACAACATCGCCCAAAGCACGATTATGAAATATGATATAGTAAACACATAATTCACGAATACCCCTGCGACACATAAAACGGGAACAAACCAACGCAGATACTTGTTTCCTGCAAAAACAACAGAAATAATCGTAAGGATATACATATGTATATCCAGCATGCCGAAAAATCTTGAAAATTGCGAAACGGTGTACGCACCGGAAACAAAAAACAGTATAAATACCCAAACCGATAATCTGTTCTCGCTTGTGGATTTTTTTATAACTCTGCCAAGAACCATTGCCGTGAGAAACATTCCTGCAATCAGAAAAAAGATTGCAAACTTCGTCAGCCATTCTTCCGTAGGATGCGGGTTCAGGAGTTTAACCAGAGAGCCGACAAGCATTTTTGAATTAATACCCATTGAAAAATCCGGAAGATAATGCGTGACAAACATATGATGAATTCCGGAAAGTTCATCATAATTGATAAGGACGGTAATCATGGTCATCAGAAAAACAACAGCCTCATATTTCCATTCGGAAGCGAAACCCTTAATTTTTTTGACCATAATATCACCGCCTCATATAAGTTATATAAGAACTTTTGAAAGGAAGTCCTTGAGTCTGGGATTCTTCGGATTTGCAAAGAATTCTTCGGGAGTATTTTCTTCCATGATAACGCCTTCGTCCATAAAGACAACTCTCGAACCGACTTCACGGGCAAATCCCATCTCGTGTGTAACCACGACCATCGTCATACCCGTCTGTGCAAGCTCTTTCATAACATCAAGAACCTCGCCAACCATTTCGGGATCAAGTGCCGATGTAGGTTCATCGAAAAGCATAACCTCAGGATTCATCGCAAGAGCACGGACAATTGCAACCCTCTGCTTCTGACCGCCCGAAAGTTGAGAAGGATATGCTTTTGCTTTTTCTTCAAGACCTACTCTCTTGAGAAGCTCTATAGCTTTCTTTTCCGCCTCGTCTTTTTTCATAAGACCGAGTTTTACGGGTGCGAGAGTTATATTCTTAAGAA
>CALAQQ010000119.1 GCA_937888485.1 uncultured Clostridia bacterium
AATCAAAGGGTGTCAGAATAGAAAACTGCGAATTTCACGATATGCAGAATTACACTGTAACCTCTCGTGATAATTATACCGAGGGTCCGATTTCAGGCAGAGCCGCAATTGTTATCAAGCGTTATGGCGGCTCACCTTATCCCGTCAACGATTTTCAGGCAGTGAACTGCAAAATATACGACGTGGGCAACGGTATATTTTTCACGGGAAGTCAGGATCTGAACAAAAATGCGCTTGTAAAAAACTGCGAATTTTACAATATGGACGGTGAAGCAGTTGTTCTTGAAGGCTGCGACGGTGCTTTGGTAACGCATTGCCGTGCGATAGACTGCTGTCAGGGAGTCGGTCTTGATGAAAACGGAGAGATTCTGTATTTTACTGCCGCAATGTGGACCCATTATTCCTCAAACTGCACTTTCAGCTACTGTGAAATAGCGGGTCAGAAAAACCACGGTGACGGAATGACGGTGGATTTTGACCACGGCTCCTATAACTGCACATACGAATATATTTATTCGCACGATAATATGCGCTTTATGTGCAACAACCCTGCTAAAGGCGGTAACAGAGGCAACACGGTAAGATACTGCCTTTCCGTCAATGACAATCAGGGCAGAAACAAAATCGGCGTATCAGACGGCGAATGGAATTTCAGCTTTTACAACAATACGATAATCAATTCGTCAGAATTTCAGATGACCCAGATTTATGATTCGCTTTTTGCAAACAACATTATAGTTTTTAAAGACGGTCATAAGTTTTACCATATAAATGAAGAAGCTAAAACATGGAACAACGTTTTTGCAAACAACTGTTATTACAATACTTTTAATCCGGCATTTGATAAGGATGCTTTAAATACACTTCCCGGCTTTGCAGGCGGTGATGACCCGATAAAGGCTTATCAGCTTGCAGAGGGCTCACCGTTAATCGGCGCAGGCTATGAGATTAAGGATGGGTGTATGACCGATTTCTACGGCAATGAAATAACAAGCAACAATATCGGCTGTTATTCCGCCGACGGAGAGTATGCTGAACTTGATAAAGAAAACTTTTTTGAAAAAGCCGTGAGATTTATCCGTCAGATATTTAATATAGCAATTGAAGAAATACGCAAATTAATTATTGATATTTTTGAGTGATGAGACAACGAAACTTTTTTCTGATAAGCTGTTTTATGAAATATATCACAAACTTACGGCACCGAAAAAAGAAGAAATAAACAAATAAGAATTTTAAGAGGTGTTTTATGAGAAAAGAAATTGATATAAATGCTTGGGACAGAAAAGAGCATTTTGAGTTTTATTCAAAAATTGCAACACCGCATTACTGCGTCGCATTCAATATTGACATAACCAATCTGCTTGCATTTACAAGAAAAAACAAGATTTCGTTCTATTATTCGCTGATATATCTTTGCACTCAATCAATTAACGAAATTGACGAATTTCTGCTTGAAACAGAGGATAACAAAGTTTTTAAAATTGACCGACGTGTGCCTTGTTTCACAGATTTAAAAAAGGGTGCAACAAGCTTTCATATGGTGTCGCTCCCCTGTGACGGTGATATTATTGAATTTGCAACAAATGCCCGAATGGAAAGTGAAAACAATCCTCTGTCTGTATATTCTCTCGGCGGATTAAGAGAATCGCAGATTGTTTTTTCGTGCATCCCTTGGGCGGATATTACAATGTGTTCAAACGAGCGTGATTACACCGACCCGAAGCTCAAAGATGATACAGCACCGATTCTTGTATGGGGTAAATACAAAGAACAAAACGGCAAGTATATTATCAATATGACTCTTGACGTTAACCACCGTTTTATTGACGGATATTTCGTTGGTCAGTTCGTTCAGAAGCTTGAAGAGAAAATCTCAGAGCTTGATTGAGTTCGAAAAATAAGAATTTAATGAGGTACATCATGGTAGGAATAATGGATGTCGGCGGCGGATTAAGAGGAAATTATGTAAGCGGTATTATCGATTATCTTCTTGATAATTCTATTGATATTGAATATTGTTTGGGCATTTCTGCAGGAAGTGCAAACCTTATTACTTACATAGCAGGTCAGCGGGGACGATTAAAAAGCTTTTATGAGGACTATTCTTTTGAAAAACAATATATGAGTGTAGGCAACTATTGCAACAAAGGAATGTATATAAATCTTGATTATATTTATTCCGATATAACAAACAGTTACGGTAAGAATCCACTGGACTTTAAATCCATAATGAAATCACCTAAAAAGTTTGTTGCCGCAGTAACGGATGCACAGACTGCTGAACAGAAATATTTTTATAAAAGTGATTTAGAATATGATGATTTTACTTTGTTAAAGGCAAGCTGTGCATTACCTATAGCAACCCGTCAACCTGTTTTGTTTAAAAACGGAAGATATTTTGATGGCGGAATTTCTGATCCGATTCCGTATAAAAAAGCATTTGATGATGGTTGCGATAAACTGATTATTTGTTTGACGCTTCCTATCAGCTATAAGAAATCAGCCTTTCCCAAATGGCTTGTCAATCCTTTGCTTTTTAAGTATCCTCGAATTGCAAAAGCTATAACAATGTCACACACATTATATCATAATAGAATAAATGAAATTCTTGAACTTGAAAAACAAGGTAAAGTACTGATACTTTATCCTGATGATTGTTTTGGGATTAAAACGGCTACAAGAAATAAAATCGGATTAAACAAATTGTATCAGCTCGGATATAAAGATGCGGAAAAGATAGAAATATTTTTGAACTTATCCAAAAATTAAAAGCCAGACAAATTCCAATTTGTTAAATTACTCTCACAAAAACACTGAACCACCTCTTGTCGGTGCTTTCTGCATCGATTGAGGTGGTTTTGTATGTTCGGCTCTTTCCTCTGCCGATTGAGTGGAGTTTGAACTGCAACAGGGACCATTTTGTTTCCATTGTAGGTACAGAAGAGCTTTCCCACCTTGAGATGATAGGTGCAATTGTATATCAGCTGACAAAGAATCTTTCTGAAGAAGATATCAAAAAGCACGGTTTCGATGCATATTTTGTTGACCATACAACAGGCGTTTACCCTGCTTCTGCTGCCGGTGTACCGTTTACCGCTTCATATATTCAGAGCAAGGGCGATGTCATAACCGATATGACAGAAAACCTCGCTGCCGATGCTACGAGTATGTAAGAACAGGCGAACGCTGAAGCCCTTGAAAACACTACGGCTTGACATTGAAAAAACATGGTGTTCGGTGGTATGGTACGATGTTGTAAGAACAACCTGACCCAACACTGTACAAGCTGTATCATAGGTGCAAAATTATCAACTAAACAACTGTAGAACAAACTGTTTGTCTGTAAAATCAAATTAATAACTGCTTATGGCTAAAAATTCACCCATACCCCCAAAGCAAGAATATGCCTGAAAGCGAAAACATACCTGCAAAATTTGCAAGTCTGTTTTCTTACTTTCAGGCAGTTTTATCAATTAAGGGGGTATGGGTTAGTATGTATGTCTGAATCTTCCATTTCTTCCAACTTTTCTATTCGTTTTGATACTCTCGGGTGCTTTTGCTGCATTTTTTCAATCAGATTTGTTTTACTGCTCAAACTTATTTTTTGCACAAGATACAATGCGTTTTTCAAACTCTCACCATATCCCAAATCATAGGCAAATTTATCGGCTGTAAATTCATTTTTTCTGCTATTGCCCGAAAGTATAACATTTCCCACAAACAGCAAAACAAACATAAATGTATTAACACTAAATCTGATAAAGAAAAACAAGGCTCTGAAAAGTCCGCTTGTATGCTTTAAATCCTCGTCACCTAAATCTCTAAAGAAAATATCAAATATGAGAAACAACGCATTAATAACGATAACAACAACTGCAATAAATCCGTTACCGATTTTGTTTAATAACTCCGCTTTGGTGTTGCCGTTTTTAATGTGTGCAAATTCGTGCAAAATCATTCCCTGCAATTCTTCCTCGCTGAACACTTCCAATGCACCTTTTGTAATTGCAACAGTATGCGAACCTACAGCAAATAAATTAACACTCATACTGTCGACAATATATGGCTTTATTTCGGGCAATTCGGGATAAACGGATTTTGCCTTTTCGTACACTTCATCAAACAGGGGCAGTATGTATTCTTTTTCTCGTTTTGTTTCAACAGGTCTTACACTTTTTATAAATTTCAATATTGTTTCGCCAAAGGTAAAAGCAATAAAAACCGATACTGCATATACAACAACACAGATAATAAAAGCTGTATCCTCGGGGATTTCAAGCTCTGTTAAAAACCAGTATGAGATAAACAAATAAAATATAAACCATAGGATATATGCAATGTTTGTAACAATTAGATTTCCTGCTTTTCTCAAATACGGATAAACTTTGTCAAACATTTCTCTCATGGAAAAACACTCCTTAAAATGGTTTATTTACGGTTAATTTGCAATGATAATTAAAATCCTTTGTCATAAAAATACCTTTCCCTACAGATAAATTCTTTATATCATCAGGGTGATATATAAACTCTCTTGTTCTTCTTGCACTTCCCAAACCCGTGTCAGAGGTTTCAAAACGCCCCCTTTGCTGTAATTGATATGTTACATCTATTGTCGCTCTTGTGCCTAAAATGTTCGCCCAATGCTCGGAATTAACAGCACTATTCTGACGAAGAACAATATAATTGTTTGTGTTTTCAATAATCTCTTCCTTGAATGCTTCATTACAAGCAAAATCTAAATCGGACAAACTCTGTGTTGCAAGTATCGAGGTTATATTTGCACTCCTTGATTTATTAATCAAATCAATTAACGCTGTTGAAACATAACTGTTGATTTCATCAAATATAAAAAACGCTCTTTCAAGCCCCGAATTAAAGCATTTATTTACAGCTTGCTTTGCATCAATCAAAATCAATCTTCCCATTAAAGGTGATATTTCAGGATAAAGTAAAGGATTTAAAACAAACAAAATCGCCGCATTTTCTTGAATTGCCGTGTATATGTCAATTCCGTTTTCATCAAATATTGAGCCGAACTCACTTTCTGCAATAGTGCTGAAACGAGCCGAGGCACTTTGAGCAATCTTTCCGCAGGATTCGGAAATTTCAAGATTCAGTAAATGTTCATCTTTAGATATAATTTCGGATTTCAAAAGACTTGAACTTAAACTGTTAAACTTTCCAATGCTCATATAATTTATAATCGTTTTGAACGATAACGGAATTTCATTTTGATTAAGTAAAATAACAAGCCTTTGTAAATATCTTTCCGTGTTTAACTTATAGTGTTCTTCGCTCCATTCGGTCATATTGATTAACATATCTTTGCACATTGTCGGACTTGCATTTTTAAACGGGTTATATTTTGCTGAATTAACAGGGTCGGCAAGATTAATAACATATAATTTTTGACCCTTGCAAAATTGTTTTGTAATTTCAAGAATTGAGCCGTTGCCGATATCTCCTTTACCGTCAACAATAAGCATAGGCAAATTAATATCTGCACCGTGCTTTATGAAATTGGATAATGCAACGGTTTTACCGCTCCCTGTTGTACCGCAAATAAAACAATGCTTGCAGTTATCGGGAATATATACAGGCTTTTTGTGATTCCAACCGATAAGCACACTCGGCGGAGTAGCCTGTGAAATTATTTTTTGCTTTTTACGCATTTCTTTTAAATCTCTCCAAAAATTAAAATATTTACTTATCAAAAAACTTTTCCTTGCTTCAATTAAAACAAAAATCAAAGCAATACCTATAACAGAAAGTAAAATTATGTTGTTGTATTTCGATATACCGATTAATCAAATTTTCAAGTTTCATAGTTTTTAACCCCTTTCAGCTCTAAAATTTTTATATTTGGATAGTTTTTGCTCATCTCTTTAAGAAATTTAAAAATCGCTGTGTGCAAATCAGGTACTATCCATATTTGGCAATAGTAATCATTAAAATTTGCAATAATATTTTTCTTAAATCTGTCCTTTGATTTGAGTGATAACTCAACCTCAACACAATATTCTTTATTATTTTTACTAAAAACAAAATCGGGTCTGTGAACACGATTCCCAAATCCGTCTCTTTGGTGCAATTGCTTTTCTGAAAGCATATCAAAATAAGAAACACCGAATTTTTTGTTAAAAAATATTGCCGTATCTGCAACTGCAATATCATGTGAAATCTGCTCAACTCTTATATGTTCTTTCTTATTAGCAACTCCTATTAAAGCTTTTCCTTTTGCCGTCAAACTGTAATTTGCCGAAATTCCGTACATTATCTTTTTATCTCTTACGACATATCCCGCAGTTATCAACTTATTTAATCTCCTGTCACACGCTCTCTTACCCGAAAAACCTACCATATCACATATATGTCTACCCGTTATATACTTCCACCTGTTAATCTCATTAAAAATCAAATAATCTCTTTCTACTAATCTGATACCACAACTACACACACTATCACCACACAACACAAAATAAAAAAATATCAATATATAAATCACACTAACAATAAAATCCGCAACTGCTCATATATACAACTGCTACACACATAAAACACATTAAGTTTTTCCACGATGATTGGGCGGGGTCTCGGGTGAAGTAAGCCGAGACCCCGCCCAATCAAAACTGTTTTTATGTGTGATATCAAGCAGCTGCGGATTTTTTGTTTCGTATTTTAATATATGTTGTGTCTTACTTAAAAAGAACACTTTTGTAACAACATAAAAGAACATATATAAACAAAAACAGACAAGCTCAATTTGCTTGCCTGCAACGAAGAATTTAATCTTTTGTTAATTTTGCACCTATGGTTATAAGTTCTTTAATTAATGGTTCTTTTTCCTTTGGAACATTTTGAAGAGAAGATAAAATACCGCTTGAATACCACTCGTCAGATTCGGTTTCACCTTTTACAATATAATCTAAACTTAAACCTAAAATATCACTTAATTTAATAAGGTTTTCTATGGATAAACCTGTAAGTCCTCTTTCAACCTCACTAAAATGTTTGACAGAAATATTAAGTTGTTCTGCAATTTCTTCTTGTGTAAGTAGTAGTTTTTTACGTCTTATTTTAATTCTTTGTCCCATTTCTTTCTTATAATCACTCATATTATCACCTAACCTATTACGTTAATATTAGCATAACTTAACGCAGGTAAAAACAAGGTGAAATGTTGACAAACTAAACCTGCAATGTTAATATTTTTATAAGGTACAATGTTGAAAAATGTTGTTAAAAATACAAGGAGGACGAAAAAATGGGTAAAATCAAAAAAATCTTATGCATGCTGTTGGTGTGTGCAATGGTAATCGTGCCGTGTTCGGTGTTTGGAAGTGTTTCCGCACAGACAGACGACACAGAGCCTTTAACGGTTGAGGTAACAACCGACAAAAATAGTTATTCTTTATATGATGTTTCTAAAATCAATGTTAAAATCACAAATGTTAGTGATGAAACGGTTAATAACATAACCGCACAAGCGATTTTTGATGAACTTACACCTGTTGGAAATGATAGTACGACAAGCATAGAAGGTATAACGCTTAAGGCAAATAAAAGTATAGAAATTTCATATTCAGCAATGATTAATGAAAACAAATTTAATTTGAATTTGTTTGAAAAAATTGCATTATGGTTTATACGCTTGTTCAAATCTATTTTCAACAATATAACGATTTACGAAAAAGCTTATGAATCAGCTCAGTTTTCTGCTGAATATGATTTTGAAAAGTCATTTGATATAAAATTTGGCAAATACATTGCGAAAAATATTATAAAAATATGTTATGACAATGGATTACAAGAAGATGATATTTCTAAAATGACATATGTTAATGATTACATCAATGATATTCAATCAAGTAGCCAATATAAAGAAACTGATGATTTTCAAAAAAAAGCAGATTTGCTGATAAACTCATTAAATGAACTTGGAAATCAAGGCTTGATATATAAGAATTCAATTAGCTACGCTGAAGACTTAAATCAAATTATTTTTAAATATATTTCTGGAGTAACAACATATATTCTGCTTAATCCTATTGATGATATGCTTGCAGGATATTTGACAAATACAACTGAAACTGTTAATGAGGAGCTTTATGTTGTAAAAGAACCTACAATATTAAATACTAATGTAAAATCCAATTCGAACGATAAGACTTTAAAAGCTGCTATTGCATACGGTTGGTTTGAACCGGGAGGATATCCAACTAAACACGATGGGTATTTTTACTCAAGTTATTCAGAGTTGGCTAAAGAACTCTCTGGGAAAGGTATTAAAACCAAAGCATATAATTATCCTACAGTCGAAATGTTTAAAACAGCTTTTTTGAATCAAGATTTTGTATATATTGCAGAACACGGTATAGAACTTAGCCCAAGTGTTTTTTCAGGACTAAATAATACAACATATGGCTTTGTTGTTGCAAACGAAGTGGCTAATAATGAAAGTTACAATAATTATATAGAAGATATTGAAACGGAATTAATTATTCCGGTTGGTCTATCAGACGGAAAATGGCGGTTTGCTATAGTTCCTGATTTTTTTTCACACTATTATAATGAAAAATTAACTGATACCGTAGTATATTTAGGATGCTGTATGTCATTTGGAGCTGGAATATCATATAATTTTGAGTTTGCTCGTACACTATACGAGGATTGCAATGCTAAAACAGTATATGGTTATCATAATTCGGTTTTGTTGGTTTACCAGTTCGCAGTTTTTAAATCATTAATTAAAAATTTACTGGACGGTCAAACAACGGAAATGGCGTATAATTCAGCAATTGAAGAATGTGGAGAAAATGATAGCATCTACTTTGAAAATAATAAATCTCTTTTTCCTGGAGAGAATTTACCGACAGATAGACCTAAAGCTGTTTTATGTACATATGGTGATAAAAAATGGAGTATTGCAAGTACATTTTCTGCAACCGTAAACATTCCTTTGAACGGTGTAGAAGTGTCTGCTTATCTTGAATCCGAAAAGAACGAAACAGATAAAATAATATATAGATTCTCAACGGATAAAAACGGAAAAGTTTCGGGTTCACTTCCTATAGGAGAATACATTTTTGAATTTTCATTTGGTGACAGTAAAGCATATAAAAAGGCTATAATTACAAGGGATGCTAATGCTGATTTAGGTTTAATAGAACTTGTTAGCGACAGTAACTATATTGAAGTTATATATTCTATAAAGGATGATAATAACAGTCCTTTGGAAAAAGTTGATGTATGTGTAAAAAACACAGGTTCAGGAATTGAAATTTACAATGTCGCAAGTGATAGTAACGGTGAAATAAAAGTTTTATTGACTCCTGGCAATAATTATGAATTCACCTTTGTAAAAGAAGGATATCAAAACGTTACAAAATCGGTAAATATCCTTGCAACAGAAACAATTTCAAAAGTATTCAGCATCAATATGACGCCATCAGGAGAAACAGAAGAAAACCAGTACGGCACACTCACCGAAACAGGCTCTTGCGGTGACAACGCCTTCTATGACTTCTACGAAGAAACAGGCACCCTCGTCATCCGCGGTGAGGGTGAAATGACAAATTGGCATATTACGTCATCTGTACCGTGGTACAATAAATGTTCAAAAATTAAAACAGTAACTGTTAATAATGGAATAACAAGTATAGGCGGTTGCAGTTTTTGGGATTGTAAAAATCTTACGAGCATAACAATCCCCGACAGCGTAACAAGCATAGGTGATTGTGCGTTCTATGGTTGCAGTAGACTCACAAGCGTAACAATCCCTGACAGCGTAACAAGTATTGGTGAAGAGGCGTTTGCTTCTTGCCACAGTCTTACAAGCGTAACAATTCCGAACAGTGTTACATACATCGGTCATTGTGCGTTTAATTATTGTATTAGTCTTGCGAAAATAGAAATCGGCAACAATGTAACAAGAATAAGAAGTGATGCATTTTCTTCAACTAAATATTTTAGAAACGAAGAAAATTGGGAAAATGGTGTTTTGTATATCGGTAACTATTTAATAAGTGCAAGTAGTTCGATTTTGTGTGACTATTCAATAAAAGAAGGAACAAAAGCAATTGCAGATGCTGCGTTCGAGTATTGTGATAATCTTACAAGCATAACAATCCCCGACAGCGTAACAAGCATAGGTAATCATGCGTTCTGTAATAGCGACAGCCTTACAAGTATCGAAATTCCCGACAGTGTAACAAGTATAGGTGAAGATGCGTTCTATGGTTGCGACGGCCTTGCAAGCGTAATAATCGGCAACAGCGTAACAAGCATAGGCGATCGGGCGTTCTCTTATTGCAACAGTCTAACAAGCATAACAATCCCCGACAGCGTAACAAACATAGGCAATAGTGCGTTCGCTTCTTGCGACAGTCTCACAAATGTAACAATCGGCAATAGCGTCACAAGCATAGGCAATAGTGTGTTCAATTCTTGCATCAGTCTCACAAGCGTAACAATCCCTGACAGCGTAACAAGCATAGGCGAGAGTGCGTTCTATGGTTGCTATAGACTCACAAGCATAACAATCCCCGACAGCGTAACAAGCATAGGCAATAGTGCGTTCGCTGTTTGCAACAAACTCACAAGCATAACAATCCCCGACGGCATAACAAGCATAGGCAATAGTGTGTTCAATTCTTGCATCAGTCTCACAAATGTAACAATCGGCAATAGCGTAACAAGCATAGGCAATAGTGCGTTCTCTTATTGCTACAGTCTCACAAACGTAACAATCCCTAACAGCGTCACAAGTATAGGCAACGAAGCGTTCTATCATTGCTACAGACTCACATGCATAACAATTCCCGACAGCGTAACGAGCATAGGCGAGAGTGCGTTCGAGCGTTGCAACAGTCTCACAAGCGTAACAGTTGATTCTGAAAATACCATGTATTCAAATGATGAATACGGAGTGTTATTCAATAAAGAAAAAACACAGTTAATTCAGTATCCCATAGGCAATGCAAGAACAAACTATATAATCCCCGACAGCGTAATGAGCATAGGCGAGAGTGCGTTCGCTTGGTGCTCCAGTCTCACAAGCGTAACCATTCCCGACAGCGTAACAAGCATAGGCGATTGGGCGTTCTATGAGTGCGACAGTCTCACAAGCATAACCATTCCTGACAGCGTGACAAGCATAGGCAATGGTGCGTTCTGTTATTGCGACAGACTCAGAAGCGTAAGAATTCCAAATAGCGTAACTTTAATTGGTTATTATGCATTTTACACTCTTGATACTTTTGCTATTATGAGTAAAACTGTATATTATTCAGGTTCAGAAGCTGATTGGAAAGCAATAAATATAGGAGAAGATGCTTTCAATAACGCAACTATCCGCTACAACAGCTAAGCACTCAAACAGCACCCGATCTTTCTCGGGTGCTGTTGGCTTTTATAATTAAATAATTTCATATCACAAACATAGGCCTCATAAAATTCAATGAGGTGGTTGTCTATGGATAAAGAAAAATCTGATTTCATTTCCTGCGCAAATTATTTTAAAAGCGAAACAGAAGAAGAGAAAAGATATTTATTCAATAAAAAATGGTTGGAATTGATAAACTCGTCTGCATACATAAATTTTATAAATCCCTCAAAATGTGATTTACAAAAAACAAAGGAAAGTGCTATAATAAACTCAACAGTCAAACAGGTTTGTTCTGCAAATCAATCCAAAAAGGAGTGGAACAAACTATGAAAAACAAAGTAGCAATATATCCGAGACTGTCAGAGGAGGACAGATATAAGAAAAACGAAAGTGACGAGAGCGAAAGCATACAAAATCAAAAATCTATGTTGATTGAATATGCAGTAGAACACGATTGGGAAATTTATGACATTTACTGTGACGAAGACTGGAGCGGAGCAGACAGAAACCGTCCCGAATTTAACAGGCTTTTAAGAGATGCCGAAGCACACAAATTTGATATTGTACTTTGCAAAACACAGTCAAGATTCACAAGAGAATTGGAACTTGTTGAAAAGTACATACACGGACTTTTCCCGATATGGGGAATACGATTCATAAGTATTGTTGACCACGCAGACACAGAAGTAAAGGGCAACAAAAAAGCAAGGCAAATCAACGGACTTATAAATGAATGGTATTTGGAAGATTTATCCGAAAACATCAAAAGTGTGTTCACAAACAAGAGAAAAAACGGTTATCATATCGGTGCATTTGCTCTTTACGGTTATATGAAAGACCCGAAACAAAAAGGTCACCTTATAATTGATGAAGAAGCTGCACAGATAGTTAGAGAAGTTTTCAACTTGTTTGTGCAGGGACACGGAAAAATGGATATTGCCCGAATATTAAACGCAAGAGGTATTCCAAACCCCACCGAATACAAAAGGCAAAAGGGGTTGAGATATAAACAGGCAAAACCTCAAAGCAGTACATTATGGAAATATTTCTCAATATCAAATATGCTGATTAATGAAATCTACATAGGAAATATGGTACAAGGTAAATACGGGAGCATATCATACAAAACAAAGCAGAATAAACCTATACCAAAAGAAAAATGGATTCGTGTTGAAAACACCCATGAGCCAATAATTGATAAAGACTTATGGGACAGAACACAGGAATTGATAAGGCAAAAAGCAAAGCCTTTCAGCAACGGTCATATAGGTTTATTTGCAAGAAAAGCAAATTGTATGTATTGCGGATATACTTTGCGTTCTTCAAAACACAAAAACGGTCATTATCTTCGTTGCCCGACCCGTCATGTATCACAGGAAGCCTGTGACGGCTGTATGGTATCGGTAAAAACTCTTGAAAATGCCGTATTAAAAGAACTGCACAAACTCAATGACTTGTATCTTGATGATGAAATGCTTGCAGAAAATTCGGATTTTGTAAAAAGAACTCTGCAACAAATCGACACAATGAACAAAAACATTGAACAGTATAAAAAGAGTATTTCGCTGTGTTCGGAAAATGTAAAGTCATTATATACCGATAAAACCAAAGGTATAATAACAGAAGATGAATTTATTGACCTCTCTCGTGATTTTCACCAAGAAAAAAGTGAATTATCAAAACTGATAGAAGAAGCAGAAGAACAAATATCAGTATTAAATCAAAAACTCGAAAAATCGAGCAACAGCCGAGCACTTATAAGGCAATATGCCTATACAGAAGAACTTACCCGAGAAATGGTTGATATTTTAATTGACCATATAGAGGTAGGAAAAAGAGAGCCAAAATCAAAGAACAGACCAATAAATATATATTGGAATTTCTAATTTTAGCAAAAATAAGGCTCAAAGGAAACTACTTGCACCAACCGAAAAAGTGAGTAATACTAACGGTTTGAAGGCTCTCGGTTGTTTTTACGCAATCGTGGCAGAACAGAAAGCAAGAACAACTTATGACAACATTCTCCGCCTTGTTGATGACCCTGATGTAAGAGAACCTATAAAGTTCCTGCGTGCAAGAGAGGTTGTTCATTTCCAGCGATTCGGTGAAGGTTTAAGACTTGCCACAGACAAACTTGACGAAAAGAATTTTTACGCTTTCAACCCATCGTTTGATAAACACTGCAACAAATAACAATGAAGCCCACAGGTTTTCTGTGGGCTTTTTGATCGTTTGTAACAAAACTAAAATCACCGCTGCGGTATAATTTACTGCAACGGTGATTTTGGTAATTTCAATTCAGATATTCCTTTTCAAATTTTGCTGTTGCTTCTTTGCTGACTTTTCTGAAAGGAGTGAGCATATCGAATGCGTGAAAACAGTTCGGATAAACATCAACCTTCGCTTCAATTCCTGCACTTTTCAAGTTATCAATATAAGTAAGCGTTTCGCAATAAAACGGTTCAATATCTCCGACAAACGTATAAGCAGGCGGAAGAATTGTATAGTCGATCTGACAGGCAGCTGCTCGATTTTCTCTCCCGTTGATTCAATTTTAATGCTTCGGGATTTGTAATATCTGCTCATTGAATCACCTTATTTACAATTAGTTGTCAGAAATCAATATCCGAAATACTGCACACAATACTGTTCAACGGTGTTAATATATTCCATTTCGCAAAGCGGATCAAGACCCAGACCGTGATTTGAAAGCGGATAAAGAATATACTTGTGAACGGCACCTGCATTTTCAAAAGCTGCTTTTATTCTTTCGGCATTACCCGAAGGAACAATCATATCCGTACCGCCGTAAGCAAGAACGGAAGGAACGGTATCTTTCGTCACGTAAGCTGTTGGAGAAACGAGTTTTATCACTTTTTCATCTTCTCCGTTTGCAATCATTTCTTCCGTGATTTCAATTCCCGAAAGCATACTTGCGAGACCTGTACTGCCCCACACTTCAGAATGGAAATCGGAGGGACCTACCTGATTAGCGGTAAACACAAGCTCAATCGCAGATTCGTCTGCTCTTGAAAACCCGTAAAGCATTGAAAGATGTGCTCCTGCTGAATAGCCCGAAACGGCAAGTTTAGTGATATTAAGCTCTTTTTCCTCTGAAAACGCTTTGATTTTATCTATTGCCTTGCCGATTTCATCACACATTGTAAGCGCAGTCACTTTGCCGAAAAGGCCGTCTGCATAGAGTGTGTAATTCATAGTTGCGGTGATATAGCCTTTTCTTGCAAATCTTTCGCATTTTTCTGCCATATCCTCTTTCTTACCGCCTGTCCACGAGCCGCCGTGAATATAGAGAATAACGCCGTTATGTTCGTTATCGTATGCAGAATCGGGAACATAGATATCCATAACGTTTCTTTCAGCTTCACCGTAAGCAAGATTTTTGAAAACATCATATTCTTCAAACGATAACCCTCCGATAAAGCTTGAAAAAACACTGAACGAAGAAAGGATAACCGCAATCATTCTCTGTATAATCTGTAACATTTTCTCTCTCCCCTTAAATTAATAATTATAGAATGAATCTGAAAGCATAAATAATAACATTAAGCAAGTTGTTGAATGCGAATCTTATAAAAGTGAATACGTAAGGGAATTCAAACTCCCAATCATCAAAGGTGTCAAGTGTACCGATAAGCGATGAATCATAGGTGATTTCAGGATTCTTGAATGCCTTTGTTTCCATTTTCATAATGCACAGATTCTTGCACGCTTCACGAAGAGCATTCCCGAAGCCAATAGGGTCTTTTGCATAAGCGAGCTTTACGGCCGCTTTATGCTGAACAGCCTGTAATGCCCACATACCGGAAAGAATGGTATCGTTTCCGTTATAAACAGCAAGAACGGGGCTCATATATCCGCCGCCTGTGAAGTTGGAAGAATAGTCAGAAACAACAAAACCTTCAAATCCCCATTCTTCACGAAGTAAGTCTTTGAGAAGCGCTGAACTTGAGCCGCACCATTTTGTGCCGATACGGTTATAAGCGGACATAATGCCCTTGGGCTGTGCTTCCTTGACGGGAATCTCAAAAGCTTTGAGATAGATTTCGCGCATTGCTTGCTCATCGCACCAGGTGAAAATACCAGTTCTGTGGGATTCCTGGTCGTTAAGTGCGAAATGCTTGATTGTTGTTACAAGGCTTTCTGAATTTGCACCCTTGATTATTTCAGCCGCCATAATGCCCGAAATTATCGGATCCTCGGAAAAGTATTCAAAGTTTCTGCCGCCTCGGGGATTTCTGTGAATATTTGCACCGGGAGCGTACCATGTGTCCGTACCCATATCGGCAGCTTCTTTGCCTGCACCCTTGCCCATTTCATAAGCAATTTCAACATTCCATGTACATCCGATTGCGGTTGCACAAGGATAAGCCGTACCGCTGTCGGTATAAACAAGACCGTTCCTGCCTTTTACACTTGAAGGTCCGTCGTTATCCATAGTGCGAGGAATTCCGAGACGCTCAACGCCATGGGTTTCATAGCCGCCGTTTATAACAAGCATAGTCATTTCTTCAAGCGTAAGCTGGTCAAGGAACGCATCCCAGAGAGATTCATCCTCTGCAACATCCTGCAAAGTGATTGTTTTATCATATTTAACGCCCATCTTCGGCACTTCGCCCTCTGTTACGGGGTCGGGCATTTTATCAATGTCAATCAGGTAATCAGCCTTATCGAGTTCACGCAATTCAGGATATGTGCCCTCAACATCGGCTCTCGACATAATCCCGTATCCGCTGTAGACATCCTCAAAAAGATTTTCGATTCCTGTTCCCGTTACAGAATCGTTTTTTATTATCTTTGTTTCGGCAATTTCATATTCGTATGTTGCAATATGTTTTCTCACATCATTTGCAACAATTATTTTATATGTGCCTTTTTCGAGCAACCATGCTTCGTTCTCTATGTAATCGTAGGATGCCATATCATCGGTTTTGAACGAAATTGTGAGTGTTTCGCTCTCATCAGGGTCAAGCATTTCTGTTTTTGCAAAACCGCCGAGACAAATCGCGCTTTTTTCAATGCCACCTTCGGTATAGGGTGCGCTGTAATAAAGCTGAACAACCTCTTTGCCTGCTCTGTCGCCCGTGTTAGTTACTTTAACTTCAACGGTTATATTTTCAGCATCAAAATCGGTTGAAACAACCTCTTTTTCAAAGCTTGTGTATGAAAGACCGTAGCCGAAAGGATACTGCACCTTATCCTTTGCAAATGTTTCAAAATAACGGTAACCGATATATATTCCTTCATAGTATTCAACAAAATGCTCTCCGCCGTTATACTTATTACTGCCAAAGCATACGCTTGAGGGGTGGTCGCTGATGTTGTATGCGATTGTATCGGTCAGCTTGCCCGAGGGATTGACCTTGCCGTCGAGCATCTGCGGTACGGCTGTCATACCGAATTCGCCCGGAATCCAGATGATTGCGGCAGCCTTGATGCTTTCATATTCATCAATCCAACCCATTTCCATAACGTTGCCGATATTAAAAAGCACAACAACGTTTTCAAATGCGGATGTTACCTTTTCAACCATCGCTTTTTCATCATCGAAAAGACTCAACGTTTTAACCGTATGGTCTGTGCCTTCCGCACTTGTGCGGCTGATAACGATTACTGCTGTATCAGAAAACGCAAGCGCATTTTCAATAAGCTCGTTTGTGATGTGCTTGGGGTCCATTTCTTCAAGAGTGTTCTTGGCAAGAAGCACCTGAAGAAGATTGTTGATAACGGTGTTATCCGTTTTGGGAAGTTCGTTTGAAAGGCAGTGTTCCTCATAAAGCGCGCGAAGCTCAGCATTGTATTCAATGCCCTCTGCCTCAAACGCTTCATAAAGAGTTACGGGGTCATCGGTTGTTATCGCACCCGAACCCGCACCGCCGAAAAACGGACAAACTGAGCCCGCACCGAAAATATTAACCTTTTTGTTTGAGAGCGGAAGAAAATTATCCTCGTTTTTAAGAAGAACAATTCCTTCGCTTTCAATCTGAACTGCAGTTTCTCTTGTTTCGGCAATAATTGCAGGGTCAACATCGCCGCTTGTTGCGAAAGCAACGTTGCCAAACATAAGCGCAAAAACAAGTATCAAGGACATAACTCTGAGGAATCTTTTTTTCATCGGAACACCTCGCATTTTAATTTATATCTAATTATACAATATATTCGGTTATTCTTTCAATAAAGAAATTTGTATTTATCTGTGCAAATTTGTTCAACAGCTTGCCATATTGTTCATACCGTTCAAAACAAAATATTGACTTGATATTTCCCAAATGTTATATTTTAAGAAAAAAGATAAAGGAGAAATTTAAATGAAAAAACCGGCAGCAATCATCTTAAGCATTGTTATGATTTTCGGTATGTTCGGCATCTGCGGATATGCTGAAAATGAAAAACCGTTCTATCTCGTACTCGGCGATTCGATAGCTTACGGCTCGGGCATTTCAAATTCAAAAGAAGCCTGCTTCGGAAAAATCGTTGCGGATACCAACAGCTATGATTACGCAAATCATTCCGTACCCGGTCACACAACAACCAACCTCATAAACCGACTGAAAGATGAAACGGTTATCGCCGACCTTGAAAAAGCAGATATCATCAGTATTTCAATCGGCGGCAACGATTTCCTTATGAGTAATCTTATCGGGCTTATGTTTGATGCTATGGTTAAGGAAGATTACTCTGAATTTGACAGAATCGCAGACGGCTTTTATGCTAACTTCTGCGAAATAATCGATATCATAAATTCGCATAATTCAGACGCCGTTATTCTTATGCAGACGCTCTATAATCCGCAGTCAGGTTATCTGAGAGCACCTTATCAGCAGGGTGCGGACAGAATCAACGCCGCAATTGAAAGATACAATGCCGAAAATCCCGGTGAAATTGTTATTGTTGATGTTGCATCGGCGCTCGGCGATGATATGGTAAACTATGCCGATGATGAAATTCATCCCAGCGCACAGGGCAATGAGATTATTGCAAATGTTATTCTTGACAAACTTGAAGAACTTGAATTTGGAAGCAATACCTCTCCCGTTATTGCAGAAAAAGGTGTAGATATTGAAATTCCTGTTGTTTTCACAATGTCACTCCGACTTGCAGGGAACCTGTTCTATGCAATATCGGTTATATACGGTTTCTTCGTAGGAATATTTGCATACTTTAATAATTAAATATATACGCAAAAAACATCAAACCACCTCTTATCGATGCTTTCTGCACCGATTGAGGTGGTTTTGTAGGTTCGGCTCTTTCCTCTGCCGATTGAGTGGAATTTAAACTGCAAAAGGGACCATTTCACTTCCAATGTAGGTACAGAAGAGCTTTCCCACCTTGAGATGATAGGTGCAATTGTATATCAGCTGACAAAGAATCTTTCTGAAGAAGATATCAAAAAGCACGGTTTCGATGCATATTTTGTTGACCATACAACAGGCGTTTATCCTTCATCAGCCGCAGGTGTACCGTTTACGGCGGCTTACATTCAGAGCAAAGGCGATGTTATAACCGATATGACAGAAAACCTTGCCGCTGAACAAAAAGCAAGAACTACCTACGATAATATTCTTCGGCTTGTTGACGACCCCGACGTCAGAGAACCAATCAAGTTTCTGCGAGCAAGAGAAATCGTTCATTTCCAGCGTTTTGGCGAGGGTTTGCGCCTTGCAACGGATAAACTTGATGAAAAGAATTTCTACGCATTCAACCCGTCGTTTGACAAACACTGCAACAAATGATAAATGCCGTCCGAGAAATCGGACGGCAGAAATTTTATAAGCTTATTTTTTATAACAGTTCCGACGTTGCACCTGCTTTTCTTGCAACATACTTAACATCTCCGGTATACTGTTAGATACTGCTCTATATATGATAACACTGCATTCTGCTTAATTCAATTATTAAACAAAATGTTGTTTTTTACTGCATTTATGGTATAATCTATATAAGCTAATATTCAAGGAGAAATGTTATGTATAAAATTGAACTTGGAAAAAGCGGTCTGAAAGTGCCGACTGTTGCTGTCGGTTGCATGAGAATAAGCAACATGAACGAAAAAGAAATTTCCGCTTTTATCAATACCTCACTTGAAAACGATGCAAACTTTTTTGACCATGCCGATATTTACGGCGGCGGAAAAAGCGAAAAAGTTTTCGGAGACGCAATAACACCGTCAATGCGTGACAACATTATAATTCAGACAAAATGCGGTATAAGGCAGGGCAGATTTGATTTTTCATATGAACATATAACCGAATCCGTCAACGGCAGTCTTGAAAGACTCGGAACGGATTATATCGATATTCTTCTCCTTCACAGACCCGATGCACTCATGGAGCCCGAAGAGGTTGCAAAAGCATTTGATGAACTCAAAGCATCGGGAAAAGTCCGTCATTTCGGCGTATCAAACCAGAATCCGTATCAGATGCAGCTTCTGCAGTCATGCCTTGATATGCCCCTTTGCGTTAATCAGCTTCAGTTTTCCGTTATGCATACACCGATGATTCAGTCGGGCATAAATGTCAATATGTATAACGATTCCGCAACAAGCCGTGACGGCGGAGTGCTTGATTTCTGCAGACTGAACAAGATAACAATACAGCCTTGGTCACCAATGCAGTACGGCTTCTTTGAGGGATGTTTTATCGACAATGATAAATTCCCTGAACTTAACAAAACCCTTCAGGAAATCGGAGATAAACACGGCGTTTCAAAAACAACAATTTCTTTTGCATGGATACTCCGCCACCCCGCAAAAATGCAACCCGTTACGGGCACAACAAATCTCGCCCGTCTTACGGAATGCATCAAGGCAAGCGAAATCAATCTCACACGTGAAGAATGGTATGAGATATACCGCTCTGCAGGAAACATATTACCGTAACAAAAAAGACTGCCTCACGGCAGTCTTTCTTTTTATTTGTGGTTTTTGAGATAGTGCTTATAGAACTTAACGCAATGTGCGGTTTCCATAACACCGATGCTTTCGTTTGCGGCATGCATTGCTGCAAGCTGTTCGTTGCTCATCTTGATAGGGCAGAAACGAAGGCAGTTATCAGCAACCTCTTCATAATGACGGCAGTCAGTACCGCCTGTCATGAGATAAGGAATAACGCCTGCTTCGGGATAGCATTCATTGAGGCATTTTTTGAGATACTTGAATTCCTCGCCGTTATAATCAACGCAGTTTGAAGCGCTTCTTGCATGAATAACATCAAGTTCAAGGTCATACTTATCGGCATATTTCTTAAGAACCGCAAGCGACTGCTCTGCGTTCTGATGGGGTGAAGGACGGAGATTGCAGACTATGTACGCTTCCGAGGGAATAACGTTGGGAGTCTGTGAGCCCTCTGCCATTGTGCAGCAGAAAGTTGTTTTAACAAACGCATTGCACATGGGTGAAACCATGGGAAGAACTTTGGTAAGAAGTCCTTTGAAGAGCCACATATTGCCGAGCACCATTCTCAGGGGGAAACCGAGGAGAGGAGCTGCCTGGTCAAGCATGGCATAAACGGGAGCTGAAATCTCAGCCTTGAAGGGTTTATCCTTTTCAATATCTGCAACAAACTTTGAAAGCCTTGCAAGAGGTGTGTTTGACTTGGGAGTTGAGGAATGACCGCCCTTACCCTTTGCAATGATTTTAACATCAATATATCCTTTTTCAAGAATGCCGATAGCGGCACACCAGCCTGCCATTGTGGGAAGCGCATTCTTGAGAATTGCACCGCCTTCGTCCATGGCAACATCAAGGTGAACGCCCTTTGACTTGAGATAATTCACAAGAGTGGGAGCACCGTTGCCCGAAATTTCTTCGTCAACGGATGTTGCAAGATAAACATCGCAGGGAGGAACAAAACCTTCTTCAAGAAGCTCTTCAACAGCCTGAAATTCCGAGAAAACGGTTGACTTGCAGTCCATTGCTCCTCTGCCGTGGATATTACCGCCCGAGATTTCGCCCGAAAACGGGTCTTTTTCCCAGTTGGGCTCATCTGCGGTTACAACGTCCTGATGTCCCATAAGAAGAACGCCGTTTCTCTTGGAATCCTTACCGGGCCAACGGAAGATGAGATTTCCTTCGATTTCCGTCATTTCAAGCTTTGAGAAAACGAGAGGGAAGTTCTTCTTCATAACCTCATGAAGCTTATAAAACTGCGAAAGATCGGTGTTTCCTCTGAGAGAAATCGTGGGCACTTTAATCATATCAGAAAGCTTCTTTGCATATTCCTCTGCTTCTTTTTCTGTGGGATTAATAGCAGGCTCGCTGTTGTTGGGCTTAGCCTTTATCAAAACAGCTCTTATTGCCGCAGCTGCAATGAGAAGCAGAAGAACCGCTAAAATTGCAAGAATTACAAAACCAATATATTTCATTTATACCATATCCTTTCGTTTTTTTCGATGTATTATACCACTTATTTTTAAATTAGTAAATACAAAAACTTATTTTACCTTGCCGTAAAGACATTTTGTCGGCTCTTTTTCTATTACAAGACCGCAGTAATTGCACATAATGCATTTTGCTTCTTCCTGACCGTTTTTCAGTTTCTTTGCAAGATCAGGTTCACAGATGAAAGGTCTGCACATCGAAACAAAATCAGCCTTTCCTTCGGCGATAATATTTTTCATGTCACTTACCTTATGTATTCCTCCTACAACGATAACGGGAATTGAAACGCTCTTTTTTATTACAGAAGCATTTTCAACATTGAAATTTTCGAGAGGTGAAGGCTGTTTGATAAGAGGATTGATAAGATTAGCGGCGGGTAAAGCTATTTTATTGAGTATTGCAGGAAAAGAAGCGCACGGCTCTCTGTATTTAAAAACAGCATCCATAGGCATGAGTTTGCTTCTCATGGTATTCATGCCGTCCTGAACTGTTCCGCAAGACACTTCAATTGCATCACAGCCTGCTTTTTCAAGTCTTTCGCAGATTTCGACTGATGAATTGATATTCATTCCGCCTTTTCTGTTATCCTCTGCGCTGATTTTTATCCATACGGGAAGCTTTGTTTTTTCTTTTATTCCTTTGATAATAAGCTCAACAATTCTGCATCTGTTTTCAAGACTTCCTCCCCATGAATCTTTCCTTCTGTTGCCGTAAGGAGAAAGAAAATCGTGGAGAATATAGCCGTGACCGCCGTGAAGCTGAACGCCGTCAAAGCCTGCTTTTTCGGCTCTTACGGAAGCTGAAACAAAATCATCGATAATACCGTAAATTTCATTGTCGGTAAGTTCCTTTGCCTTATCGGGATAGAAGGCATGAAGAACATTCGACGGAGCAACCTTCTGCACCCCGATTGCCTTTGACGAGGTCTGTCTTCCGCAATGAGCAATCTGCAGAATGACGGGAGTGTTATGACGGTGAACGGCATCGGTAAGCTCTTTATACTTATCAATAACGCTGTCGTCATATATCTTCATCATACGGGGATACGGCGAAACACCGTTTCTGCTGACAGCTGCATAACCTGTTATAATGCATCCGATTTCATTCTTTGCAAGGTGTTCGTATTTTGCAATCAGTTTATCGCTCGGCGCACCGTTTTCATCGGCAAGACCGTCATGGGTTGCGCTTCGCATTATTCTGTTTTTGACGGGAATACCCGAAATCATCGTTTCTAAAAAAAGCATAAACTTTCCCCTTTTAAAACATACAATTTTTCATTACAAATAAACTATAACACATTATCACGGCTATGACAACAAATTTATAATTCATGTTTACTAAACATAAAAAAGATGATATAATCAAGCTACTCTTAACTAAGGAGATTGCTATGACACAGAAAGAAAAGATGTTTTCGGGCGATTTATATCTGCCCGGTGACGATGAAATAATGGAAGAACAGCTCAGATGCCTCAATATGCTTTATGATTTCAATCAGACAAGACCGACAGAACTGAAAAAAAGAGATGAAATGCTCAAAGAGATGTTCGCAGAAATCGGCGAAAACTGCTACATTGAGCCTCCTCTCCATGCAAACTGGGGCGGTAAGCATTGCCATTTTGGCAAGGGTGTTTATGCAAATTTCAACCTCACTCTCGTTGACGACACTCATATTTATGTCGGCGACTACACATTATTCGGTCCTAACGTTGTTGTTGCAACGGCAGGCCATCCCATCGACCCCGAACTCCGCGAAAAAACATATCAGTATAATTTCCCCGTTCGTATCGGAAGAAACTGTTGGATTGGCGCAGGTGCGGTTATTGTGCCGGGTATAACAATCGGCGACAATGTTGTTATCGGTGCAGGAAGCGTTGTTACAAAAGATATCCCCTCAAATGTTGTTGCGGTCGGAAATCCTTGCAGGGTGCTTCGTGAAATTTCCGATTATGATAAAGAATATTATTTCAAGGATAAGAAAATCAATTATTCCGATTTATAAAAATAAGCTGTCTTACTTTTTGCGGTAAGACAGCATTTCTTATATCTTATTGTTTTTATCAATCACGTTTCCGACAACCTTTTTCACCAATGCATACGGTGCATCAAAATCATTATCGGTAATTTCAGCCTCACGGAGATATTCAAGATGGAAATAATGTTTTCCTTTTATCGGCTTTCTGAATGTATTTCCCGAAACGATAAGCTTTCCGTGGACAAATTCGGAAGAATTTTCATCCATAACCTTCGGTGTGTATCTGATAACAGGTGCATTTTCCCACATCTGAGCATATTCACAGCCTTCAACATAGTTATTGCGGAAAACAACCTCGGTTGTGCAGCCCGATTCAAACCAAAAATTGCAGTCATCCTCCAAAAGAAGCGCAGGACCCCAGAGGTTTCTGAATCTGTTGTTTTCAATAAGCACCTTACCCCTTGTTGTGCAGAGTATTCCCCTGCCCGAGGTCGGTCCGAAATCGCAGTTTACAACATGGAGATTGGGAGTCCACGTTGCATTTTCAACAACATCTTTTCCGATAACGATTCCGTCGGGAATATTATCAACATAAAGCAGTATATCGGTATCATTCAGTCTTTCATAATCAGTAACAATTGTTTTATCATAAGGAATAAGAGTATCCCATTTAATAAATTCAAGGGTGTCTCCTTTTTCGAAAGCCTGAAATCCCCATGACTCGGCATTCATGAAACGGACTGTCATGATTTTTTCTTCTTTATCAAGGTCAACAATGCGCAGATGCGTTCCGTGAACATTGACATAGTCGTCCTGTGCACCCCATGCCTTACAGCTGTCAATCTCTATGTTGCCCTTGCAACCCGAAAACTGAAAGAAATCGGCGGTGCTTGCGATTGTTCTTCCTTCTGCAGGGGTGAAATCGCAGTTTTTATATGTTACATTTTCACAGAACTGCGAAACCATTCCGAGACCGTGCATGAACTTTATCCGAAGATTTTCAAAACAAAGATTCTTACAGCGGTTGAAATACGCACCCGTTTGATCACGGATTATATTTCTCGTCTGAAAAATACATCCTTCTTCAAAATCGGCATCCTTATTTTTTAACCATACTTTAAGCGTTAAATCATCAATCTGTTCGATTTTTTCAAAAGCAAGATCGTCTCGTCTGAAATCACGGCATTGCTCTTTAACAGGGTCAAAAACTTTGATATATCTCTTGTTTCCGTAGCTGTAATCTTCCCAGCAGGGATTTCCGTCAGGACCGTTTTCACCCTGCCAAATAAGATTATCTCCCTCGACCCTGAACAGGCAGTCGGGGTTCATTTTTATGGTGCATACGCCGTTTTCATTTGATAAAACCCTGAATTCGGTCATAGTCGGGCATGCATAATCAACAGTCAGATTCTTAACGGTTATGTTTTCACATTTATCGAACAGGAACGGAGTCATTTTTCCGTGAACTATAACCGAAGCACCGTTACCGTCGATAATAATATCTTTTTTATCTTTAAGATATAATGCAGTACGGCGGAAACCGTTCGGATTCTCATGGATTTTTGCTGTGTTTGTGCAGTAATAACCATCAAATTCAAAAGAATCCTCTTGTCTGACATGATAGACTTTATCTTTTTCAAGAGTGAGAATTTCACCGTCTTTTATATCAAGAAATATTTTGCAAAGTTCATTCAACAAAGCCATAATATCTCCTATCCGAGCAAAACATCGGTTGCAAGCATAACACAGAAGCCAACGAGAAGGGAATATGTTGCGCCTCTTTCGCTTTCATGATGCGTTTCGATTACCATTTCATCGCTGACAACATAAAGCATCGTTCCGCCGGCAAAAGCGAGAGCATAAGGAAGAATTACCGAGGCAAAGCTGACGGCAAAATATCCGATTAAAGTTCCGATAACCTCAACAATACCCGTTATCGTTGCAATAAGAAAAGTTCTGCCCGGTTTAACGCCTGCCGAAAGCATAGGTGTTATAATAACCATTCCTTCGGGTATATTCTGAAGTGCAATACCGCATGCAATAATAAGAGCACGGGAAGTATCACCAGAACCGAAGCCAACACCTGCGGCAATTCCCTCGGGAAGATTATGAATTGCTATTGCCATAACAAAAAGCAAAACCTTGCTGAGATTTGTTTTTTTATGCGATTCTATATCTGAACCCGCAAGTCTGTGAAGATGGGGAACAAGCTTATCGATAAGATTAAGACAGACTGCACCCGCAAAAATGCCGACTATTGTTTTTATGAGTCCGTATTTTCCGCCGTATTCAAGCGAAGGAATAATCAGACCAAGAACAGCAGCTGCCAACATAACACCTGCCGCAAAAGACAAAACCATATCGGAAAGCTTATGCGAAATGCCTTTGAAAATAAAACCGATAACTGCACCGATAACCGTTGCACCGCCGACACCCAATGCGGTAAGTAAAACAAGTTCCAAAACCTTTCCTCCTTAAAACGCCATCAGCACACTCGCAACGAATGAAACTGCGGCTGCAATATATTCTTTTACCGTTATTTTCTCTTTACGCACCGCTGAAATCAGCGTTGAGAAAAGCATAACGCCTCCCGTCACAAGCGGATACTGAACCGATGCAGGAAGATGAACAAGCGACATGAGCAAAAACAGATTGCCTATACCGTTGAATACGCCGTAGCCCGATGCAAAGAGAAGCTCTTTCCCTTTGATAAGGGGTATTTTTTTATGCTTTATAATAAGCCATACGGCACAGATTGCAACCGTAACAAGGCTTGTCAGCATCATAAAACCTGAGCTGTCGGAATGCGGTCTTTCGGATGACTGATGAATTTTGGAAATAACTCCCGCCATACCGTTAAGAATAAAAACAGCCATATAATAAACAATTGCTTTTTTATCTTGTTTTCCTTTTTTTATATTAAGCAAAACAGATAAAACAATCAACGCACAGCAAATAATTTTGAACACCGTCAGTTCCTCATCAAAAAAACCGACTCCGAGAACAAACGGCAAAAGCATACCGCCGAGCATTGAAAAAACGGAATAAACAGAAAGATTGGCAACTGCAAACGCTTTCATACTGAACACAGTCATAGCTATTCCCGAAAAAGCATAGATAACCGCCATCAAAAGACTGAACGCTGTTATCTGAACCTTGAATCCGCTGATAATCAGCATTATAACAACAATTACAACGCTTTTATAAAGTGAAAATTCGAGCGCCGAGTCGAGACTCTCTCCCCTGCTTTGTTCAAATCTCTGGTTAAAAAGAAACTGCAGAGAAAAGAGCAAAACAGCAATAATAACAAGAAAATAATACATTAATTTTCTCCTTATCTGTTCTTATTTAACTTTTATCTTGAAAATATTAACACAATTCCAATTCATTTTCAATATATAAACTTGACTATTGCAGAATTTAATTTATACTGAAATAAAGGGAAAAACATCTCATCAGAATACTTTATGCTGAATAAGGAGGATGAAAATGGCTACTATTTTTCAATCAATAACAGCATTTTTCACATCAATCATAATCTTCATCTGCGTTTCGTTGGATATCCCATGCTATCCCATGGGTCAGAAGGTTGATATGGATAAATTTACGGAAACCTTCACCGAAGAATTCAGCGGTGAACTTGACAGAAACATCTGGTCGGGTCACTATCAATACGGCAATACCACCGAAGCAAGAAAAGGAAGCTACTGGAATCAGAATCTTGCTAAAACAGAAAACGGCAATCTTATTATCCCCGTAACATATCTTGAAGAAGGCATGGGAGACAAGGGTGCAGGCTGGTATACGGCAGGAATTGACACGGATTCCGATGCACCCAACGGTTTCAGCCAGAAATTCGGCTATTTCGAATGCAGATGCATTCTTCCGAAAGGTGCGGATGTCTGGAGTGCATTCTGGCTTATGAACGACGGAGTTTATAATGCAGACGGAAACGGAAAAGACGGAACGGAAATTGACATTTTCGAAAGTGACTGCTACGGTGATTTCCCCGAAAACGCAATCACCTCAAATCTTCATTTCGACGGCTACGGCGATGCACATCAGAAGCACGGCGCAACAAAATTCCTTCTGAAAAACAATCCTTATGAAGAATTCAACACTTACGGTCTTGAATGGAATGAAAATGAATATATCTTCTATATCAACGGCGTTGAAACCTTCCGCACGGATTTCGGCGGAGTCAGTCAGAATGAAGAATATCTCATCCTTTCGGTTGAGATGAAAGGTGAAAACGGTATTCCCTCGGAAAGAGAAAACATTGCAGGCGAAGAAGCGGAATTTATCGTTGATTATGTAAAGGTTTATCAGTATAAAGATCTGATGCAATAAAAAATCAGCTCCCCACCTCGGTGGGGAGCTTTTGTTATCAGTTATCTCTGATGAGTTCGCCTTTTACAAGATTGAATTCGAGAACCTTATCTTTTCCGTTATCGTCAATTTCAATTCTGATGATTTCGTCATCAAGATATTCAGCTGACTTGACAACTTCGCCTGTTTTCTTGAAATACTTCTTGAGATATTCAATCTGCTTCTTGTTGAATTCGCCCGCGTTATCGGAAACGAAAAGAACGTTACCGAAGAGGTTGTTGATTCTTGCAAGAAGATGTTTCTGTTCCCAATTGAATGTAAGATTATGATTTCTCAGGAAGAAAACATCAGGGTCGTTCATGAATACTCTGCCGTTAAGGTGACGGCGGAAGATAGAGTTGTTGATAGCGCTCTGTGCACTGAGCATTTCATTATTAACATGAATATGATTGTAGATTTTACCTGTATATTTAAGGTCAACGTCACAACTGATACGGCAAGCATCACAAATACCGATTGCCGCACTCATGGGAATACCGCAACCGAGAAGAAGCTTGTCGCCTACGCATTCACGGAGAAGCTGCATACCGTCATACATGATTTCGCCTCTGCACTTGCCGTTTCTGGGAGTAATACACTGGCTGTAAAGGAAGTCAAGCTTCACCATATCATAATTCCAGTCGTTGAGAATAACATCGAAGAAATGCTTGATATATTCTCTTGCTTCATGGTTATAGATATCAAGAGTATATGCACCGCCCCAACCGATGCAGCCTATCTGAGGCTTGCCTTTTTCGTCTTTGATAAGCCAATCGGGATGTTCTTTTGCAGTCCTTGAAACTCTCTGACAGCTGAACGGTGCAATCCAGATACCTGCCTTATATCCCTTTGCATGAACTTTTTCTGCGATATACTTCATGCCGTTAGGGAATTTTTCGCAGTGATCAAGCCAGTCACCGACAAAAGTTTCATAACCGTCATCAATCTGGAAAATATTGACTTCATTCTTTGCGCAGTTAAGACCTTCGAGGTCGCGGAGAATGATTTTTTCATCGATTTTCTGGAAATAGTTATACCATGAAGTATAACCTGTCATAAGACCGTTTCTTGTTTCGGGCATATTGAACTTTGCAAAATACTTATCGAATACTTCATCATAAGTACCTTCATAATATACAATATCAAAAACGGTATAGGGTTCTGTAACGTATTTTCCGAGAACATCCTTATGAATTGAGAAATAGTTATCATTCATCTTTACCTTGAAATAAGTAAAGCCTGTTTTCTCACTGAGAGAACCGAAAAGCTTAACCTGCTTTCCGTTTCTGATATAGGTATAGCAATGGCTGTGAAATTCACCGGGAATTTCGGAATAATCAACTATATACTGGTCACCGAAAAGCTTTGCGGCATGACTTGCGTAAGGAATATAGTTTGAAAGCTTGATAACGCCTCTCTGAATATGATGATTCTTATATTCTCTGGACTTTGTCCACGACTGATATCCGCCTGCAAAGAACCAATCGTTCTTAGAAAACTCATAATCTGTTTCGGCATAAAAATCAACAAGTTCAAAATTACGCTTGGGATTGAGAACAACTGTATATCTGTCAGCATTTTCGGTAATATCAAGAGAATAAAAGTCAGTTTCGGTTGCGTTCGATGTAAAAACTTCTCCTGCAAACTTATACTTGATAAAATATTTCATACTCATACCGTTCACTCCATTCGGTTTATTTATCTTTTTAATTATAACAGAAATAACCATACAGTTCAAGTATTAAAATAATATTGAATAAATAATAAGAATTTTATTTGACACATCAAGGTAATGATGTTAAAATTAAGAAAAAAGCAAAGGATGAATTAATATGTATATGGAAAAATATGAATTCTGGTTCGTAGTCGGCAGTCAATTCCTTTACGGACCGGAGGTTCTTGATATTGTTGCAGAAAGAGCTGCCGAAATGGCAGAAAAAATGAACGAAAGCGGTCTTCTCCCCTGCAAGGTTGTTTATAAGGTTACTGCTAAAACTCCTGAAGAAATCACTCAGGTTGTAAAAGAAGCAAACTTTGACGATAATTGTGCAGGTATCATCACATGGATGCATACTTTCTCCCCTTCAAAAATGTGGCTGAACGGTCTTAAAGAACTTCAGAAGCCTTACTGCCATTTTGCAACTCAGTACAACAGAGATATTCCCAATGAAGAAATCGATATGGATTTCATGAACCTTAATCAGGCTGCACACGGCGACAGAGAACACGGCTTCATAGCTGCCAGACTCCGCACCCCCAGAAAGGTTATCATGGGTTACTGGCAGGATGAAAAAGTTCTTACTGAACTCGGAAAATGGATGCGTTCTGCAGTCGGTGCCGCATTTTCAAAAAAACTTAAGGTTATGCGTTTCGGCGATAACATGAGAAATGTTGCTGTTACAGAAGGCGATAAGGTTGGTGTTCAGGAAGTTCTCGGTTGGCAGGTCAACACATGGCCCGTCGGAACTCTTGTTGAATATATCAACGCTGTTACAGAGGCTGAAGTTGATGCTCTTATGGAAGAATATTCCGAAAAATACGATATCGCAACAGATAATATTGATGCAGTCCGTTATCAGGCAAAAGAAGAAATCGCAATGAAGAAAATGCTTGATGAACAAGGCTGCAAAGCATTCACAAACACCTTTGAAGATCTTCACGGCATGGAACAGCTTCCCGGTCTCGCAAGTCAGCGTCTCATGGAGCAGGGCTACGGCTACGGCGGTGAGGGCGACTGGAAAGTTTCTGCAATGACAGCCGTCATGAAAGCAATGACCGAAGGCATGAACGGCGGTACGGCATTCATGGAGGACTATACATATAATCTTGCGCCAGGTATGGAATATTCTCTCGGTGCTCATATGCTCGAGGTTTGTCCATCTCTTTCGTCTGAAAAACCCAGAATAGAGGTTCATCCCCTCGGAATCGGCGGTAAAGGCGACCCCGCAAGACTTGTTTTTGAAGGCAAGGCGGGACCTGCAGTTGTTGTCAGCCTTGTTGATATGGGCGGCAGACTGAGAATGATTTGTCAGGATATTGAATGCGTAAAGCCCATTCTTCCCATGCCAAATCTTCCCGTTGCAAGAGTGATGTGGAGAGCTATGCCCGACCTTTGCACCGGCGCAAAATGCTGGATTATCGCAGGCGGTGCACATCATACCGTTCTTTCATATGATGCAGATGCTGAAATGCTCCGCGACTTTGCAAGAATCATGGACATCGAATTTGTTCACATAAACAAGGATACAACTCCCGTGTCACTCGAAAATGAGCTTTTCCTTAATGACCTTGCAAGAAAACTCAAATAAAAAAAATGGGTCGATGATAGATTTCATCGACCCATTTAAATTATACACGCTTGCAAAGAACAGTTAAGATTTCACCGATATATGTGATTTCAACCGAATAATAATCCTCTGTACGTGCGGAATAATAGTTTGTTCCCTCAACGGGATTAACATCAAATCCGGCTTTCTTTGCCTTATCAATATATTCATTGCAGTCTTTCTGAGAACATTTAACGGTAAATTTATAATTCATTCCGTCAACATAATTTTCTTTAACTTCATTTTTGAATTTGTATGACGGCAAAACATCTTTGAAAGAATTGCGAATAAGTGTTACCTGCTCGGTTGTAGTTCTGCTTTGGGGTTCTTCTTTCTTATCTTTATCCTTAACACTGCAAGCTGCAATCGTAACCGATAAAGAAGCTATAAGTAATACTGCTGCTATTTTTTTGAACATTATAAATCATCCTCCTTAACAATCGTTTTGTATTATAACATATTATTTTTAAAATAGCAAGTGTTGACTTTTATAAATTTATTCTGTATGATAATTTTGCATTCAGAAATCTAACGGAAAGAGGTTTAAAAATGGCAACTGAACTCAAAAAAAAGTACGGCTTGCTTACCGCCATCTGTATG